>DATAJW010000014.1:0-3865 GCA_036261925.1 Minisyncoccota bacterium | reverse complement strand
ACGAGGTCCTCATCTATCAACTGATGCATCTCGCCGGTCGGGATCGTCAGCATGGTAACGCCGGCAGGGACGGCGCGCGCGAGGTTCGCATCATCCATGAAGAAGGGCGCGTATCCCTTACCGGCCGGCGAGAAAGTAGCGCTCGGGATCCTGAATACGCCGATTTGCCACAGCGTCGGCTCGGTGTCCGTCACGTTTTCCGGGAGCTGCGCCGGCGATTCGTAGTCTGGAATGTACATTACGCCGAGCTTCGTGCCATCGGGAGCGACGGTCAGGCCAGTGCTCGATGCCGGCAGCGCACCGATGCGTTGCCCATCGATCTCGAGCATGGCCTCTCCGGACGGCTCGAGCGCGATGGCAGCGATACCGCCATCTTTGAACAGGGCGACTGATGCGTACTGATGGCCGGTCGCCGCTACTTCTCTATAGAACCACCACCCGATCCGATGCACGCTGCTCGTCGTACCGGTGTCCGAAATGAGTGCAGCGGAGCGGAGCTCATCCGGCAGCGTAAGCGCGCTCCTGACCTGGTCGAACGGCACCGGACCGACCGCGATGAGCGCGAGTACCGGCAGTGCGATGAGCGCGCCCGCGAGGAAACCGAGTATACGCACCGGTACGCGCGAACGAGTACTGCGGACCGGCACGTCCCACGTATCGCCTACTTTAGGTGTCGGCTTGATCGGAGCGACGGTCGGTATGGCCATGTATGCATATGCTACCACCCAGTCTCCTCAGGGAAGGCTGGGTGGTAGCGATACGGGGGAAACCGCGCGTCAATCGTCGTCCTCCGCGCTACCTATCCCGCCGGTGGCCGCTGCCGCCTGAAGCGCCTCGACGATGGGGTCGATGCCGCCGAGCATGATCTTCGGCAGGTTGTGCCAGGACTCCTTGAGGCGATGGTCGGTCACGCGATCCTGCAGGAAGTTATAGGTGCGTATCTTCTCCGAGCGGTCGCCCGTCCCTATCTGGCCGGCGCGCAGGTCGGAATGCTTCTTCGCTTCTTCCTCGATGGCGAGCGTCTCGAGCTTCGCCGCAAGGATGCCCATCGCCTTCTCACGGTTCCCGAGCTGGCTGCGTTCGGATGAGGAGCGCACGTCGATGCCGGTGGGCTTGTGGATGAGCCTGACGGCGGTCTCCACCTTGTTCACGTTCTGGCCGCCGGCGCCGCCCGAGCGGGTGAACTCCATCTCTATGTCGGAAGGGTTTATCTCCACGACCGGCTTCACGCGTATCGGAAGCGCGGCGACGGACGCGGTCGAGGTATGGATGCGGCCGGACTTCTCCGTGAGCGGCACGCGCTGCACGCGGTGCACGCCGGTCTCGTAGCGGAGCGCGTCGTACGCGTCGGGGTTCTGTATCTCGAGCGTCAGGTCATCGATGACGTTCATGCGCCAGCGCTTCCCTTCGGCGTACTTCTCGTACATCTCCTTCAGCTCCTTGGCGAAGAGGTTCGCCTCGTCGCCGCCCGCGCCCGCGCGGAACTCGAGCACGATGGCCTTGGGCTTCGCCGCCTCTTCCTTGTCCTTGTCGAGTATCTTCCGTATCTCCTCGAGTATCTCCTCCTGGCGCGCCGCTATGCGCGCCGCGTCATCCTCCGCCATCTCCTTCAGCACCGCGTCCTCGCCTGCGGCCTCGTGCGCGTCATGGAGCTCTGCGGACAGGCGCTCGTATTCCTCGGCGAGGTAGGCGGTCTTGTGGTTGGCTTTGAATTCGGACGAATATTCCATAAATGCAGTAGGTAGTATGCAGAAAGCAGTAAGCAGAAAAGGCAGTACTCGTACTGAGTATACTGCCTACCGCTTACTGCCTGCTACTTACTTCTTGCTTGCTTTGGCTGCCCGCTGCTTGAAGCGTTCGACGCGTCCCGTCTTATCGAGCGTGCGGTCCTCGCCCGTATAGAACGGATGCGACTTCGAGGAGATCTCGACGATCATCTTCGGGTACTCCTTGCCCTTGTAGGTGCCGGTCTCCGTCGTGCGGATGGTGGAGCCGATGAGGAAGCTCTCGCCGGAAGCGATGTCCTCGAAGAGCACCTGGCGGTAGTCGGCCGGATGGATGTCCTTTTTCATGTTCCCCCACCATACCAAAGATAGCGTGCAGCTTCAAGCTCGTGCCCAGCTGGGAGCTTGTAGCTGCTAGCTGGGCTAGAACTCCTCGAACTTCGGTATCACGTTCACGATGACCGTATCGCTCTGCCCGCCCGGGCAGGAGACGGTGTACGTGGACTGGGTGGTCACGGCGCCCGTGGTGACGGTTCCCGAGAGCGTGCAGGAAGCGGGGTTCGAGCTCGTGTTGACCGCGGCGCTGCCGGAGCCTCCCGAGACGGTGCAGGCGCCCGAGACGTTCGTACCGGTCCAGGAAAGGGTGACGGTATCGCCCTGCTCCACGCGCGACGGGCTGGCGGTGATCTCCACGGGGCCCGCGTCGGTGCAGGCGGGACCGGCGACGGTGACGTTCGGGCAGTACACCCAGGAATCGCCGTCCGAGCCCATGCGCACCTGCATGCCGTACGTGCCGGGGGCCGCGAAGGAGCGGCTCGCGATGCTCGCGCTGCCGTAGCTGCCGCCATCAGAGGCCTGCCAGACGTAGCTGCCGCTGCCGCCCGAGACGGCGTACGTCACGCTCTTGCCCACCTCGACCGAGGACGGGCTCACGTTGCAGGAGAGCGCGGTGCCCGTGACGGTGATGGCGGACCAGGCGCCGCAGTTGTTGCCCTCGTTGGACTCCGTGATGTTGTCGGAGGGGGTGTCGGCGCAGGCGCGTACATAGAAGGTGCCGGCGGTCGTGAAGGTGTACGAGACGGAGGCGGTCTGGCTCGCGCCGCCGGCGAGCGGACCGGTCACGTGCGCCGGCGTGATGTTCGTCGCGCCAGCGCCCGAGGAGTTGGTGGCGCGCTGGAAGGTGGTATAGAAGGCGCCGGCGCCCGGGCCGCCCACGTACATGCCGGCCGCGTTGGTGGCCTTGTTCGTGAGATTGGAGACGGTCGCCGAGAGGGTGACGGCCTGGTTCCTGGTCGCCGACGACGGGCTCTTGGCGCCCGCGGTGAGGTCGGGGTACGGGTCGGACTGCGGCCCGCACGCCGAGAGCTGCATGCCCGGGTACGCTTCAGGCCAGGCGGTCGAAGTCACGCCGTTGCGGGTCGAGCCCCCGAAGGAGCCCACCGTGCCGACGTCGGCGACATTGATGGTGCCGCTCTGCCCGTTCGCGAGGAGGCCGGCATGCACCGCCGCCTTGCCGAGGGTCGAGTCGGTCGTGTACGGGTTGGTTCCCCAGAGCCCGCCGCTCGTCGAGCCAGTCACGCTGACCGGGTTCGCGCACGAGCCGGCCGACCCCACGACCACCTGCGTCCAGGGCCCGCAGTTGTTGCCCTCGTTCGTCTCGCTGATGGCGCCGACCATCGAGGCGTTCATGTCGGCGCAGGCGCGGACGTACCAGGTGCCCTGGGTAAGCGAGGCGGCGCGGCTCGCGACCCGCGACTGCCCTGCCGTGGTCGTCGTGACCGAGACGGTGCCGAGGGAGGTCGCGCTCGCGCCCGAGGAGTTGGTGGCGCGCTGGAAGAGCACGTTGTACGCGCTGCCGGTGGTCTGGTTCCCCTGGTTCGTGATGGTAGCGGAGAAGGTCGTGGAGACGTTCGGGGACGTCGCGGCCGGGCTGATCGAGCCTGCGGTGAGGTCGGGGCCCGTGACGGTGCAGCCCGGGTTGCTCGGCATGTCGGTGCAGTTGCACTGCGAGGTCTGGGTCTGGGTACCCGGCGTGGTCGGGCAGACATCGATCGGGTTCGGGTAGCAGGAGGAGCCGGATTGGTAGTAGCCGGAGGGGACGCTGGTCTGCGTGCCGGCGATGTTGTCGCAGAGGTCGGTGG
>DATAJW010000013.1:0-93362 GCA_036261925.1 Minisyncoccota bacterium | reverse complement strand
CTAGTCTGCCTCATCGCGACTTCCACGTTTTTACTGGTGACTTTGATAGAGTTCACGTATGCAGATTCCGAACATCTTTGCAGCATCGCGCCCCGTCTTCAAGACGCCACCGACACAGACGACGAAGGTCTATGACTCGGTAGACCGATGTATCTATTGCGGAACGACCGATGACCTAACCGACGAGCACATCATTCCCTACGGACTCGGAGGCAGGCACATACTGCCGCGCGCAAGCTGCCGCACCTGCGCCAGAATAACCGGAGAGTTCGAGGGACACGTGCTTCGCGGACTCTGGTGGCTGACGCGCGCTACCCTTGGGTACCCTACACGGCGAAAGAAGGAGATGCCAAAGGAGTACAAACTCAATGTTACGACTAAGAGCGGTGTGACGAAGGAGCTTATTCTGGGAGAGAATGAAAAGTTTGCGATGGCCGGATTCCCTGAATACGCTCCACCGGCCTCGATGAGCGGTTACGAATACTCGCACGGCATCATGATGACTGGCCACAGGCTTGTCGGCTTTGGTGACGCCGTTGAACTGCTCGCGAAGAAGTATGATGTCCAGACAATAAACGGGAGTGTGTCTTACAAGGGCACTACGTTCCCAAGGATGCTTGCAAAAATCACATACGGATTCGCGGTCGGCTCTTTTGGCGCGGATGCATTTGAGAGAGTGTACGTAATCGAAAGTATTCTAGATACAAAGGATGACGTCGGAATGTGGGTTGGCGGGGACGACCGCCCATCAACTAAGGAGAGTGCCGACGTTGAAAGCAAACAGCAGAACGCGGTGAGCATGATGGTGGGAGATGACCGCGATATTTACTTCCGAATCAGGCTTTTTGCCTTTTGCCCGCATTCACCTGCCTATCGAGTAAGGGTGGCTAGGCTGCGACCCGATGTGCCAATAATGCCTGTATTTCTCTAAGAGCAATAGTCGGGTACGGGTATTCAGTTGCCCAATCGATGGTTCTAAAATCCTCCGTCAGAGCCCGCCGAATTCAGATCGTTCGAAAACGCTTGACAGCAAAAACGGCTTCCGGTAAATTATCTAGGTGCCCGTGAGTTTTCGGTTTCGGCCGGACTCTCGGGGGCACACTGGAAAGACCGTCCCTCGGGACGGTCTTTCCACTTTCCATACCTCCCTTGTCCGCTGAAATATGCGATTGCATATTTCAGCGGACACCCAGCTTTCCATTCAGTCGCAAGAAACCGCCCGAACGGGCGGTTTCTTCATGCCTACGGACGAGGCTTTCGAATCTAACCCGTTACGGTACTCCAGGGTTGAGATTCGAATGCCGAGGGAGCCCTATTTCTTGACTTCCTTATAGACCTCGTGCGTGCGGGTCGTAGGATCGTAATGCTTGAACTCGAGCTTGCGCTCTACTTTCTTCTTGTTCTTGCGCGTGAAGCGGATGTGCCCGGACGGGGACTTCATCTTCTGAAGGCGGTCTTGTGACATAGATAGGCGAACTGTACCAGATACACCATGGGTCCGCAAACCCACGTAGAGAGCCTTCTATCCCGCCCCGTAAGGGTTTACCGGGTCGGAGAATGGAGTCGAATGGAACGCTAACGCTAGGAGGTCGCAACCGCAGGCTTCTTGGCGCGCGTCCGGCGGGCCGCCTTGTGGACGGCGAAGTCAGGCGTGCCGTTCTTCATGGTCACGGTGACCGAACCGCCCTCCATGATGCCCTGCTCGACCATGAGCGAGGCTATCGGGGTCAGGATCTTATCCTGGATGGCGCGCTTCAAGGGGCGTGCGCCGTACTGCGGGTTATACCCCACCTCGGCGAGCCAGGCGCGCACCTCGGGCGCGATGGAGAGCGTGATGCGCTTGCCGCCGAGCCGCTCGACGATATCCTGCGCCTGCTTCTCGACGATCTGCATGAGCGCCTCCTTCTGGAGCACGTCGAAGATGACGATGTCGTCGAGGCGGTTGAGGAACTCGGGACGGAAGTGGCTCTTCAGCGCTTCCATAACCTTTTCCTTCACCTGCTCGTACTGCGCGAGCTCGTCCTTGCTGGATGAGGTGAAGCCGATGGATGCCATGCGGTCCATGAGCTCGCCGCCGATGTTCGACGTGAGGATGACGATGGTGTTCTTGAAATTAACCTTGCGGCCCTTGCCGTCGGTGAGATGGCCCGAGTCGAGCACCTGCAGGAGGATGTTGAACACCTCCGGATGCGCCTTCTCGATCTCGTCGAAGAGCACGACCGCGTACGGCCGGTGGCGAATGCGCTCGGTGAGCGTGCCCGCTTCCTCGTAGCCGACGTAGCCCGGCGGCGCGCCGATGAGCTTCGCGACCGAGTGCTTCTCCATGAACTCCGACATGTCGACGCGCACGAGCGCGTCGGTGTCGTTGAACATGAACTCGGCGAGCTTGCGCGAGAGCTCGGTCTTGCCGACGCCGGTAGGGCCGAGGAACAGGAACGAGCCGATAGGGCGGTTCGGGTCGGCGATGCCGACGCGCGAGCGCTTCACCGCGTCCGCGACCGCCTTCACCGCGAGGTCCTGCCCGATGACCGCGTCCTTGAGCGCAGCTTCCATGCGCGCGAGCTTCGAGGCTTCCTCCTCGAGCATCTTCGAGACCGGGATGCCGGTCCAGCGCGCGACGACGCCCGCTATCTCGTGCTCGGTGACCTCCTCATGGAGGATGCGGCGGGACTTCTGCAGCGTCTTCAGGCGCTTGGTCTTGGTCTCGAGCTCCTTCTGGAGGACCGGTACGCGGCCGTAGCGAATCTCCGCGGCGGTGCCGAGGTCGGCCATCGCTTCGGCGTTATCCGCCTGGACGCGCAGCGACTCGAGCTCTTCCTTGAGGGAGCGTATGGACTGCAGCACTTCCTTCTCGTTCTTCCACTTGAGCTCGAGCTCTCCCGTCTTCTCGCGCAGGTCGGCTATCTCCGCATCGATTCCCTCGACGCGCGTGGTTATCTCCTTCCCCTGGCCGCTCTCGCCCTTGCCGAGCGCTTCCTCGTCCTTCTTGAGCGCCTGGCGCTCTATCTCGAGGCGGCGGATCTTCCGGTCGGTCTCCTCGAGGAGCGGGGGCTTGTTCTCGAGCGCGATGCGCAGGCCCGAGGCGGCCTCGTCGATGAGGTCCACTGCCTTATCCGGCAGGAACCGGTCGCTGATGTAGCGCGCGGAGAGCTCGACCGCGGACACGATGGCGCCGTCCGTGATGCGTACGCCATGGAAGAGCTCGTACTTGTCGCGCAGGCCGCGCAGGATGGCGGTCGCGTCCTCGAGCGATGGCTCGTTCACGAAGATCGGCTGGAAGCGGCGCGTGAGCGCGCCATCCTTCTCGATATGCTGCTGGTATTCCTTGATGGTGGTCGCGCCGATCATGCGTATCTCGCCGCGCGCGAGCGCGGGCTTCAGCATGTTCGAGGCATCCATCGCGCCTTCGGCGGCGCCCGCGCCCACGAGCGTATGGAGCTCGTCGACGAAGAGGATGACCTTGCCCTGCGCCTTCTCCACCTCCTTCATGACATTCTTCATGCGCTCCTCGAATTCGCCGCGGTACTTGGTGCCCGCGATCATGAGGCCGAGGTCGAGCGAGAGGAGCTCCTTGTCCTTGAGCGATTCCGGCACGTCGCCCGTGGCGATGCGCGCGGCGAGGCCCTCGGCGATGGTCGTCTTGCCGGTGCCCGGCTCGCCGATGAGGACCGGATTGTTCTTGGTGCGGCGCGAGAGTATCTGTATGACACGGCTGATCTCGAGGTCGCGGCCGATGACCGGGTCGAGCGCGTTATCCTGGGCGAGCTTGGTGAGGTTGCGGGTGTACTTAGCGAGCGCGCGGAAGCGCTTGGGCTCCGTGACCTGGCCGTCCTTGGAGTTCTTGAGGTCCTTCAGCACCTCGATGACGGTCTCGGAATCTATCTTGAAGCGCTCGAACGTATCGACCGCTGGGCCCGGATGCTCGAGCACGGCGACGAACAGATGCTCGGTGCCGATGAACGAATCATTCATGCGCGCGGCTACCTTGCTCGCGGCCTCTATGGCCTGGGCCAGGTCGGGCGTGAGATAGAGATTGTACGACGGTGACAGGGTCGACATGGTTTCCGGCATCTCAAGCGCCTCGAGGAGGGTGTCGGCGAGCAGGAGCGTATCGATGTCCATGCGGTCGAGCACGGAGAAGACGAGGCTCTCTTCCTGGTGGATGAGGGCGGTCAGCAGGTGCAGCGGGCTGACATGGTTCTGCCCCCGCTCGATGGCGAGCTCATGCGCTTTCTTGATGGCCTCCTTGGCCTTTGCGGTGAAGTTCTTGAATGGCGGCATATGCGATAGAAGACGTTATAGAGGGCTGCTCATTACTGGGCAGGGGCCGAGAGGAGCCCGGTGACCGTCTCGGACGCGACGAACGCGTCTTCGCCCCGCGAGAAACCGATGATATCGCCCGAAAGGCTTACGATCGACCCGCCCGCCGGGATACCGGCCACATTCGCGTAGACGCCCTCGGCATCGACTTTCGTCACGATGCCGGTCACTGCCGCGCCATCGGCCGCGATCCCGATAGCGGTCTGCCCTGCGGCGAGATCGCTCGAGGCGACCAGGCGCGGGGACTGCGCATCCGGAAGCGCGGCTGTATCGGCGAAGCCGAAGATGATGAGGCCGCCGCCCGAGCGCGAGCGCGAGGCCTCGGCGGTCGAGCCGTCCGGGAACGCGACGACGACCTCGCTCGGCAGGCCGCTCGCCGCCGCCATGACGACGGCCCGGGCGCGCGGGAGGTAGGTGCCGGTGCCAAGCGGAGAGCGGCCCGACGAGCTGCGGTATATCTCTACCGTACGCGCGGCAGCCGAAGCGAGCGCGGCGGTACGGAGCTCCTCGTTGGTAGGCTGGGGCGCGGCAGGCTCCTGCGGAGCGGGGATGAAGTCCGGCAGCGACGGGACTTCCGGCGCGACGGTCTCGACCGTCCGCTCGACGATGCGGTTGACCGTCTGGGTTATCGTCGGCGCCGATTCGTCGAGCAAGGATACGGTAATGACGCCGGTAGCTATCGACGTTACGAAGTTCACGAGAAGCGTGAGCAGGAGGAGCTGGGTTTTGGTGAGGTCTTCTATGTTCATATGAAAAGCATGGTTAAAATCTTCATATCCTTCGTTGCGGGGCCCGAGAACCTCTCTCCGTCGTACTTCAAGTACGCCTGCGCTCGCTTCTCTCCCGCGCCTCGACTCTGAAGGATTTTCTCCACGCTTTAACTATATCGTGCTTCCGTCTACGAATCGAACCGCACGCACGAGCTCCCGCGCGCACCGGTCAAGATCGCAGGTGCGGGCGCGGGGGCCCCATGAGACACGGAGCGTGGACGCCGCGCATTCGCGATCGCCGGTGTATGCGAAGACCGCGCGCGAACCGCTCTCCGAATCGCTCTCGCAGGCGCTCTTCGTCGAGACGGCCACGCCCGCTTCGTCGAGAAGCGCCTGTACGTAATCGGTATCGCGACCGATGAGCGAGAGGTTCACGATGTGCGGCGCCTGTTCCTTCCCTTCGTTGACGGAAAGGCCGGCGATGCTTTCGATAGCCAGGAGGAACCGCGAGCGGAACGCTTCGGAATGCTCGCGGAAGGCTGCACGCTCGCGGTCGGCGAGCGAGAGCGCGGCAGCGAACGCAGCCGCGAGCGCGGGAGCGGGCGTGCCCGGGCGCAGGCTGCGCTCCTGGCCGCCGCCCGCCATCAGCGGGTCGATCGCGACCGAACGGAGCGCGATGAGCGCGCCGATGCCCCGAACGCCACCGATCTTCTGCGCGTCGAGCGCGATGGAGTCGGCACCGAGCTGGGCGAGCTCGAACGGGGCGATAAGCGGCGCTTGGCTCGCGTCGGCATGGAGATTGATGCGCCCGCCCGCCGGAAGGGCCGTATCGAGCGTACGCCGTACATCGCGCACGTGCGTTTGAAGTCCGGTCTCGCCGCAGACGACGTCGACGACCACCAGCATCGTCTCGGGGCGCACCTTGCGGGCGAGGTCGGCGAGATCGATGCGTCCGTCAGCGAACGAGAGCGGTTCCGTGCGCACGCCGAGAGCCTCGGCGCGCATGCACGCTCCGGTGACCGACGCATGCGCGCTCGGCGCATAGAGCACGTGGAGCAACTCTGGCGGAGCTCCCAGGCGCAGGCGCGCGCGAATCCGGCCTTCGATAGCGAGCGCGTTCGCTTCGGTCGCGCCGCTCGTGAAGACGACCGCCTCGGGCTTCGTTCCGGCAAGCCGCGCGACGCGGGCGCGGGCGCCCTCGAGGAGCGCGCTCGCCGCGCGTCCCTCCTCATGCGCCGACGAGGGATTCCCGAACGCATCGAGCGCGTCGAGGAACGCCGTACGCGCTTCCTTGCGCACGGGAGCCGCTGCCGCCCAGTCGAGATACGCGCGCTTCTTCATCTACGTACACTAGTCGACCTCCTGCGACCCGGCAATCCGCGCACTGCGCGTTCATTGAAATTACTCTCATTTTATGCTGTAATGCTTGCATTATGGCGCGAACGACCCGACCACCTATCGTGGCCGTGATGGGGCACATCGATCACGGCAAGTCCTCGCTTCTGGATTACATCCGGAAGGCGAACGTCGTAGCCGGCGAGGCCGGCGGCATCACGCAGCACGTATCCGCGTACGAAGCGCAGCATGAGTACGAAGGCGCTGTGCGCACCATCACGTTCCTCGATACGCCCGGCCACGAAGCGTTCCAAGCGATACGCGCCCGCGGCGCGGCGACCGCCGACATCGCCATCCTCGTCGTAGCTAGCGACGAGGGCGTGAAGCCGCAGACGGCCGAGGCCTGGAACGCGATTACCGAAGCCGGCATTCCCTACATCGTCGCGTTCACGAAGATGGACAAGAATGGCGCCGACCTCGAGCGCGTGAAGATGGGCGTCATCGAGGCAGGCATCTACCTCGAAGGTCTCGGCGGCTCGGTGCCCTATGCGTCGGTCTCCTCGAAGTCCGGCGACGGCATTCCGGAGCTGCTCGACCTCGTGCTTCTCACCGCGGACCTCGCCGAACTCACCTACGATCCGGACGCCGCCGCATCCGGCTACGTGCTCGAATCCTCGCAGGATCCAAGGCAGGGCCAGACCGCGACCCTCATCCTCAAGGAAGGTACCCTCGCGACCGGCACCTACGCCATCGCGAGCACCGCTATCGCGCCGATCCGTTTCATCGAGGACTTCAAGGGAACCCGCATCAAGGATGCGAAGGCCTCCCAGCCGGTCCGTATCGCCGGATGGAACGCGCTGCCAGCGGCAGGCACCCCGTTCCTCGCGGTCGCGAACAAGAAGGAGGCCGAGAAGCTCGCCGCGGCCATCGCGGCGGACGCGCCGAAGGCGCGCGACGCGGCGCTGCCCGAAGGCACCGCGCTGCTCCCCCTCATCCTCAAGGCGGACGTCTCCGGCAGCGTGGAAGCCATCAAGCACGAGCTCGCGAAGGTCGAGCACGAGCGCGTCGTCGTCCGCATCATCGGCGAGGGCCTCGGCGCGGTCTCTGAAGGCGACGTGAAGCTCGCGATGGCCGGCGGCGCGAACATCATCGCATTCAACGTCGGCACCGACTCGAACGCGCGCGACCTCGCGGACCGAAGCCAGGTCGCTATCGAGACCTTCTCCATCATCTACGACCTCAAGGAGCACATCGAGAAGCTCGTCGCGGCAAGCGCGCCGCGCATCACCGTCGAGGAGATAACGGGCGAGGCGAAGGTGCTCAAGGCCTTCAATGCGACCGGCACCAAGCAGACGCTCGGCGCGCGCTGGATATCGGGCGCTCTTGAAGTGGGCGATATGGTGAAGGTCGACCGTCGCGGCCTCCCTATCGGCACCGCGAAGCTCACGAACCTCCAGGTGGCGCGCGCCGACGTGAAGGAGATCCATGTCGAGGGCGAGTTCGGCCTGCAGATCGACGGGAAGGCGGAGGCTGCCCCGGGCGACACGCTCTTCGCCTATCGCATGATAGAGAAATAGTCATGAGCGACCGCGACAACCGAGCCGTTTCCATACTCATAGAGGCCGCTGGCCGCTACATCGCGCGCGAGGCGGGTCGCGAGACCCTTATCACGCCGACGCGCGCGCATCTTTCCAAGGACCGCAAGAACGCGACCATATTCGTCAGCGTCTTCCCCGAGGGCCAGGACGACCAGGCCATCAATTTCCTCATGCGCCACAAGGACCTCTTCCGCAACGAGCTCAAGAAGACCACCCGCTTCTCGCGGCTCCCGTTCATACGCTTCGAGATAGACCACGGCGAGCGCAATCGCCAGCATCTCGACGATATCTCCCGCGAGAGCTAGTTTAGCTTTCTTATTTTTTCTTCAGCTTTTATCTATCCACATTCCTTATCATTAGGAATATGGGTAAGAAAACTCCCGTAGACGAAGCATTTTTCGATTCATGGTCGGTATCCATGGCATACGTGCTGGGATATCTATATGCGGATGGGAACATGCAGTATTCACAGAATATCAGGGGCAAATACGTTCGGGTGCTGAGCACTGATAGGGATCGAATCGCTCTAATCCGCGACCTCATGAAGTCGCAGCATACGATACGCGTCGAGGATAGATCGGAGAATCGTAAGCTGGCCTACTGTCTTTCAATCGGAAGCCATGCCTTATATGATGCGCTCATTGAAATCGGTATGACACCTGCAAAATCACTCACGATGGTATTGCCGCATATTCCGCTATTCTACTTCCCCGCATTCGTACTCGGCTATTTCGATGGCGATGGGTGCGTATGCATTGAACGGGCACCGAACGGGAACCCCAAGCGACTGTTGAGCATCTTCACCTCTGGGAGTCGCGCATTCCTTTCATCCATGCATGAACGTCTTGTCCATGAAGCTGGCGTAACGGGCAAGGGACTGTTTGCTCATGGCAGCAGCAAGGGCACATACCAACTGCGGTACGGCGCACGCGATAGCATACGACTCTTCAAGCTTATGTATTCAACGCCGGAACTCGTTGGATTAGCTCTTGAAAGAAAGTACGGTATATTTACGAAGTACTTCAATATCCGAGGGCTTAGACTGAAGGATTTGGATTCGGAATTGGAGAGGAAGGGCCCGATGGTGAAGCGGTAACACGGCGCTCTGCAAAAGCGTTATGCGCGGGTTCGATTCCCGCTCGGGCCTCCGACATATGGTAAAAATAACCCCGAAGCCGGGGTGATGGAATTGGTTAGACATGAGAGTCTTAAACACTCTTGGCAGCGATGCCGTGCGGGTTCGAGTCCCGCCCCCGGTACCATGAGAATCCTCGAACGCTTCCGTACGCTAGAGCGCCGGCTTTCGGGCTATGCGCCCTTGGTCGAGGTATCCATTTCGCGCGCGAACCTGCTCCATAACCTGCGCATGTACCAGGAGCGGCATCCGGGCGTCCGCATAGCGCCCGTCCTCAAGTCGAACGCGTACGGCCACGACCTCGGCTTGATCGCGCGTCTCCTCGACACGGAGGATATAGCGTTCTTCATGGTGGATTCCTTGTACGAGGCGCACCGCCTGCGCCAGGCCGGCATACGCTCGCGCGTCGTCGTCATGGGCTACGTGCGGCCGCGCGATATGGCGCGCTCGCGGCTGGCGCACGTCGATTTCGCGCTCACCGACCGAGAGCAGCTTGCCGAGCTCCTGCCGCTCCTTACGCATGATGTCCGGCTTCACGTAAAGGTGGATACCGGCATGCACCGCCAAGGCATCACGAGAGCGCACCTTCCGCGCGCGCTCGAAGCGCTCAAGAAGAGTCCGCATGCGAAGGTCGTCGGCATCGCCACCCATCTGGCCGACGCCGATAGCGAGGACGAAGCGTTCAGCCGCACGCAGCTCGCCGCCTGGATGGAGACCCTCGCGCTCGTCGAAGCCGCCTATCCGGCGCTCGAGTTCCGGCACATAGCCGCCACCAAGGGCGTGCGTTTCTCCGCCGAATGCCGCGCGAACGTCGCGCGCGTCGGCATCGGCCTCTACGGGTTCGATACCGCGCCCGGCGGGAAATCGGCAGTGAAGCCGGTGCTCGAGCTGCGCTCGCTCGTGACAAGCATCAGGGATATTCCCGCAGGCGACGCCGTCGGGTATAACGCGACGTTCATCGCCGGGCAGCCGTCACGCATCGCGACCGTCCCGGTCGGCTACTACGAAGGCATCGACCGACGCCTCTCGAGCGCCGGCAGCATGCGCATCCGGGAGGAGGACTGCCCCATCGCCGGACGCGTTTCCATGAACATGACCACGCTCGACATCACCGGAGCGGGCGGCGTCGCGCAGGGCGACCGGGTCATCGCGATCAGCCGGACGCCCGAGCATCCGAACTCGGTCGCCAACATAGCGGAACGTATCGGCACCATCCCGTACGAGGTGCTCGTCCATGTCCCGCCGCATCTCCGCCGGGTCGTCGAATAGCTGTTTACTATTTTTCATGAAGACGCTAGAATCCGAAAGTCCTTCGGACATCCGCCTGTAGCTCAGTTGGTAGAGCAACTCCCTCTTAAGGAGATGGTCCCTGGTTCGAGCCCAGGCAGGCGGACCAATCAAAGTGAAAGACCGGAGCCGGATTCGTCCGGCTTTCGTCTTTTTCTGATAAGATACCGGAACGCTGGAGTGGCGAAATGGTAGACGCGAGTTGTGCATAGAGTGCCGAGGTGGCGAAATGGTAGGCGCGCCTGCCTTAGGAGCAGGTCCCTTCGGGGGTGGAGGTTCGAGTCCTCTCCTCGGCACTGTGTGCATAACGAATTGCCGCGGGAATGGAAGATGGTTGGTCCCGTCTTCCATCCGTAGGTTGGGCCTTCGGGGGTGCTGGTGCGAGTCCTCTCTCCAGTACATTTCCATGAAATAGCCGGCACTGGCCTCGGTATTCGATTGCTGGGAGCACCTTGACAAAACACTATATATTGTGCTATTATAGCAGGTGGAACGGCCTTTGACAGGTCAAACGAATCTTGGAGGGCGCTATGCCTCTGGTACTCAAGCTCTGGCTAGCCATTCAGGTGGCGATGCTGGTGGCGGTAATAGTCGACCGTGCATTTCTCCAAAGGATCACGACGATCCTTTGGGCAAGCGCTATCGGCTTCATCCTGCTCGGCACCTACTACCTTCTCGTCGGCCCGCGGTACTTCGCGGCTATCGGCGCTATCGGTGCGCTGATGATCGCGTTCGGGTTCGTGCGCGTTCCCGAGGATCCGCCGCATAAGGGCATCCTCACGTTCTGGAATAGGCGCATCCGCGTCCTCATTCCGGAAGGGACGCATCTGCTCGCCCCGTACTTCCCCTTCATGGTGGGAGTGAATCCGGTCAAAGTCGAGCGGATGAACAGGAACTTCACCTATGAAGATGTCCGATGCCGCGCGAATACCGGATCGGATACGGCCGCTGCCGGCGCTGCAGTCACCGTCGAAGTGGCCATTACCATCGAGCCCGATGCTGATGGCCTGCACGGCGGCGAGGATGTCGACGCCGATCGCATCATCAAGTATCTCAACTCCGGCGGCGAGGAGGGGGTCAAGAAGATCCTCTGCGACATCATCGGCGAAGAGACGCGTGTGTTCGCGAGCGACTATACCTGGGAGGAATTCGTTTTCCTCAAGGCGCCGCTCGCGGCGAGCCTCTTGATGATGGTCAGCGACGCGAAGTTGCGTACACTGCCTCGTACGGACGGCAAGATAGCGGAAGAGGATTTCGCAATCGCACCCGATAAGTATAGGCTGCTGCCCGCCATCGACGAGCCGTTGCGGTATATCCATGCCGCCCCGAAAGATGACTTGCATAACCGGCAACGGGAAATGGAGGTCTTCCTGCGCATCGTTCGCGAGAACGGCGTCGGGGATGTGGTCGACCTGGGCATCCAGATCACCCGCCTCAACGTCGTCCGCATCGAACCGAGCAGCGCGCTCGGCGCAGACGCCGAATTGTCCGCCCGCGAAGACGCGCAGCGTCGAGCGGAAAGGAAGGACTTCGATACCGAGCTCGAGCTGGCGAGGGCATATATTGCCGACGCCACCAGCCGAGGAGAAACGCTCTCCTTGGAGCGCGCGCTTGAGCTTGTCCGCATCAACCGTGGCCGAGCCAAAGAGACCATCGTCAGAAGCGGCAATCCGCTTGTCGACGCGGCCGCTATCTTCACCAACAACAAGGACTAGAGGAACTCAACATGGCTCATGGCGCTTCATCTGGCTCCAAGCATGGTTCCGGAGGTTCGACCGAAGGAATGAAGAAGTGGGCCTTACGAATCGGCCTGCTTTTCGCGGCCGTCGGAGCGATCTTCTTCTTGATCGACTGGGTCGGAGGCAAGCATCTCGTACATGGCTCGAAAGAGCCTGGACAGGTCGAAGCTGCGCGCAGTACGCAGACGACCGCGACGATACCGGCAGCAACCGCGCCAGAATCCCTGCCCTCCCCGGAGTGGCAGGTGGTGACGGCGCCGGCGGCCGGCACGACCGAATACGAAGCCAGGATCCGTCCCGGATACACCATATTCCGGAATAACACCGACGGCGTCCGTATCCGATGCAAGGACCTCTTCGGAGCCATTCAAGACAGCTGTCCGAATGGCGGCACGGCCGAGCTCTACCAATCGCTCGACTCGAGCCCGAAGAAGCTCCTCATCCGCTTCGAACCGGAACATGCAGCGAGGGCGCAAGCCGAAGCCGCGGATTCCGAGTAGCAAGCATCGGTACCTGATCTTTCAAAGCCCCGCATTCTCATGCGGGGCTTTTCTTATGGTTGCTAGAACGGAACGTCCGCACCCACCGTATTCGCCATGAGCCGTATTATGGCGTTCGCGCCGAATATGATGACGAGGCCGATGATGCCCCAGAACATGTGCATCTGGCCGGTCTTGCGTTTCTCCTCATCGCCCGCGTTCGCGATGAACTGCACGATGCCCCAGACGAAGACCGCGAACGCGAACAGGGCGAGGAGGGTGACTATCGGGGTGAGTATCTCCCGCTCCACGTTCGTTATGAACTCATTGAGCTTATCCATATCCGTATCATAGCAAGAAGCCGCCCGAACGGGCGGCTTCCTCTGGTGGAGAACTGCGCCTAGTTGTTGACCGGTACGTCAGGGTACGGCGGCGGCGTGTCGCGGAGATTGAAGGTACCCGTGAGGATGTTCACGAGGCCCCAAACCGATACCATCACGAAGAAACCGATGAGGCCGTAGAGCATGAGGCTCTTGCCCTTCTCCTTCTTCTCCTCGTCGTGCCCGCCAGCGATGAAGTACTGGAAGACGCCCCAGATGAAGACGATGAACGCGAGCGCGAAGATGAGCGGCACGACGATCGTATTGATAAAGGCGATGAGGCTCTGGCCGAGGCCGCCGAGGCCGCTCTGGCCATTGATGGTCTGCGCGAATGCGAGGAACGGGAGCGCGAGGGCCGCACCGATATAACCGAGTTTCTTCATAGATAGTGATTACTAAGTACTCCTATAGGATAGAACGCCACGGCAGCCCGTCAATAGAGGCCTTGGCCGCATGTGGAAAACGGCTATCAGCTATCAGTTGTTCCCGTTGCTCGATGCGCAGAAGCCGTTCAGGCAGGCGAGACCGCCGCAATCGAATGCCGTCTGGCATGAGATGCCTGACGTGCCGGTAGGCGTGTTCGGCGCAGGATTGGCGCTCGAAGGCGCGCCGAAGCGCGGCACCGGCGGCGCGGACTTATTGAAGCCGAACGAGCCGACCAGCAAGTTCACGAGGCCCCAGACCGACACCATCACGAAGAAACCGACCAGTCCGTACGCGACGAATCTCTTTCCTTTTTCCCGCTTCTCCTCATCGGCGCCTCCGGCGATGAAGTACTGGAAGACGCCCCAGAGGAAGACGACGAACGCGAGCGCGAAGATGAGCGGCACGATATACGTATCGATGAACGCGATGATCCAGGGGAAGAATCCCTGCAGCGTGCTTGGAGCTTGGTTCGAAGGAGGCATGACGGAATGGTGATTAGGGAATAAGTGCTATGCGCTACCGAGCGAGAACGTGGCGAGGAGGAGCTGCACCAGCCCCCAGACCGAGAATATGACCGCGAGGCCGATGATGCCCCAGAGCATCATGCCCTTGCCTTTCTCGCGGTTCTCCTCGCTCTCGAGGAAGAAGTACCGAACGACGCCGATGAGGAAGAAGAGGAAGGCGAGCGCATACAGGAGCGGGATGATGCCGTCATTGAAGAGCGGTACGATTACGTCATATACGAACTCCGCGAACGAGCGGCCGGAGCCGCCTCCCGCCGCCTCCACGACGACCTCATCGACCGTTCCGTCATCCTGGGCGGCGATGATGCATCCCGTCTGCGTCTCCGCGAGATTGGTGTACGCGCATATCGTCCCTGACCCGCAGCCAGGGGTGCAGGTCTGGGCGAGCGCAGGAACCGGGGACGCGCCGGACAGGCCAGCGATGAAGAGCAGCGCGATGAACGTACGCGGCATCATAGCGCGTCCACGGTCGCGGTTATGACCTCCTTTATCGCCGTGGCGCCAAGCAGGATGAGACCGCCAATCACCGTCCAAAGAAGCGCGGTCCGAGCGCTCTTGAGCTTTTCCTCGTTCCCTTGGGCGACGACGAAGAGGAAGCCGATATAGACGAGCGCGAGCACGAGGATGATGGAGCCGATGCGCACGACCGCGCCGAGAACCGCGCCGAGCAGATCGTCTATGCTATTTATATTATTGAGCGGGTTCTGGAGTCTGCCTGCGCCAGAATTTGCGGTTCCCTGGGTTCCGCCAGGATTAGTAGTTCCCTCGGTCCCGCCGGGATTGGTAGTGCTCGACTTCGCAATGCAGGTATTGCCGAGGAAGCAGACTTCCGTGGATTTGCAGGCAGGCGTGCATTCGATAGCGACGCATGTCGCGTCTTCATCGTTCACTTTCTTGCACTGCTGCCCGCTCGGACATGAGCTCGGGCTCGATGGGTTGCATTGGTCGGCGGCATACGCCACGGGCATAGGCGCCGCGAAGGAGAACGCGAGCATGCCGAGGACGAGAAGCGCGCGGAACGAATGGAGTCGGGTCATGGTTAGCGGAAAGCGGCGGTAAGCGCCTGGTCGGCGGTCGAGAGCGCCTGCTTCACGCTCTGCCGGCCGCTGTTCACGTTATCTATCATAGCCGCGAATATCGCATCGGTTCGCCCCGGCAGTGGGGATAGCCAGCCCTTTGCGGTCAGCGCCTCCGGATAGAAGACCGGCTCGAAGATGCTCGCGTTCGACGGCGTGAGATCGGCGCGGGAGGCAGGCGCCATGCCGAGCGAGCGGGCGAACGCGGCGTTGACGCCCTTCCCGGCGAGCGCGAGCGCTACCTCGTACGCGCCCGACGTGTTCCGGGACGCCTTCGGCAGCGCGAACGCGTACGCGCGGGCATATGCGGTGCGTACCGTTGCCGTCCCCGGCTGCGGCATCGGCGCCATATCGAAATCGAGGTTCGGGTTCGCGCTCGCGAGCGCGCGCTGCTCGGATGCGAATCCGGGATAGAGCGCGAGGTCGCCGGTGAGGAACATCTGGCGGGACTCGGGCAGCGAGCGATTCCAGGTGTAGGTCGTCTTCGCCGGATTCGCGAACTCCGTATAGAAGTTGAGCGCGGATTCGACCGGCGTGGAGCCGTAGCTCTCGCTCCCGCTCGCGGCGAGCGTCGAGGAGAGGCCGCCTTCGAGCGAGCCGCCGGAGACGCCGTTGCCGGACTGGAAGAACAGCAGCGAGAGGATAGCGCGCGCGTTCGTGACGTTCTGGTAGGTGCCGAGCGGCACGAGGCTGCGGGTGACCGTCTGCGCATCGGTCGCGCGCGTTATCGCGGGCGAGAGGCCAGTGACCGCCTCCCAGGTAGCGGGCGGGCGGGCGGCGCCCGCGGTCGCGAGCAGCGTACGGTTGTAGAACAGCATGAGCGGGTCGACCGCGAACGGGATGCCGTACGTACCTCCGCTCGTGAGGAAGAGCTCGAATACCGGCAGGTACGAGTCGCGGAAGGTACGCTCGGAGATGGAGGAGTACGGCACGAGCGTCAGCCGGGTCACTTCGCCGACCAGCTCCTCCTGGGAAATGAGGATGAGGTCGGGCCCCGAGCCTGACGCGATGGCGTCCGCCAGGTCGGCGTTGAAGGTCGATGCCTGGCGCTCGACGTAGCTGACGTTCGCGTATTCCTTGCGGGCATCCTTGAGTTCATTGAGCGTCGCGTCGAACGAGCGCTGCGGCAGCGTGCCCCAGATGGTTACCGTGCCCACCGCATCCGCGTTGCGGCCGAAGCCCTGGAAGTTCGCGAACAGGAACAGGCCGAGGAGCGCCACCAGTCCGAAGACCGAGAGCAGGATTATCTGGAACGGTTTCATTTCGCTCATACGTCTTAGGTTAGTCGATTTTCCCGGTTCCGCTATGGGGCCGTAAACACCAGGGAATAATGGTGCGGCCCGCCGCGAAATGCCTTCAGCTTGTGGAAGCCGCTGGTGATGAACAGCTCCTCCGCCGCATGCTCGGGCACGACGCGGTGCGGGAGCGGCCCCATGCCGCCGTAGGCACCCGCCCAATCGACGACGAGCAGCCGTCCGCCGGGCTTCAGGATGCGCTTGATCTCGGCGAGCGCGCCCTCGCGGTGGTCGAGCTGGAACAGCGTATTCGAGAGGATGACGGCGTCGAGCGCCTGGTCCTTGAGCGTGGTGCCGCCGACGCGCTCGAAGTTGCCCCAGATGGTCGAGACGTTGCGCATGCCGCGCTCGCTCGCGAAATCCCGGACGTGCTTCAGCACGTCCTCCTGAATATCGACGGCATAGACATGGCCCGCGCTACCTACGATGCCTGCGGCCGCCACCGCGTAATGGCCGGAGCCTGCGCCGAGGTCGCCGACCTTCATGCCTTCGGTCAGCCCGAGCTGCAGCACGTTTCCCTGCGGGTCGCTGAATCGCATGCCTTAAAAATAGCACGGGCCGCCCTCCGGGCGGCCCGTGCATCAACACCCCTGCTGCCTACCCTGCCGTCTCGCTCGAGAACTCGAACACGCCGCGCTTGTTGCGGGTGTACGAGAGCGAGTGGCCGTTCGCGAGCATGACGGTGCGCGGCTCGAGCATCTCGCGGTCGGCGAGCGAGAGCCCATCGTACGCGTCCTCCGCGATCTGACCCTCGCCGAGCGCGTTCATCTTGGCGACGATTGCCGGCACGTCGGCACCAACCTCGCCTGCCTGCCGGTAGAGCGCGCCCATCTGCGGCGAGAAGCTCGCCTCGAATACGTCCGCATCCGAGGCTTCCGTCGAAGCCGGCGCCGCTTCCGGCCTGCCGGTCGTGTACTGCTTCGGCCCGATGTCGCCCATTCCTTCTGGTCCCATACGAATAGCTTTACTAAATAACCCCTCCATACTACCCCGCGCCCTTGAATACTAAAATCGACGGAACGACGCCTCCGAATCTAACCCGTAAGAATTTAGAGGGTTGAGATTCGGAGTGCGAGTGAAGCCCTAGAGGGCGACCATGGAAGCGATAGAGTCTCCCTCACGCATCTTCATGATGCGCACCCCCTGCGTCGCCCGCGACAGGCTCGGAATCTCTCCCGTCGAGCAACGGATGACCTGGCCCTTCTTCGAGATGACGACAAGCTCTTCCTCCTTCGCTTCGTCGCCCACCAGCACCTTCGCGCCGATGATCTTGCCGGTCTTCGGGGTCACTTCCGCGGTCTTGATGCCCGAGCCGCCGCGACCCTGTATCTTGTACTCGCTCATGAGCGTCTTCTTGCCGTAGCCCTTGTCCATCACGACGAGGAGCGTCGCGCCCTTGGCCTGCGCCGGCACGACTTCCGCCGAGACGACCTTATCGCCCTTCTTCACCGCCATGCCGCGCACGCCCGCCGCGACGCGGCCCATGGCGCGGGTCTCTGCCTCGTCGAAGCGGATGCTCTGGCCCTCCGACGTCACTATGGAAATGGAATCGCCCTCCGCCGCGAGGTGGGCCGAGACGAGCTTGTCGCCGCCCTTGAGGCCGATAGCGATGATGCCCGAGCGACGGACGTCGGCGAAGCTCTCCGCGGAGACCTTCTTCACGACGCCTTGCTCGGTCACGAAGAAGACCGAGAGCGCGGCGCGCGCGGCGCCCTTGGGTACCGCGAGCACGCTCGTCACCTTCTCGTCGCCACCGAGCTGCAGGAAGTTCATGATGGACTTACCCTTCGTCGCGCGCTTGCCCTCGGGAAGCTCGTACATCTTCATCTGGTACGCCTTGCCGAAGTCCGTGAAGAACAGGAGCTCGCTGTGCGCGGACGCGGCGAGGAAATGCGTGACGACGTCCTCCTCCTTCGTCGACATGTCGATGACGCCGACGCCGCCGCGTTTCTGCGCCTTGTATTCCGAAGGGTTCGTGCGCTTCACGTAGCCGCCCGCGGTGAGCACGAGCACCGACTCCTCGTCCGGCACCAGGTCCTCGACGGATATGTTCTTCACGCCGCCCTTCACTATCTTGGTGCGGCGGTCGTCGCTGTACTTGTCCGCGAGCTCCTTGAGCTCGCCGCGCACGACCGCGAGTATCTTCTTCGGGCTCGAGAGGATGTCCTTCAGCTTCTTGATGAGCGCCTGTATCTCCGCGAGCTCGTCCTCGATCTTCTGGCGCTCGAGCCCGGCGAGCGTCTGCAGGCGCATCGCCAGGATGGCCGCGGTCTGTATCGGGGTGAACGCGAATTTCTTCTGGAGCGCTTCGGACGCCGTCGGAACGTCTTTCGCCGCGCGGATGATCTTGATGACTTCCTCGATGTGGTCGAGCGCTTTGGAAAGGCCGAGCAGGATGTGCTCGCGCTCCTCCGCCTTGCGCAGGTCGTACTCCGTACGACGGCGCACTACCTCGAGGCGATGGTCGACGAATGCCGAGAGCATGCCCTTCAGCGAGAGGGTCTGCGGCACGCCGTCGACGAGGGCGAGCATGTTGTAGTGGAAGGTGCTCTCGAGCTCGGTGTGCTTATAGAGGTTATTGAGGACCGCCTGCGGGTGCGCGGTGCCCTTCAGCTCGACGACGACGCGGATGTCGGCGGCAGATTCGTCGCGCAGGTCCTTGATGCCCTCGAGCTTCTTGTCGCGCACCAGGTCCGCGATGCGCGTTATCAGGTCCGCCTTGTTCACGCGGAACGGTATCGACGTGATGATGATGGACGTGCCCTTCTTCTCCTCGACGATCTCCGCCTCGCCGCGCACGACGACGCCCCCCTTGCCGGTCGTATAGGCCTGCTTGATGTCGGCCTGGTTGAAGGCGATGGCGCCGAGCGGGAAGTCCGGGCCCTTCACGTGCTCCAAGAGGTCGTCCACCGTCGCCTCCGGGTTGTCGATGAGATGCATCGTCGCGTCCGCGACCTCGCGCAGGTTGTGCGGCGGGATGTTCGTCGCCATGCCGACCGCGATGCCGAGCGTGCCGTTGAGGAGGAGGTTCGGGAACGCCGCCGGCAGCACCGTCGGCTCCTGCTTCGAGCCGTCGAAGTTCGGTATCCACTCGACCGTGTCCTTGTCGAGATCCTTGAGGAGCTCGTCGGAGAGCCGCGACATCTTCGCTTCCGTGTAGCGGTACGCGGCCGGCGGGTCGCCGTCGATAGAGCCGAAGTTGCCCTGTCCCATCACGAGCGGATAGCGCGTGGAGAAGTCCTGCGCGAGCTTCACCATCGCGTCGTAGACCGATGCGTCGCCGTGCGGGTGATACGAACCGAGCACCTCGCCCACCACCGTCGCCGACTTGCGGAATTTCGCGGTCGGCGTGAGGCCCGTCATGCGCATCGCGTAGAGGATGCGGCGGTGCACCGGCTTCAGGCCGTCGCGCACGTCAGGGAGCGCGCGCGAGGTGATGACGGTCATCGCGTAGTCGATGTACGACTGGCGCATCTCGGTCGTGATCGACTGGTCGATGACGCTTATGCGCGGTTCCGCTGCTGGAACGGGTTCTGGTGCCTTCTTTGCCATGTATTAGAAATGAAGCGTCGTCTGCGTCGTATCGTTCTGGTTGTCCGGCGCTTCCTCGAGGCTGCTCCACGACTTCACGTCGACGACCGTTATCTCGCGCGGCGAGGATGTCGCGCCAATGGCGGCGCCCGCCGCGCCGAGGAGCGAGGAGAAATCGTTGCGGGCGTTCGTGAGCGTGGCGCCTTCGGCGCCGCCATCGGCGAGCGTCGTCGTATCGAGCGCGAAACTGCCCGAGGTCGCCATCGCGCCGAGCCAGCCAGCGGTCACGAGCCCGGTCACGACGAGCGCCGCGAGGAAGGATATCTGCCGGCGCACGTGGTGCGGCTTCGCGCGCAGGTGCTCAAGGTGGTCGGTGACGGTACGAGCCATACTTATGCGGATATCACGATGATAGCACCGTCCTTCTCGGCTGCCTCCTTCTTCTTCAAGGTCAGCTTATCGACGCGTTCCGCGTCCTTGCTGCCCTCCTCTTTGAGGAAGGCCTCGAGCGCCTTCGGCTCGCCCATGCCGTCGTGGTGCATCGGGATGATGATGTGCGGCTCGAGGGAGACCGCGAGCTTGCTTGCTTCCGCGGCCGAGAGCACGCCATCGCCCCCGACCGGCACGAAGAGGACGTCGATCTCATCGATGGCTTCGCGCGCCTCATGCGAGAGCACAGCATCCGAGAGCGCGCCGAGGTGCACGAGCGTCATGCCTTCCAAGGATACCGAATAGACGGTATTCACCGCGTCGAGCGTGCCCTTCGGCAGGCCGTACTGGCTCTTCGTGAGGAAACCCTGGATGGTGACGCCGGAGTGCTCGTACTCGCCGGGGCCGGTAATCGCGAACGGCTCCTTGCTCGCGGAGGATACCTCCTCGACGCCGTTCATGTCCGGGTGGTTACGGGAGACGAGCGCGATGTCCGCGCCGAAGCGGACCGCAGGCAGCGTACCCTTCTTCGAGATGGGATCGAAGACCAGGGTGAAGTCCCCGAAGGTGACCTTGAAGCACTGCCCGCCGTGGTGGGTTATGACCATATATGTGGACAATTATACCGTATTCGATGCCTTCATGATAGCGTCAGGAGGTGTCACTTTCCTGCGTCACATAGAAAGGAGCTCATATGAGCAACGGTCACCTGGGCCACTAGTCGAACGACGGACGACGACCACTTCACCCCGCCCGACTCTTCATTGAGGACGGCGCCCATGAACCTTGAGCCATGCGGCTCGCACATTTGAAAAGGAGCACGATTCCCGCAACATTGACGCCCCACGAACTCCGACTGGCGTCGAAATCCTCGTCGCCAGTCGGAGTACCCGCTCCCCTTCGCACCCCAGCCGCGCTTCGCGCGGCTGCTTCATTGACTTTCCACCCCATTTCCGTATGATGTTCCCATATCTGCCACCGGGCAGATTTTCATTTCAGGAGGAGACCGCATGGGCCAGACCGAAGCGCACGAAGAACGCGACCCGGCCTTCGACGAAGCGGTCAGGAGCATCCGCGAAGGCGAATCCCGCCCGAACGACGCGACCGACAAGGACCGTACCGGCCCGCATCCGGAGGACCGCATCGTCCACTAAGCGGCCGAGCTTGCGCGGCGAGCGGCAGTCGGTCCCACGAGGCCGCGAGCCATGCGCGAGGAGGCGGGGATGCTTCCGGGAAAGTTGTCATCCCCGCCTATCTCGCCTGAATCCCAGTTCTTTCACTTCACACGGAGCTGCTATGCACCGGATCCATCCGCGGCCGCGCAATCGCGCGGAAGCCGACCTGCTCGCGAAAGCGACCCTGGATGAGCTTCTCCAGAAGGAAGCCGCAGGGGAGCGCTGCCGGGACTATCCCGGTTCCTGCGCCCGCAGGTCGCACCATCGACAGCTTCCGGAGACGGAAGATACTCCAAGAGCCCGCTAACCCCGGGCTCTTTCCTTTTACGGAGACCTACGCTGCCGCAAAGCCCCGACGCAGGTCGGGGGCTTTTTCTTTTACCTATATAGTGGTATAAACCCTTCATCGCAGGCGCGTCTAGTAGCCGCGAGCAAGCTATCCCTGGGGTGCCAGTCGTTAGCCACTAGTCGTTAGGCAGTTAGTCAGGAATCCTTCCTACTAAAACCCTAATGGCTAGTAACTAACTTCCTCTCCCCAGTACTTGCCGCAAATCCGCGCGCCCGCCCATATCCATGCCAGAAGAAGAAGTTAAGAAGGCGCCTGTGATTCCCGCAAGCACCCTCGTCATCGACCCGAGCCACCCGATGGCTTCCAAGGTCGACGACATAGCCACCCCGCCTAAGGTCGGGGATCTGATTGAAGGTACCATCATCGAGCTCGTGCGCGGCCGTCTCTATGTCGACCTGCCGCCGTTCGGTAGCGGCATCATCTACGGGCGCGAGTACCTCAATGCCGCCGACGTGCTCCGCAAGTCGAACCCGGGCGACACCATCACCGCGAAGGTCGTCGATCCGTCCGGTATCGAGGGCTACATCGAGCTCTCCCTCAAGGAGGCGCGCCAGGCCGCTATCTGGGGCGAGGCCGAGCAGGCCATCGCCGCGGAAACCGTCTACACCCTCACCGTCGACGAGGCGAACAAGGGCGGCCTCATCCTCTCGTGGCAGGGCATCCAGGGCTTCCTCCCTGCCTCCCAGCTCTCGAAGGAGCATTACCCGCGCGTGCCTGAAGGCGATAAGGACAAGATCTTCGCCGAGCTGCAGAAGCTCGCCGGCCAGCCGCTCTCGGTCCGCATCATCACGGCCGATCCGAAGGAGGGCAAGCTCATCTTCTCCGAGCGCGCAGGCAGCGAGGACGAGGAGAAGGCATCGCTCGTCGATAAGTACCAGGTGGGCGACGTCGTCGAGGGCGAGGTCACGGGTGCCGTCGACTTCGGCGTCTTCGTGAAGCTCGAGCAGGGCCTCGAGGGCCTCGTGCACATCAGCGAGCTCGACTGGGGCCTCGTCGAGGACCCGCGCGCGCTCTTCTCCGTCGGCGACGCCGTGAAGGTGAAGGTCATCGAGGTGAAGGACGGCAAGGTCTCCCTCTCCATCAAGGCGCTCAAGGAGAATCCGTGGAAGGTCGCGAGCGACCGCTACAAGAAGGGCATGGAGGTGCAGGGCGTCGTCATCAAGTACAACAAGCACGGCGCGCTCGCGTCCATCGAGGAGGGCGTCGCCGGCCTCGTGCACATCAGCGAATTCGAGTCCCCTGCGGCGCTCCGCGACGCGCTCGAGCTCGGCAAGACGTACCCGTTCACCATCACGCTCTTCGAGCCGAAGGACCAGCGCATGACGCTTTCCTACGTCGGCAAGAAAAAGTAGCGCTCGGGATGCGAATCTCAACCCTGTAGGAACTTGACGGGTTAGATTAGCATCCGCTCGCTCTTATGCAGCAGGGCCCGGCGCGAAGCGCCGGGCCCTGCTCGTATACAAGGAACCCCGATCGCGAGATCGGGGTTCAGTCTTTGTGCTCGGCATCTTCCCATAAGCTGACGTTCTGGTCCTCGCGGTACCCGTCCGGCTGGTAGAACTGCGTCGGAAGCTTGAGCAGGTAGTGCCAGACCTCGTTGTGCGTCCAGAGTCCCGGATACTTATCCGAGGCGTGGATAGCGAGCTCGGTCTGCCGTCCCGCGCATTGGTCCTCGAACTCGCGCAGCGCCGAAGGCATGAACGTCAGGTTCGGGACGATCAGGCTCCGGAACTGGCGGTGCGTGATGCGGATGCCGAGCTCCTCGCGCAGCAACCGCAGGATCGTATGGTGCTGCGTCCGGTCCTTCCGCACCATCGTCTCGCTCGGATTCGGGAACTTCCGCGGATGGAGCGCGCCGCCTGCGGCCGTGCGGTATTCGCGCAGCACGAGCGGCCGCACATGCTCGGGGTTGAGCGGCGTCGGATCGGGCAGGTCGTACGTGATGCGGATCGATACCGTCCGTATCATCCGCGTCAGGTACGCGTGATCTTCTTGGAAGCCCGCGATGCTCGGATAGTAGAGCACGATGGTCGCTTCGCCTCGGCGCATATCGCGGATGAGCTGCGGGAGCGTGCGGGAGTACCCGTCCCCCCATTCAGTCGCATGCGGGACCGCATGCAGGTCGAGCAGCATGAGCAGGTTGCGCTTGCCGCGGATAGGAAGCGGCTCGTACCGCACGAGCGTGTTGGTATAGAGAAGCGGCAGCTGGCGATCGATCTCTTGAAGAGACGGTGCCGTCATGGTGGTCTCCTCGCTGTGAACGGACAGAAGTATCCGCCCGCACTATGCGCCTTCCCGGTGCGCCATGCAATAGCTCCGTGGGCGGGGTTCAGGCGCGCGTATTAGCCGCAAGCATCGCCCTCTCGAGGCCCTCGGTGGCGAACAGGCGCGCGGCATTCGCGGCGCGCTCGAGCGTCTTCTTGAGGAGCGCCTCCTCTGCCGGCTTGAACTTCCCGATGACGTGCGTAATGACCTTCTCGCCCATCGCGGGCTTCTTCAGCTTCCCCGTAGGCGTCGATGGCGAGATGCCGATCTTCATCTGCACGAAGTCCTTCGTCTTGAGCGCCCGCATGACGCTCTCGACGCCCTTGTGCCCGCCCGAGCCCCGGCCGTGCACGGTCATTTTTATGGTGCCGAGCGGCAGGTCGAGCTCGTCGCGTATCACGAGGAGCTTCTTCGCGGCGGCCTTCGATTTCACGAGCGCGCCTGCGGCCGTGCCCGAGTGGTTCATGAACGTCTCGGGGAGCGCGAGGACGGCCTTCTCGCCGCCGAGCGTGCCGGTCGCGACGAGCGCCTGCGCATTCTTCTTCTCCGCGAACTCGAATCCTTCCGTTTCCGCGAGGAGCTCGACGGCCATGCGCCCCGCGTTGTGCCGCGTCTTCGCGTATTCGCCTCCCGGATTGCCGAGACCGAGTATCACGTATGCCATGAAGGGATTGTAGCAGCCGCGCAGCGTGCGCGATACGTCCGTGCGCGCTCGGTGCGCACGCGCGAAAAGTTGACGCACGCACCATGAGGCTTACAATACCCTCACATGCAATTCCTCGGGCAAGCGTTCAAGGAGATCCTTACATTCATCATCCTCGCGATCGTCATCGTCATCCCGATACGGCTGTTCGTCGCGCAGCCGTTCGTCGTCGAGGGCGAGAGCATGCATCCGACGTTCGAGAGCGGCGATTATCTCATCGTCGACGAGCTCTCGTACCGCTTCGGCGACCCGAAACGCGGCGACGTCGTGGTGTTCCGTTACCCGAACGACCCCAAGGTCTTCTACATCAAGCGCATCATCGGCCTGCCGGGCGAGACCGTGCACATCGAGGCCGGCAAGACGAGCATCACGCGCGCCGACGGCTCCGTCATCGAGCTCGATGAGTCCTACGTCGTCGCCGAGGACGCCACCTACAGCCTCGATACCGCGCTCGCGTCCGACGAATTCTTCGTCATGGGCGACAATCGGCCGCGCAGCTCCGATTCCCGCGTCTGGGGCGCTCTCCCGCGCGAGGACCTGATGGGCCGCGCCTACATCCGCCTGCTGCCTGCCGATGTGGTCGGCGTACTGCCGGGCGCCGTACACGAAACGCAATGAGCACCCTTGCGCACGAGCCATCCGACGTCCTGAAGCGCGCGCACGCTATCGGTACCTACTATGGCTTCACGCCGCTCTCGGCACTGGCTGCCGGCAACCGCGGCAAGGGCGCGAAGGGCCCGTATCCCGATTCGATAGCGCTCGAGGCGCTCGATCCGGCCGCGCGCGAGGTCGCGAGCCTCCTGAAGCAGGTACGCGATGCGGGACTCGAACCGTCCACGCTCCAGCCGCTCTTCCTCTGGCACACCAACGCCGCCTACGGGCGCCCGTCGCCCAAGCAGATCGTCGTGCAGTTCCATGTGCTCGGCGTCGAGAATGCGATAGCGGATGCGGTCCTCATACGCGCCGTGCGCGCGCTCATGCAGGACCTCGCCAAGGGCGAGCCGCGCCTGCGCCTCAACAGCATGGGCGACCGCGAGACCCGCAGCCGTTTCGCGCGCGAGCTCACGCAATTCTTCCGCAAGCAGGGGCCGACGCTGCCCGCCGACTGCGTCGACTGCGCCAAGCGGGATGTCTTCGAGGCCGCCGAGCTCCTCGCGTCGGGCGAGGACGCGGACGAGCTCCCCTCGCCTACCGACCATCTTTCAGAATCGAGCCGTAAGCACTTCGAGAGCGTCCTCGAGTACCTCGAAGCGACCGAGACGCCGTATGACCTCGCGCCCGGGCTCCTTTCGCGTGGCGCGTCCTGGGCGGAGACCTGCTTCGAGATACAGGGCGACGATGCGCTCCATGCCTGGGGCTCCCGCTACACCGATTTCGCGCGCACGTTCTTCAAGTCCCATGTCCCGTCCATGGGCGCCGTCATACGCATCAATGTCGAGAACCGCGAGCCGATACCGGCCGTGAAGCAGCGCGGTACTCCCCGCTTCGTCTTCGTGCATATCGGCGACGAGGCCAAGCGCGAGAGCATGAAGATCGCTGACGAGCTCCGCCGCGCCCGCGTTCCGCTCATCCAGTCCATCGGCATCGCCTCCCTGACCGAGCAGATGCGCCTCGCCGACATCACGAACGCGCCCTATCTCCTCATCATGGGCCGCAAGGAAGCGCTCGAGCGCTCCGTCATCCTCCGCGAGCGCGCCACCCATACCGAGTCCCATATCCCGCTCGATTCCCTCATCGCGCATCTGAAGGTGGTTGGATAGGAGCCATCCCGATAAACTTGACAAAAGTTATAGTTTAGACTATAGTATATACAGACAAACCATGGCGCTAAAGGAGGCCATACATGAACGTTGCCGCATCGAAGAAGAAAGGTTCTAACAGGTTCTACGGGGTCAGTCTCCTCATGATCGGCGCCGGCCTGCTCGCCCTCAGCGCGTTCGCGGGCCATGAACTCGTCCGGATGATCGTGGACGCCGGACATTACGGCTCGGCGCTCATCTCGCTTGGCGCCGATCAGACCCTGCCGGTCGGTCCTCAATCCCGCTTCCTCGGCGATGGACTTATCGGCACATACGCCCCGACCTTCTTCGCCATCGTCGGCACCCTCGCCTTCATGGCTGGCTGGCGTGCGCTCGAGAAAGCGTGACAGCTACCGGTCTACCGCCCGGTCCAAGCAATTGGACCGGGCGTTTTCGTTACCCGGTAGACAGAAAAGGGCCATTTATGCTACTGTCACACGTATGCAAAACGCCGTACGCGTAGAGGTTAAGCGCGGGAAGAACGAGAGTTCAGCCTCGCTTATCCGCCGCTTTTCCCGCCGTGGCCAGGGCCTCGGCCTCGTCCGCGCGCTCCGCAAGCGCCGCTACTACAGCCGCACGAAGTCGAAGAACGTCGAGCACGCGCGCGCTATCGTCGCTGCCGGCCGCCGCGCCGATTACAACGAGCAAGTAAAGCTTGGTAAGATTGACCCGGCTGCTCGCAAGACTCGCGGCCGCAAGTAAGAGCGTTCTAAAACTTCCCTCTCCTTCGTTACGGGGCCCGAACGGGCCCCTTCGTCGTACTGCTAGTACGCCTGTGGTTCCCATTCACCCGCGCCTCGGATATGAAAGTTTATAGAGACGCTCTGGTATCCTTAGCGATATGAAAAGTTCGCTCGACACTCGAAACTTCACCCGGCGCCCTCAGCCTGCTTTTCCATATAAGAAAGCGCTCGATGCTGCCCTTCCCGGCTGGGACATCTCCCTCGTGTTCGCGGGACAGCAGCGTGCGCAGAGCATCAACGTAAAGCTCCGCAACAAGGACTACGTCCCGAACGTCCTCTCGTATGAGACCGGGAACAAGAGCGGCGAGATCATCATCTGCCTCGAGGTCGCGAAGAAGCAGGCGCCCGACTACGGGCTTTCGTACACCGCATTCGTCGGATTCCTTTTTATCCACGGGCTCCTGCATTTGGCCGGGAAGCGTCACGGCCCTACAATGGAACGTGAAGAGCGAGCGCTTCTCGCTCGCCTCATCCACATTCCCCCTGTACATGGCACGACGCATAGCAACCGGCATTGATATCGGCACCCACCACACCAAGGTGGTGGTCGTCGAGGAGCTGGCTAGCCAGGAAGGGCCGGTGCTGCGCATCATCGGGACGGGCATCGCGGAGACGCGGGGCTTGCGCCACGGCTATGTCGTCGATGCGGAGGACGCGGCGGAATCCGTCCGTGCTGCGCGCCAGCAGGCCGAGCAGACCGCGCAGGTTCCCATCAAGAAAGGCTTCCTCGCCATCGGCGGCATCTCTCTCGACGAGGTCCGCGCCTCGGGCGAGACGGTCATATCCCGCGCCGACCAGGAGATAACCGATCTCGATATCGAGAAGACCCGGGAGGCCGCGCGGGAAGCGGCCCGTCCGAACTTCCTCAACCGCACCGTGCTCCACGAGATACCGCTCGAGTTCCGCGTCGACGGCACGAAGTCGCTCGGTGAGCCGGTCGGCCTCAAGGGCACCCGCCTTGAGGCCGACTACCTCTTCATCACCTGCCTCACGCAGCATGCCGAGCTGCTCGAGACCGCGACCGAGGCGGCCGATATCGAGGTCATCGACCGCATGGCGTCCCCGCTCGCGGGTTCCTATGTCACCCTCACCAAGGACCAGAAGATGAAGGGCTGCGTCCTCGCCAACATCGGGGCCGAGACCGTCTCAATCGTGGTGTACGACGAGGGCCTTCCGGTATCCGTGAAGGTCTTCCCTATCGGCTCCACGCACATCACCGACGACCTCGCGCTCGGCTTCAAGGTATCGCTCGAGGACGCGGAGCGCCTGAAGCTCGGCCGCCTCTCGGGTTCCATGTATCCGCGCCGCAAGGTGGAGGAAATAGTCACCGCGCGCTTCCGCGCCATGTTCGAGCTCATCGACAAGCACCTGAAGCAGCTCGGCCGCGGACGCACCCTCCCTGCAGGCATCATCATCTCGGGCGGCGGCGCTGGGCAAGGCTCTATCACCGACATCGCGAAGGGTACGCTGAACCTCCCGTCGCGCATCGCCGACATGCGCATCTCGCCGGAAGTGAAGGTCCGCGACGCGACCTGGGCGGTCGCGTACGGCCTCGCGCTCTGGGGGCTCACCGGCGACACCGAGACCCCGAAGAAGCGGTCCGCGGGGGATGTCGCGGGGGCGGTACAGCGGTTCTTCAAGCAGTTTCTCCCCTAAGGGCTCCGCTCACCGTTCAATCTCAACCCTGGAGTACCTTGACGGGTTAGATTGAACGGCTCGCTCCGTAGCATTGCGGGATCGTGCGACTCGTGGGCGAAATGCGTCCGTTCTCGCTTGCGGTCGTGAGCGAGAACGGGCATTTTGGCGGAGAAAATACAGCACGGCCTAAGGATTTGTCACCCTTTGCAGGCTGAAATCAGCTGGTATGATGAGCCCAGCCTTTTTAGCGGCCCTATATCCCTCATATGTCAAAGCGCGTAGAATCCGAGATCGAGACCTTTGCCCGCATACGGGTAGTCGGGTGCGGCGGCTCCGGCAACAACGCCGTGAACCACATGATCAACTCCAAGGTGAAGGGCGTGGAGTTCGTGGCCATCAACACCGACGCGCAGGACCTCCACCGCTCGCTCGCGAAGAAGAAGATCCACATCGGCAAGAACCTCACCAAGGGCCTCGGCGCGGGCATGAACCCCGAGCTCGGCCGCCGCGCAGCGGAAGAGACGCGCCAGGAGATACTCGAGGCGCTCCAGGGATCGGACATGGTGTTCATCACCTGCGGCATGGGTGGCGGCACCGGCACGGGTGCGAGCGCGATCGTCGCGAAGATCGCGAAGGAGATCGGCGCGCTCACCGTCGCGGTCGTGACCAAGCCGTTCGCGTTCGAGGGCATGCAGCGCAAGGACATCGCCGAGCAGGGCCTCGCCGAGCTCAAGAAGGAAGTCGACGCCTTCATCGTCATCCCGAACGATAAGCTCCTCTCCATCGTCGAGGCGCAGACGACCGCGAAGAGCGCGTTCGCCATGGCCGACGAGATACTCCGCCAGGCCGTCGAGGGCGTTTCCGATATCATCACGACGCCCGGCGAGATCAATACCGACTTCAACGATATCAAGGCCATCATGGAGGGCGCAGGCCCCGCCCTCATGGGCATCGGCATCGCCGACGGCGACCGCCGCGCGCAGGACGCCGCCGCCATGGCCGTCAATTCCCCGCTCCTCGACGTCTCCATCACGGGCGCGAAGGGCGTGCTCTTCGTCGTCGCGGGTTCCGAGGATCTCGGCATCCTCGAGGTCCAGGAGGCCGCGAAGGTCGTCTCCGACTCCGTCGACAAGAGCGCGAAGGTCATCTTCGGTATCATGCGCGACGAGAAGCTCAAGAAGGGCCAGATCCGCATCATCGTCATCGCGACCGGCTTCCCCGAGCTCGAGACCGAGCACACCACCCCGACGGCCGAGCGTTCGCTCTTCGCCATGCCTGCCGAGACGCAGGAAGAGACCCGCGGCAAGATATTCAACGCCATCATGAAGCCGTCGTCGCGCGAGGAACAGCTGCCCGAGGCGGTTCTCGAGAACATCGAGGAGGAGGCCGAGCTTCCCCGCAAGGAGGAGCCGGTCGTGACCGCCAAGCCGTCCGCTCGCGACGAAGCCAAGCCGCTCACGCCGCCCGCTCCTGAAGAGGAGGAGGCGTGGGGGGCGATTCCTTCGTTCCTCCGTCGTCACAAGAAATAAGTAGGCAGTAAGCGGTAGGTAGCATGTAGAAATGGCGCAGCGAAGCTGCGCCATTTTCCTGTCCCACTTGTTCCTGCCTACTGTCTACTGCATACTGCTTACTACTATGAACGATCTCATCATCATCGGCGGCGGGCCTGCCGGCATCGCAGCGGGCGTCTATGCCGCAAGGAAGCGCCTGAAGTCGGTACTCATCGCCGAGGAGGTCGGCGGCCAGTCGACCGTCTCCGAAGGCATCGAGAATTGGATAGGCACGGTGAACATACCGGGAGCGGAGCTCGCGCACGCGCTCGGCGGCCACCTCGAGGCGTATGCCGGCGATATCGTCGAGCGCGTCATCGGCGACCGCGTGGAGAAGCTCGAGAGAATGGATGGCGGCTTTACGGTGGCGACCCGCGACGGCAAGACGTTCTCCGCGCGCGCGGTGCTCATCGCCTCGGGTGCCGGCAGGAAGAAGCTCCTGGTTCCGGGTGCGGACACCTTCGAGAACAAGGGCGTCACCTACTGCGCGTCCTGCGATGGCCCGCTCTTCGCCGGGGCTGACGTCGCCGTCATCGGCGGCGGCAATGCCGGATTCGAGACCGCCGCGCAGCTCCTCGCGTACGCGAAATCGGTCACGCTCATCCATCGCCGCGATGCCTTCAAGGCGGAAGCCATCACGACGGAGAAGGTTCTCGCGCATCCGAACCTCGTCGCGCTCACCGACACCGAGCCCGTCGAGGTGCATGGCGAGAAGTTCGTGTCCGGGCTCTCCGTCCGCGACAAGAAGACGGGCGAAGTCCGGGAGCTTCCCGTGACCGGCGTCTTCGTGGAAGTCGGCGTCATACCGAACACCGATTTCGCGAAGGGCGTCGTGGATCTCGATGACGTCGGCCGCGTCGTCACGAACGCCCGCGACCAGAAGACCTCCGTTCCGGGCATCTGGGCCGCCGGTGACTGTACCGACGAGCTGTATCATCAAAATAATATCGCCGCCGGCGACGCCGTGAAGGCGCTCGAGGATATCTACCAGTGGCTGATGGCGCACTCGTAGCACCTGCCAGTACGTAAAAAGGAAAGAAGGTCCCCGGATGGGGACCTTCTAGGTATTATGCAGCTTCCGCTTTCGGAGGCGCTGGAATGAGGAGCTTTACGCGCTCATGCCCTTTCGTGCTGAAAATGGGCGGGTCGGTCAGGCGCAGGTCCATGCCGTCCACGAGCACGCCGAGCATCTCTTGGGTCAGGTTCACCTGGCTCGTCAGCACGCTTACATATATCGCGCCGCTTTCAACGAGCTTGCGGGCGCGCGTCAGAGCGCCGAGCATGTCCTCGCCGATGTCCACGATGACGATGACGACCTTGCGCCGCGCCTCGGCTGCGAAGCGTTCCCACGCCTCCCAGCTCTTCGTGTCGCGCGTGAGCCAGGAAGTGCGGAAGACAGCGACCGCGCACGTGCGCATGCAGTGCCCGTCGCGCGCGAGGAGCTCGAGCATGTCGAGCCGCACTGCTGGTTCCAGCTTGCCGATGGCCGACCCTGCCCCATCGTGCCGGCGCGGATCGACCGCATCGCGCACGCGGGCCAAGAGCTCGCCCTCGCTTTTCCCCTCCGGATCGATTCCCGGATGTTCCATGATGTTCCCCTCTAGTAAGGTTCGGTTCCTTCCTCGAAACTACCCCGCACACCATGCCCCTGTCAAAGACGGGCGATGTTCATATCCCAGATGGCGGCCGCGACATTGCGCGGCTTTCCTTCGAACGGGAGATGGTGGTTATCGAAGAAGGGCATGCTGTTCGTCTCGAGGATGCCGCAGCGCTCGAGCTCCTTCCACGAGCGGCCGATATCCGCGATGATGAAATCGATGCCCACGATAGGTGCCTTCAGCACGCGCGCCGTCTCCTCGAAAAGCGCGATGTTATCGGGGTGCACGTCGTCCGTGACGTCCGCGGTCGTGCCGCCGACCGACCAGTTTATCTTCTGGTGGAGCGTGACGTTCCTCCCGGCTTCGGGAATCGCGTCGAGATCGAGTCCTTGCCAGGCGAGTTCGCCTTCGGCCGCCTCATCAAGCTTGATTGCATGGAAATAGGGGCCGCTGCGCGCCGGATGCGTATTCGCCTCCGCGACAAGCTCCCGGACGGTGCGCGTACCGTCGCCGACGACGTACGGTTGGTCGCGCCTGATAGCGGCGGCGAACTTCCCGTCGACGACCGTCGCGCGATAGACGGATCCGACCAGCTCCTCCTCGATGACCGCTCGCGGCGCCACCTCGACCGCGACCCGGAATGCGCGCGCGAGCTCGTGCTCGTCAGTGATATGGAGCGTCGTATGACGCGACGCCGAACCCGAGTAAGGCTTCGCGATAGCCGGCGGCGTCATGGCCGCGAAGAGGGCGCGTGCCGTGCGGAGCGTGCGTGCGTCGCCTCCGTGCGCTACCGGGAGCCCGAGCTTGCGGAACCGCTTCTTGAGCTCGGCCTTGTCGTCCATCCACGCGACCCGCTCGATATCCTCGGGCGGCAGCGGAATGCCCTCGTACGCTACCTTCCGGCCATCCGGATACGTGGCGAGGAAGATGTTGCGCGGCAGGCCGAAGAGCCGTACCTCCTCGACCCGTATATCCCGCTCCCTGGCCTCGTTCCAGAGCATGAGCGCAAGCAGCTGCGTCCGGTCATCCGGTTCCGTGACCCGCGTCGCAAGGCCGATGGCCATGAAGGCTTCGAGCAGGTACGGTGTCGCTCGCCGCTCGACGGCCTGCACGGCCCTGCTGAACCAGTTCGAGCCCGAGGGCGTCGGCAGGAGGCCCGCCATTAACTCGTCGATGACGATACTGATATAGGTGAGCCGATGGTATATGGCTCCCGAACCGCATTCCGCGCACTCCTTGGGCTGCATAGATACGAGCAGTATACCCGATGGCCGGTTCCGTGAGCTGGCCCTCGGTATAGCGGGTTTACGAAATCCGCATTTTCTCGATCCGGTAGTCGTTGACGGTGAGGTGCGCCTGACGCGTCGGTTCCGGAAGGCGATGCTTACGTACGCAAGAAAGCGCGAGCTCTACGGACTCGTCGAGCGTGATGAGGTGGCCAGGAGAGACGAAGATGGGCTTCACTCCCCGCTTGGTACGGACAGCCATACCGATGGTCTCGTTCGTCTTGCGGTCGATGAGCGGCGACGTCGAGCCGGCCTCGATTCCCGGCTCCTCATAGGAGCCGGTGAGCACGCTCTTGGCGATGCCGATGGTCGGGATGCCGAGCATGAGCCCGAGATGCGACGCGATGCCGAGCCGGCGCGGATGCGCGATGCCGATGCCATCGACCATGAGCGCATCAGGCTTCGTCCCGAGCTTCTCCCATGCGCGCATGAGCATCGGTATCTCGCGGAACGACAGCAGGCCGGGCACGTACGGGAACGGTATCGATGACTCGACCGCGGCATGGTCGATGACGGAGAGCTCCGGATACGCAAGCGTCACGAATCCCGCGAATCCCTCCTTCGCGAACCGGTTCATCGAGACGTCGCAGCCGCCGATACGCTCCGGCTGACGTTCGAGCGGCCCGAGCCTGACGCGTTCGCGCAGCTCCTTCTGGAGGGCGACCGCTTCCTTTGGTGTCACGTCGAAGCGGAATGGGCCCATAGGGATGGAGACGGCTGGCACCGCTCTTTCTTTTGTGGACGAGCGCCATTCCGAGCCGGGGCCGTATTACATTTAGTGAGGCTTACCCGATAACACCCTTCGTATGAAGATAGTAGACATCGTCCTGAAGGCCGTCTTCACTCTGATTCTCGCGATGCCGGTCCTCGGCCTGTTCGGCGTACTGGGCGAGGCGACGCGCGACCTCTATAACACCGATGCCGCATTCGCGTTCATCCAGATGCTGATGGATGCGCGGTATATCAATGTCATGATGGCCGTCGCGCACGTCATCGCGGTCATCGCGCTGTGGACCAGGCGCGAGGGGCTCGCCGCGCTCATCGTGCTGCCCATCACCCTGAACGTCGTCGGCTTCCACCTCGTGCTCGATGGCGGCCTGTTCACCGGCGGCGCCGTCCTCGCCGATATCATGCTGCTCATCAACCTCTATCTTATCTGGAGGTATCGCGATACGTACCGCGGCCTGCTCGCCGCTCGCGCATAGGTTCCACGCCATCTGAAGCAGAATACCGGACGCGCATGCGTCCGGTATTCTGCTTTTGGCGGAGAGGGAGAGATTCGAACTCTCGGTACAGTTTCCCGTACGCCGCATTTCGAGTGCGGTGCCTTCGACCACTCAGCCACCTCTCCAAGAGAACCAACGTATCCTAGCATTTTCAGCCTTAAAAATGTAGGATATTCGAGTGAATGAAGGCCCCATCGTCTAACGGTTAGGACGCCCGCCTTTCACGCAGGAAATCGGGGTTCGATTCCCCGTGGGGTCACAATAGAGAGGGCACCGTAGCGGTTCGCATCCCGGGTAGATTGTATCTATCAAGGATAAAAGGAGTGATGGACGGTATATACCAGGACTCTGTAGTTGGAGGCAAATAGTTGCAGTTTAAAGGCCGAGATCCTCGCGCGAAATAGCTCCCTCGCGCGTAACGTACGGCCTTCCATCGATGAACGTCACGACCGTCGACGGCACGCCGCCGGCGCGCGCTCCCGCATCGACGACGAGCGAGATGAGATGCGCCTTCAGCTTGAAGTGCTCGATGACCCCGTGCGCGGTCGCGGGCGTCGTGAGACGCGTCTCGTTCGCGCTCGTCGCGGAGTAGGGCTTCCCGAAGACCTGCGCCAGCGCGAGGGAAAAGGCGTCGTTCGGCACGCGGATGCCGATGGTCCCGTTCAGCGTCACGTCGGGCGAGATGTGCCGCTTCGCGGGCAGCACGAGCGTGAGCGCGCCCGGCAAGTGCGTCTCCGCGAGCGCGCGCGCATCCGAATGCAGCTCGGCATGCTTCTCGATATGCTCGACGTCGGGAACGATGACCGAGAACGGCTTGCGGCGCTCCCGGCTCTTGAGCTGGCGCAATCGCTCCACCGCATCCGGGTTCGCGATGTCCACCGCGAGGCCGTACAGGGTATCGGTCGGGAAGAGCACGATGCCGCCGTCACGCAGGACAGCGGCCGCTTTAGCGGCCGCCTCATTCAATGAGATATCCGACAGTCGGATGAGCTCCATGGCTTGAATACTAGCCGCAAAAACGGTATTCTGCACGTGTTCCCATACGCGCGGTTAGCTCAGTTGGTAGAGCATCTCATTGACGTTGAGAGGGTCACAGGTTCGAATCCTGTATCGCGCACAATGCCTAAAACTATAGTTCTGTATCACGGCGGCTGCCCCGACGGCTTCGGCGGCGCCTACGCAGCCTGGAAGAGGTTCGGCGATGCCGCCGACTACATCCCCCTCCATCGCGGTGAGCCGCACCCGGATGTCATCGCCGGGAACGACCTCTATTTCATCGATTTCTCCTATGACCAGGAGGAGATGGACGCTATCGTCGCTGAAGCGAACAGCGTGACCGTGCTCGACCACCACAACGGCGTACGCGCGGTCGTCGAGTCCATGCCGAACCACGTATTCGATAACGACCGTTCCGGCGCCTCCATCGCCTGGAACTTCTTCCATCCCGGCACGCCGCTCCCGAAGCTGCTCGCGCATGTCGAAGACGATGATCTCTTCCGCTTCGCGCTTCCCGATACGCGTCCCGTCCTCTCCTACCTTTCCGTACGCCCGTTCACGTTCGAGGAATGGGACGCGCTCGCTTTGACGCTCGACGACGCGGTCGCCGGCGGGAAGCTCCTCGAGAAAGCGCGCGCCTACGCCGAGTACTTCGAGCTCCTCGCCGAGCTGGCCGCCGACAAGGCCCAGCTCGTCGAGTTCGAGGGTTACGAATGCTATTTCGCCACCGCGCACCCCTTCAAGCCGATGAAATCGCTCGTCGGGAACCTGCTCGCGAGGAAGAAGGGGCCGTTCGCGCTCGTGGTCGCCGCGCACCCGAAGGGGTACGGCGTCTCGATACGCGGCGATGGCAGCGTCGACGTCTCCCTCATCGCGCAGAAGTACGGCGGGAACGGGCATCCGAGCTCATCCGGCTTCCTCATCCCCGCGGGCGGTCCGGTTCCCTGGACGATGGTCGAAAACGATGAAACTGCTCTCGATTGAGACCTCGTGCGACGAGACTGCGGTCTCCCTCCTTGCGGGCGAGGGCAATGAGGAGCGCGCGACATTCACCGTCCTTGGGAATGCGCTCCTTTCCCAGATAGATATCCACCGCGAGTTCGGCGGCGTCTTCCCTGCGGTTGCCAAGCGCGAGCACGCGAAGAACCTCGTGCCGCTCTTAGCTAGCGCGCTCGAGGAGGCGGAGCTCATGCGCGAGAGCCTGCAGCCGCTCGATGCCGGCGCGCGCGAGCGCATCGCGACGACGCTCGAGCGCGAGCCCGGCCTCGCGGACGCATTCTTCGCATTCATCGAATCGGTGGAGAAGCCGCCCATCGACGCCATCGCCGTCACGCACGGCCCCGGCCTCGCGCCCGCGCTCTGGGTCGGCGTCAACTTCGCGAAGGCGCTTTCCATAGCCTGGGACATTCCCGTTGCTGGCGTGAACCACTTGGAAGGCCACATCCTCTCCTCGCTCGTCACGAGCGAGGGCGACCGGACCTACGCGATACGGGACATCGAGCTTCCGCTCCTTGCGCTCCTCATATCGGGCGGCCACACCGAGCTCGTGCTCATGAAGGACTGGCTGTCGTACGAGAAGATCGGGCAGACCCGTGACGACGCGGTTGGCGAGGCGTTCGATAAGGTCGCCCGCATGCTCGACCTTCCCTATCCAGGCGGTCCTGAAGTAGGCAAGCTCGCCGCCCGCGCACGCGCGGCTTCATCAAGGTCCGTCCTTGATGAAGATTCCAGCCAGGTTCTTCCTCATCGAGGTCCGTCCTCGATGAAAGATGGTCGGGAAGAGTTCATCTTGCCGCGCCCGATGCTGAACTCGGATGACCTCGACTTCTCGTTCTCCGGACTCAAGACCGCCGTCCTCTACCTCCTCAAGGAGCGCGGCGAAGTATCGGAAGCCGAGAAGGAGCGGCTCGCGCGCGCGTTCGAGGACGCGGTCGCCGACGTGCTTCTCAAGAAGACCGCGACCGCGCTCGAGAGCACCGGCAGCCGCACGCTCGCCATCGGCGGCGGCGTGTCCGCGAACGAGTACCTGCGCGAGGTGTTCGTGAAATCCATAGCCGAACGCCACGACGGCGTGCGCCTCTGCATCCCGTCGGTCGAGCTCACCGGCGACAATGCCATCATGATCGGCATCGCCGGCTTCTACCGCGCGGCACGGGGCGATTTCATACCCCTCGAGACCCTTATCGCCGACGGCAACCGCTCCTTAGCCGAAGCGTGAAAAAAGCCATGGATTTGCTATATTCCATAGATAATGGATAGCAAATTCCTCAAGCCGTACAATTCCCAGGAGACCGAGGGCCGCATCTACGAGGCCTGGGAAGAAAGCGGACTATTCAACCCGGACAATCTCCCGGGCGACCGTCCGACCCCCTACACCATCATGATGCCGCCGCCCAACGCGACGGGCGTCCTCCATATGGGCCATGCGCTCGGCCTGACGGTCGAGGACGTGCTCATCCGCTTCAAGCGCATGCAGGGATTCGCCGCGCTCTGGCTACCTGGGACCGACCATGCCGCTATCGCGACCCAGGCGCGCGTCGAGAAGGACATAGCGAAGAGCGAGAAGAAGAGCCGGCACGACTTGGGGCGCGAGGAGCTGGTACGCCGCATCGATGAGTTCGTGGAGGGCAGCCGCTCCACCATCCGCAGCCAGATACGCGTGATGGGTTCCTCCTGCGACTGGTCGCGCGAAGCGTTCACTTTCGACGAGAAGCGCAATTTCGCCGTGAACACCATGTTCAAGCGCATGTACGACGCAGGGCTCATCTACCGCGGCCACCGCATCGTGAACTGGGACCCGAAGGGCCAGACCACCATCTCCGACGATGAGATCGTCTATGAGGAGCGCAAGGATAAGTTCTATTACCTCAAGTACGGGCCGTTCGTCATCGGCACCGCGCGCCCCGAGACCAAGTTCGGCGACAAGTACGTCGTGATGCACCCCGATGACGCGCGCTACGCTGAATACGCGCATGGACAGAAGCTCACCGTCGAATGGATCAACGGCCCCATCGAGGCGACCATCATCAAGGACGAGGCGGTCGATCCAGGATTCGGCACGGGCGTCATGACGATCACGCCCTGGCATTCTGCCGTGGACTTCGAGCTCGCCGAGAAGCACGGCCTCGACAAGGAGCAGGTCATCGACTGGTACGGCAAGCTCCTGCCTATAGCGGGCGAATTCGCCGGCATGAAGATAGGCGAAGCGCGCGACAAGATAATCGAGAAGCTGTCCGAGAAGGGCCTCGTCGATCGCATCGAGGACTACACCCATAACGTATCGACCGCCGAGCGCACCGGAGGCGTCATCGAGCCGCAGATAAAGCTCCAGTGGTTCGTCGATACCGAAAAGGAATTCGCGCTCGACCATTCGGAAATCCCGGGCATAGCAGCGGGCGTGCCGATCACGCTCAAGAAGCTGCTCCGCACCGCGGTCGAATCGAGCGCCATCTCCATCGTTCCCGAGCATTTCAACAAGACCTATTTCCATTGGATCGATAACCTGCGCCCGTGGTGCATCTCCCGCCAGATCTGGTACGGCCACCGGGTACCCGTGTGGTACCGCGGCGAGGAGATCGCCGTCGGCTTCTTGCCGCCAGGCGAAGGCTGGACGCAGGATGAGGACACCCTCGATACGTGGTTCTCATCCGGTTCCTGGACCTTCTCCACGCTCGGCTGGCCCGAAGCGACCAAGGACCTCGCGAAGTTCCATCCGACCGACGTCCTCGAGACCGCGTACGAGATCCTCTTCTTCTGGGTCGCGCGCATGATACTCATGTCGGGCTTCGCGCTCGGCCAGGTGCCATTCAGGACCGTCTACCTGCACGGCATCATTCGCGACGCGCAGGGCCGGAAATTCTCCAAGTCGCTCGGGAACGGCATCGACCCGATCGAGGTCGTCGGCAAGTTCGGCGCCGACGCGGCACGCATGGCGCTCCTGGTCGGGAACACGCCCGGCACCGATTCGAGGATGTCCGAAGACAAGATCAAGGGCTACAAGCACTTCGGCAACAAGCTGTGGAACATCACCCGCTTCATCCTGGAGAATACCGACGAGTCGGACCCGAATGCCCCGCTCACCGATACCGACCGAGCGCTGCGCGATGAGCTCGATGCGCTCGCCGCGGATATCACGGCTGACCTCGACGCGTACCGCCTCTACCTGGCCTCGGAGAAGATATACCACTACATATGGCATCGTCTCGCGGACGTGCTGCTCGAGGAGTCGAAAGTGATCTTCGCGGGCGAGGACGAGACCGCGAAAGCGTCGCGCCGAGTGCTTCTCGTATCGCTGCTCCGCTCCGTCCTGATCCTCCTCCATCCGTTCATGCCGTTCGTAACCGAAGAAATCTGGCAGAATCTCGAGGATACCGAGGGATTCCTCATGGTCGCCCCATGGCCCGTTCCCGCATCCCCCGCTGCGTAGAGGGGCTATAATGGGGGCACCATGCCTACCGCTGAAATAGCGATCTACGCATTCCTCGGCGGCGTGCTCCCCGCGCTCGTCTGGCTCTATTTCCTCCTGAAGGAGGATTCCCGCTGCCCCGAGCCGCGGCCGCTCATCATCCTCGCGCTCATGACCGGCATGCTCGCCGTGCCCCTCGTGCTCCCGCTCGAGCATATGGCCCGCGCGTTCCTGCCGAGCCTCTTTCCCGGCATCTCGCTCTTCGACCGTTTCGCGCTCGACCCGACCTTCCAGCTGCCCATCGTGCTCGCCTGGGCCGTCATCGAGGAGACGGTGAAATACGCCCTCGCCGCCCTCTTCATACTCTGGCGCCAGCAGGTCGACGAGCCGGTCGACCTCGTCATCTATATGCTATCGGTCGCGCTCGGATTCGCGGCGCTCGAGAATACCCTCTTCCTCATCGTGCCGCTCACCGAGGGCGATATCGTCGGCAGCCTCCTCTCGAACAATCTCCGCTTCATCGGCGCGACCCTGCTGCATGTCATCGCCTCCTCCGCGATAGGATTCTCGCTCGCGTTCGCGTTCCGGAAGCCCCTCATCGTGCGCGCCGCGGCCGCGAGCGCGGGACTTGTCCTTGCTATCGCGTTGCATGCGATTTTCAACTTCCTTATAATCAAGGAGACCGCCTCGCACACGCTTCTGGCGTTCTTCCTGGTTTGGTCGGGCATCGTCGTATTCTTCGCCCTGTTCGAACTGCTGCGCTACGCCCGTTACAAGCGATTACCGAAAAACACCTGCTGATATGAAAAAACGCTCCCTCCTCGATCGCCTCGCGGGTTCCGTGCCGCTTGCCGACGACTACGACTACGAGGACGAGCTTCCCCGCCGCGAGCCCGTGCGTGCCCGGGATTCATTGGCGCAGAACGTTCCGCTCGCGACGCTGCACGAGGACGAGCCGAGCGAGGGCCAGCTCCCCGTCGACGTCTACCAGACCGCGACCGAGATCGTCATCCGCACCTTCGTTGCCGGCGTCCGCCCCGACGACCTCAATGTCTCCATCAGCCGCGACATGGTCGTCATCGACGGCTCGCGCGACGAGCGCGAGCAGCTCGCCGACTCCGATTACTTCACCCGCGAGCTCTTCTGGGGAACCTTCTCGCGCACCATCCTCCTGCCGCAGGAGGTGGACGTCGACCTCGCATCCGCTGCCGCCAAGGACGGCCTGCTCAACATCGTCCTGCCGAAGCTCGATAAGACGCGACAGACGAAGCTGAAGATCAAAGCGAGCTAGTTTTTAGCCACTAGGGGTTAGGCAGTTAGTAGGATAGGCCCTGGAACGAAGTTCCAGGGCCTTCTTCCCTAAGTACTAATGGCGAGTGGCTAACGCACTAATGCGTCTCTTCATGGAGCGCTGGCTGCACCATCACCCGCTCGACGACGAACGGTATCCGCCCTATGGTCTGGCCCGCAGGCGTCTCCACCGAGACGCGCCACTTCCCGGGCGAGAGCCCGGAACGCTCCGAGTAGCCGCGGTACCCGCCATCGCGGCCGCCCGCTATGCCGAACGATATCCGGCCCTCGTTCACCCATTTCCCGGCAGCCGCATCGTACCGCTCCCAGTGGTGGACGACCGACGCGGAGAATCGGGTCGGCGCGAACACCGACGCGTATGCGTACGCGGTGCCGCCTTCGGTCAGGTGCAGCGTCTGCGGGCGCGGATCCCACCAGGGCTTCGCCTCTTCCGCGAGGACCACGTAGTCGCCGCCGCTGCGGACGAGCCCGTGGTACATGCCGCTTTCCGGCAAGGTGAGCGGTATCGGCGGTATCGCGGCCGTCGCGTACGCGCCGACTATGGCGACGGTCATGCTGGCGACCGAGAGGAGTATCGGCTTCAGGCTCTGCCGGAGGCGCGACGCAGAAGCCTGCTTGAGCAGGAAGAGGAATGCCGCGAACACCGCGAGCGATGCGGCAGTGCTCGCGGCGAATATCCACGGGCCGAGCGCATGCAGGTAGATAGGGAGCGCGAATATCGCGTACGCGTAGAGCGCGAAATAGAGGAGCACCGTCTGGAATATCAGGTGCTCGCGATATTTCCTGAAGTATTCGTTCCCGATGAATACGAGCGCGAGCAGGACGATGAACGGCCAGGATACCGAGAGCACCGCGCTCTTCGTATAGAAGATGAGGCAGCCCGAGAGGATGCCGCCGATGGCGTACTGCGAGCCGAGGGAGAACAGGACCGCGAGCGCCCGCTCGAGCTTCGACTGCCCCTCGCGCTTGCGCGCGAACAGGAGATGCGAGCCGAAGACGCAGACGCTCGCGAGCGCGAGGTACGCGATGAAGAACAGGTTCACGTACGAGACCTCGAGGAGCGTGAACGTGAGGAGGTCCGTCACGAAGCCGCCGAGGAACAGCACGCCGCCCAGGCGCCGTTCGTTCTTCTGCGCCCAGGCGAGGAGGCGGTTCATGCCTCTACTATAAACCCTTTAGTGCTTGGGACCGGGGTCGAACCGGTGACCCCTCCCTCTTCAGGGGAGTGCTCTACCAACTGAGCTACCCAAGCGAGTGAGACGATGAGAATGCGCCCGGAAGGGCATATTCTCATTTGTCGAACGAGCGTAGGGAAAGAAGTTGCGTAGCAAGCTTCTTACCCAAGCGAGGCAACAAGAATGCGCCCGAAGGTATATTCTTGCTCGCCGAGCGAGCGCCCGGAAAGAAGTTGCGTAGCAAGCTTCTTACCCAAGCGTCTTCGCCATCCTAGCACACCGGATGGCGGTTTTCACGCTCTACTGAACCTCGTAGAGCGACTTGTATTCCTCGAGCAATTCCTGGGCCTGCTCCGGCGACGGGAGGCCGAATATCCCGACGCCTGCCGGCGTCGCGCCGGGCGTCCGGGCCATGGATTCGAGGAGCGGACCCAGGTACGAGCCCAGGAACAGGAGCGGTACGCCAAGGAGCACGAGCCACAGGACGACCTTCGCGATGAGGCCGAGGGTCGCATCGCGGCGTATCAGCTTCAGCAGGCGATTATTGTCCTTCGCGACTTCCAGGTTCTCCTCGAGCAAGTCCTTCAGCTCGGCCATCTCTTCGTTCATATGCCCCCAAGTCTACCATTACGAAAAGGACGCGGCTTTCGCCACGTCCTTCAAGTCTTGTGACCTTCTGATCAGCGGCCGCTGATCAGAAGGTCACTTCTTCAGATTGAGCGGGTCGCACCATTGTTCCCGTCCGACCCGGAATCTCACCAAGACCCGGCCGGCCGATCCGAAGCCGATAACGACGCCGGGTTTGCGTTCGCCATCCACTTCATGGACGACCGGATCCTTGAGCTTGAATTCCCTCGCTCGTTCGGCCCGTCTCTCGATCAGGCTCTTGGCCTCGGCGGCCCGCTCCTCAAATGCCTCTGTCGTTCTTGGACCGAGATGATTCGAGTCCCGCTTGGTCATTCGACCCTCCTGTGCATGCCATAAGCATGCAAACAATAAATGAGGCTATTGTCAATCGTTTTGTGCTCTCGTCAGGAGTCGAACCTGAATCGAAGGTTTAGGAAACCTCTATTCTATCCATTGAACTACGAGAGCGAAGTGAAATCATATCAACATATCTAGGCTATATCGATATGCGCCGAACGAGCTTTCGTATGGTTGCATGCAGAGCATACGAGAGCTATGTCGGAGACTAGCACAAAACCCCGCGGCATTCAGCCGCGGGGTTTTGTTTCTTTGCTAGGCTGCTGGGGCTTCTTCTGCCGCTGGCGCTCCGCCGGTACCGAGAAGCTCGTCGAAGCGCTTCTTGTCGAAGCCGATGATCATCTCCTCACCGATGAATATGACCGGCACGCCCATCTGGCCGCTCTTGTCTATCATCTCCTGGCGCTTCTCGAGGTCCGCCGCGACATTATGCTCGGTGTACGCGACGTCGTGCGCCTTGAAGTACTCCTTGCTCATCTGGCAGAAGTGGCAGGTCGGGGTGGTGTAAATGGTGACGGGAGTGTCCATACGTTCGATTGTGGGTTATGGCGACAGTATACCATTTTGACGGGTGCGGAATACGGGAATCGAACCCGTGCCTAGTGCTTGGGAAGCACTCGTTCTGCCACTGAACTAATTCCGCTTGTATTTCGGAGGCTTTCTAAAAGGATCCAGATGCGAGGCGCGGGAAACTGATTCCTCGAAACGTATCAAGCATACGGTGAGAGGAATCAGTGGGACCCGCAACAAAGCAGATGGACCTTTTAGGAAGCCGACTTACCAGAAGCCGAAGAATCCGAGGACTTTTTTATACCACGGAAGTACCACCGGCTCCGGCTCCTTCTTCGGCGGCACCACGATGACTACCTCCTCGCCCGGGAGGGCTACGTTATAGGTCTGCCGGAGGGTCGCCTCCTGACCCCTATCGGTCGCTAATTCGGCCATATTCGCCTCCAGGACGGCTTTCCGGTCCTTGAGCTCGGCAAGCTCTATCTGGGTATTCTTGACCGCCTGACGGGCGATTTCCTCCTTCCGGGCGATGCCCCAGATGAGCCAGAGGAGCCATATGACGGCCAGCGAGAGCGCCGCCGCTATGACGTACTCCTTCATCCGCTTCTTGGTCGGCCGACGGGGCATTCCTCCAGTATACCGCTACCCCTAACGAACCTTCGACCCACACGAAGCGGGATCAGTCAGGGCGAGAAAGGGGGCCAGATGCGCGGCGCGGGAAGCGACGAACGAAGGCGTACTAGAAGTACGACGTAGAGAGGAACTGGGACCCGTAACGATGTAGATTCGACCTTATCGAGTGGTCTCTATCGCTCGCTTTCCTGGACCATTTTCATGAAGACATCTTGTGGGATGTCCATTTTTGCGTGGACGCCCCGCCGCTTCTTCCCCTTCTTCTGCTTCTCCAAGAGCTTCATCTTGCGCGTGATATCGCCGCCGTAGAGATACCCGGTGACGTCCTTGCGGAACGCGGAGATGGAGCGCGACGCGACGATGCGGCCGAGCGCGTGCGCCTGTATCTTCGTAACGAACTGCTGGCGCGGGAGTATCTCATGGAGCTTCTGCACCATGCGCTCGCCTTCCTCCTCCACGCGGCGGCGGGAGACGACGCGCGCGAACGCCGGCACCGGCTCCTCCGCGACGAATATCTCGAGCTTCACCACGTCAGCGGCGCGCTCGTCCATGAGCTCGTACGAGAGCGACGCATAGCCGGAGGAAGCATTCTTCACCTTGTCGAAGAACCCCCGCATAAGCTCGCGCAGCGGCATCTCCACTTTGAGCTCGATGCGGCCATCGGCATGCGTCTCGGTCGAGAGCACGGCGCCCTCATGGTCCTGGAAGAGTTGGAGCATGCTCGAGAGCGTCTCGGACGGCGTCATGAGGACGACCTTCACCCACGGCTCCTCGATGGCGTCGGTCTCGCCATAGGCGGGGAACTTGGACGGCGTATAGATGACCTCCTTCTTGCCGCGCTTGTCGGTCACGGTGTACGCGATGGTCGGGATGGTCACGACGAGCTCGAGGTCGAACTCGCGCTTCAGCCGCTCGACGATGATCTCGAGATGGAGCATGCCGAGGAAACCGCAGCGGAATCCGCGGCCGAGCATGCCGGAGGATTCCTCCTCGAACGAGAGCGAGGAGTCGGAGAGGCGCAGGCGCTCGAGCGACTGCCGCAGCTCGGTCAGGTCGTCCTGGCTCTCCGGGTACACCGAGGCCCAGACCACCGGACGCGGCTTCTCGAAGCCTTCGAGTCCCTCGGTGGAGCCCGCGTTCGGGATGACCGTGTCGCCCACATTGACGACGCCCGCCTTCTTCACGCCCGTCACGAGGTAGCCGATCTCGCCGGCCGTGAGCTTCTCGGTCGGAAGCTCGTCCGGCATGAAGATGCCGGTCTCGAGCGCGGTGAAGCGCTCGCCCGCCGCCGCGAAGCGCAGCACGTCGCCCTTCTTGAATTCCCCGTCGAAGACGCGCGCGAAGACCGTGATGCCGCGGTGCGTCGAGTACGAGAAGTCGAAGATGAGCGCGCGCGGATTGCCCTCGCCCACCCTCGGCGCCGGTATGCGCGAGACGATAGCCTCGAGGAGCTCGGTAACGCCCGCGCCGGTACGGCCGGAGACCGCAAGAACGGTATCCGGATCTATGGAAAGCAGCTCGGCGAGCTCGAGCGAGACATCATCCGGACGCGCGGCCGGCGCGTCGATCTTCGAGATGACGGGAATGATGACGCAGCCAGCCTTCTTCGCCATATCGAGGGTGGTCAGCGTCTGCGCTTGTATGCCCTGCGTGGAGTCGACGAGGAGGATGACCCCCTCGACCGCCGAGAGCGCGCGCGATACCTCGTATGCGAAGTCGATGTGCCCCGGGGTATCGATCAGATTCAGGATGTACTCCTGCCCGTCCGAGCCGACATGCTTCATGCGGGCAGGCTGCATCTTGATGGTAATGCCGCGCTCCCGCTCGAGATCCATCTTGTCGAGCACCTGGTCGCGCATCTTCCGGGCTTCTATGGTGCCGGTACGCTCAAGAAGCCGGTCCGCGAGGGTCGACATTCCATGATCGATGTGCGCGATGATCGAGAAATTACGTATCCGGTCGGTCATTGAGGACTTGGCCGTGGGGCTTCAGCGCCTTGGTGGAAGTGAGCTTCTTCAAGGTCTCGATGAGGTCCCGGAATTCCCGGTTCTCAAGGAGTGCGAGGACCGCCCCAGCGACGAGTAAGCCCACGATACCAGCTAAGGCGGCCTCCGCAAAGACGATGAGGAGCGTGGTCAGGGGCGCGATGGAGCCGGTGAAGGAGAGCACGCCGTACGCTGCCGCGCCGCCAAGTATCGCGGCGCCGAGGCCTTCGCAGAGCGAGCGAGCGAGCGAGCGAGCGACGCCCTCCGCCACGTCGCGCAAGGTAACGAGCGCGATGACGGCCATGACGAGTTGGCCGAACGCGGCGCCGATGGCGATCGCGAGTACGCCGGTGCCCGGCACGTCCTCGACGCGCAGCAAGGCTTCCATGAAATACCTGACCGCCGGCAATGCCGAGATGAGGTGCAGGAGGCCCGCCGCAGCAAGGACCGAGAGCATGGCGCCCGCCGCCTGGATGAGGAGCGGGTTCCAGGACTTCCCTGCCGCATAGAACGCGCGCGAGCAGAGCAGCACGAGCCCTTGCGCGATGAGGCCGAGCACGAGGATGGCGAGGACCGCTGCGGTGAGCCGGGTAGCATCCCAATCGAACGCGCCCGAGCCCAGGATGATGCGCACGGCGTGCGCGCGCAGCACCAGCATCAGCACCGAGATGATCGCCGACCAGAAGATGATGTGGCGCGCCGCCGCGGACAGGGTCGCCTTGAACCCGTCGAAGCGCTTCGCGTTCATGTGCTCCGCGAGCACCGGGAACGCGGCGGTTGCGTAGGACGCGCCGATGAGCGAGAGCGGTACCGCCTCGAGGTTGCTCGCGAGCGTATAGACCGCGACATTGCCTTCGCCGGAGGATGCCGCGAGCGCCGCGAGCGCGAGCGCGCTCACGGCGCCCATCCCGAGCGCAAGCGAGCGCGGTATGGAATCCTTCGCGATGCCGATGATGATGGAGAGCTTCGGGACGACCGGGCGCGGCAGGACCCGCGCGCGCGCGAGGAGCGGCAGGTGGATGAAGAGATGCAGTACCGCGCCCGCGATGACGCCGTACCCGATGCCCATGAGGCCGTAGACCGGATAGAGGAAGTAGGCGCCCGCGATGATGCCCAGGTTGTAGAGCACCGGCGAGAGCGCGAAGAGCGCGAACCGGCGCCTGACCTGCGTCACGCTCGTGACGATGCCCGAGAGGCCGAGGAGTATCGGCTGGATGAGCAGGATGCGGGTGAGCGCCACGAACTCGGGTCCGCTCCCGCTGGTCATGAGCGAGGGGAACAGGAACGACAGGAGCGCGGGCGCGAACCAGGCGATGCCGAGGCAGAGCACGCCGCCGCCGATGAACAGGAAGGATGCGGTGTGCGAGAGCAGGTTCCTCGTCTCGTCGCGCGAGGCGCCCGCGATGCGGGGTATGAGCACGTACGCGGAGACGAGCGACGCCACGAGCGCGAACACGAGGTCCGGCACCTTGAACGCGGCGTAGTACAGGTCGAGCGTCAGGCCCGCGCCGAACTGGTGCGCGAACAGGCGGTCGCGCAGGAGCGCGAGGACCTGGCTCGCGAGCGTGAGCCCGGCAAGCAAGTACGCGGCCTGATGCAGGCCGCGTACCGGTGCCGTGAGGCTTTTCAATATCGTGCGCACCATGATGCCCTAGCGATAACCGCGGAACGCCTGCGTGGGATGCATTACGGCGTTACCGGCGTTACCGGGATGCCGAGCGCGCCCAGGCGCGACGGCGGGAACGGGTTCTCGCCATTGCGCAGCGCCGCGAGGTCCGCGGCCACCGCGTCGGCATTCTCCTCCGAGAGCGCGGCGACCGCTTCGAGCTCCGTCGCAGCCGCAGCGTAGTCGCCCTTGAGGGCACGCATGACGCCGAGGAAGAAGCGCGCGTTCGCGTACTGCGGGTTCAGCTCGACGGCGCGGGAGAGCGCGATGATGGCGCCGTCCGTATCGCTGTTCGCCGAGCGGAGTATGCCCACCTGGAAGAGGACGGTCGGGTCGTTCGGCGCGAAGTACGCGGCGGCCTCGGCGGCTTGGAGCGCCTCGGCGGCGCGGCCCTGCTGCACCGCGAGCTGCGAAAGCAGGAAGATGGCCTGCGTGTAGTCGCGCTTCAGGTTGATGGCGTTCACGAGCTGCTCCTCCGCGGCGGCGGCATCGCCCTGCGCGATCTCGAGCTGCGCGATGACGTACGGGAGCGCCGGTGAGGTCGGGTTGAGGCTCACTGCGCGGTCGTACGCGGTCTTCGCGTTATCGTACGCGCCCTCGATGCGCAGCGGCACGACGGTCTGGTACACGTTGCCGAGCATCGCCCAGTTCTGGTAGTTGTTCGGCCCGAGCTTGGTCGCGGTAAGCGCGGCCTGTATGGAGCCCGAGAGCGCGGTCTGGAAGGACTGCTGCGCGTCAGCCGGCGCGAGCGTGGTATCGCTCGCCACCTGGTTCATGCGCGCGATGCCGACGGCGGCCGCGAGCTGGTACGCGCGATCGGATGGCGCGAAGGCGATGGAGCGGCCGACGGCGTCATCCGCCTGCGCGAGGTCGCCCTGCGCGAGCGCCTGCGCGCCTTCGGCGTACGCGATCGATGCCAGGTAGCGCTCGGTGACCACGTACGCGGCGAGTATGGACGCGAGGAGCAGGAGCGTCAGGCCGAATACGATGGCGAAGCCGATGCGCGGGTTCTTCGAGAAGACGATGCCCCATTCCTGCGAGCGGCTCGCGTGCCGCAAGGACGATATGAAGAGGCCGGCGAGCAGGAAGCCGAATGTCGCGACGACCGGGCCGGGCACGGTGAATACGGAGAGCGCGAGCACGTAGAGCGTTCCCACGAACGAGGCGATGGCGACGAAGCGTGCGAACGCCTCCTTCGGCAGGCGGAACAGCAATGTGCGGCCGCCGATGACGATGAACATGCCGAGGAACCCGAGCCATGCAAGCGCGCCGAGTATGCCGGTCGTGATGAACGAGGTCGGGATGCTGCCGATGCCCGATGTGAAGTCGATGTTCCAGAAGACCGTATCGTTGATGCTGCGGTCGCGGAACTTGAGCCACTGTTCGCCGAACGTGCCCGGTCCCGAGCCGAAGAGCGGCGAGGACGCGTAGGTGTGGCTACCGACGTTGAACGTGGACTGCCACGACGGGCGGACGTCGATGGCGTTCGCGCCAAAGGCGGAAACGAGCGCGTTGCCGATGGTCGAGCCGCCGATGACGAAGAAGAGCGCGAGCGCGAGGGTGACGAGGGGCGCGAGGAGCGAGTGCGACTCCGTAGCCTTGGTCTCGCCATCGCTGTCCGCGAGCATGAGCGCGACGCCGTCGAGGTCCTCGTCCGCCGCGCTTCCCGCGCGATGGCGCATGATGGCTTCGATGAAGAGGCCGAGCGCGACGAGGCCGACCATGGTCCAGATGAGCGCGGAGTTCACGAGGGCGACGATGAGGAGCGCGATGCCGCCGAAGGCGTACAGCAGGGTGCGGAGCCGGTCCGGAAGGGTGAGGAGACGCAGGGCGAGGAGCGCGAGCGCGATGCCGAGCCCGGCGAGCATGCCCACGTCAGGGAACGAGCCGACGAGGTTCGTCGTCGGCGAGACGAGCGACGGCGCGATGCGGCCGACCGCGACGAAGGCCAGCTGCACCAAGAGCACCGCGGCGATCGCGCCGCCAAGCACGAGGAAGAACGCGCGATACTGCTTCGTCCTGCGGAACGCGAGCGCGGTGAGGCTCGCGAGCGCCGCCATGACGATGACGAAGCCGAACGTATCGGTCTCAAGCTCGCGGCCGAAGAACGCGCTCGCGGGCGCGACGCCCGAGAAGAGCGTCGACACCGCGTACGCGAGCGGCACGAGCCAGAGGCTGCCGACGAGCGCGAGCGGGGGGAGCACGACGTTGCCGCGCGTCAGGCGCGCCAGCACGTAGAGCGCGAGCGCGACGAGGACGCCGAGCGCGACGAGCGAGACCTTCGTATAAAGGAACGGTACGGTCGCGACCGGTATGAAAGCGACTGCGGCGACGGCGCCCGTGGCGACGAGCGCCCAGGTCGCGGCTCCGTCGAACGAGAGGCGGCGCGCGGCCGCGGAAGTAGCGTTTGAATCTTGCATGGTTCGTAATTACCCAGCCCTGCTAATGCAATCCAGTATAGCCCCTGTACGGGCTGCGGACGGGGCCGTATGGGGACTAACCATGCGCGGCTTCATGAACCGCAGGCATGTACGAGTGACTATTTTGATGGTATGATTATACCGGACCGGTCAGACGACCGCTGTCGCCTTCGGGCGATGGAGGAAAGTCCGAACACAGGCCCACGCTGAAGCGAGGGCAGTCTGGTAGCAGGTAACGCCTGCCCGCCGCGAGGCGCGAGGTGCGAACAGAAACGTCCGGAGCCGAAAGGTGAAGGAGCTCTCCTTGAGAGCGGGCGTACGGCGACGTACGACTGAAACGGCTAAACCCTTACCGCTGTGCAAGGCCGTGCACCTTATGCGGAGCATAAGGAAGCTCCACATTCCAAGCACCAATTTCCAAATAGGAATTCCCTTCGGGAATGGTGCGTGGTCGAGGGCTCCCTTCTGCTCCGCACAAGGTTGAGCGCCGCTCGAGGCTGCTGGCGACAGCAGTCCCAGATAGATGGTCGTCGGTGCGTGCCGTAGCGGGCGCGCGCTACAGAATTCGGCTTATCGACCGGTCCATGCTGCATGGAAGAACCCGCCTCACGGCGGGTTCTTCCTTTGCCCGGAATGGTCTCCGCCCTATTTCCTAAGCCATTCCGATTGGGGTATGCCCGACTGCGCGATGATCGATTTCATAGTCTTCGGATGGATGCTATCGGTTCCATGGACCGGAACGGTGACCAGGTAGCTGCGTGCGTTCGATTTCTTTGAGTAATAGAAATGGCTTCCGCGCTCATGCGTATTCATGAATCCGTTCTTCTTCAGGAACCTCATCACCATTGCCGCAGTCCAGTTATTGAGACCTCGCGGCATGGAGTGAATTACGCTACGAGCGCAGGTATGGTCTGCGCAGATACTTTATAGACCCTCTTTCGCTCTTCCTCCTTTTCGGAATTGCCGGCTTCCCAGAGGGATTCATAGACGGGATCGGTATCCTGGTTCAGGACACTGATGGACAACTTGTTCTTCTGCGCGGCTTCGATGTAGCCGAGGATCGCTTCGTCGAGGAGGACAGAGACTTCCTGGGGAGAATCGCCGGTCTCGACGATATTGAATTCGAGCGCGACACCGAACCACTCCCCATCCTCCTCATAGATGAGGCTTCGTACGCTGCCGGTATGACGGGTATTCAGGAAAGGCATAGGCAGAGTGTACCGTCTTCCGGTATCGATTTCTAGTTCTCTTCCTGGTACGCTCCCAAATCGAGCACGGTCCCGATCCCCCACCCTCGCCGCGCAGTGTAGCCGGCCGGCACCTCGAGCACGTAGCGCGCGGGCGCGGGCGGCGTGAAGATCTCCGGATACGTCTCGGGCGCGGCGTTCGAGACGACATGCACGATGGCGCCCGCGTCGTCGAGCCAGAGCATGTCGATAGAGAAGCGCATATCCTTCATCCAGAAGCCGTGGAGGCCGGACGCCGGGAATACGAAGAGCATGCCGCTGTCGTCGCCGAGCGAATCGCGGGCCGAGAGACCCTGCTCGCGGAGCGCCTCCGTATCGGCGACCTCGATCGAGGACGGGAGCGCGTTTCCGGCGCGCGCCGGAACGGATGCGTCTTCCGCGACCGATGGCGCGGTCGCCTGCCGGTACAGGAAGGACGAGACGATAAGGACCGCGAGGAGCGCGACCGCGCCGATCGCCGCCCGCCGGTCGATGGCGCGCTTCCTATCCATTGCTCGAGGCGACCGCCTGGCCGATGGCGGGCGCCGGGAAGACGAACGTATCGGCGACGAAGAAGAGCCCGCCCAGCATCACGAGCGCGATGCTCGCGGCGGCGACATGCCGGAAATGATGCTTCCTGAACTCCACGCGCGTGATCATGAGGAGCGCGCCGAGCAGCAGGAACGCGAAGGCGATATAGATGCCGCGGAGCGCGCGCTCCGGAGAGGCCGCGACCAGTCCCCAGACGGGAGCGTGGCGTGCGGCGACCGGCGCCACCAGCGGCATGCCGGATTCGGCGGCCGGCGCGACGGCTTCTTCAGGCGCCGTCGGTGCCGCGACCCCCTCGACGGCTGCGGCGAGCCCCTCATCCTCGATGAGCGCGGCGTGCGGCGCTTCGTCGGTAGAGCCGAGCACGTCGTCCGGCTCGTCCGCGGCGATGGCTATCTCCTCCGGCGCGGGCGGCGTGACCGCCGCGACCGGCACCGGGAGCGGGGATGCGGCCGGCCTCCCGAACATCTGCACGACGAAGACCGTGCGCTTGCCGTCGAGCTCGCCGACCGCGGTCGCGATGCCGATCTCCGTGAACTTCCCGCTCAAGATATTCGCGCGGTGCGTCGGCGAATCCATCCACGCCCGCTCGACGTTCTCCGAATCGTTGAAATCGACCGCGAGATTCTCGCCCGCCGATGCGTACGCGTACCCCGCGTCCTTGAACCACTGCCACGAAGTCGTGCCATCGGGCGACGTATGCGCGAAGTAGCTCTTCGCCGCCATATCGTCCGCCTTTGCCTGCGCAGCGGCGACCAGTTTCGGATTCACCGTGAGCGCCGGCAGGGCGGCATCGGTGCGGTCGTCGTTCGCGAGGTCGACGAGAACCGCGGAGATGACCGCAGCCATCTGCGTCGAGGTGAGGTACGTGCGCGCGTAGAACGTCGCGGCGCCGAGCGTCGCGACCGCGGCGAGCGTCAACGCGATGAGGCCGGCCGTCCCGAGGACGTGCCGTGCCGGATGCCGCTCGTGGTGGGGCGTTTCCATCGGAAGGCAGTATAGCACCGGGAGCTCCCGCTGTATAGACAAAAACCGCGCCGTGTGGCGCGGTTTTTGCGGTATCACGCGTCCCTTATGGGAGCTCTGGCGTCGGAAGGTCGAGCTCCGGGCAGTGAGTCATGTTCACCTTCCACTGCGTCATCTTGCCGACGAAGCCGGTCGAGTCGTCCGCGTCCGCGATGCCCGAACCCGGCACGCTGAACCATGGCTGGAGGATCTCCTGCCAGTGCGCCTTCTGGTACGCATGCACCGCCGACTGGGTCATCGCGCCGAAGAAGCCAGTGACCGGGAGGCCAGCGCCTGCCTGGGCATTGAGGAAGTCCTGGAGGAGGCCCACCTCGCCCGCATCGTTCGGACGGCCGAAGCCCATGAACGTCGTGATGAGCGGGCTGCAGGCGGCGTCCGTCGAGGCGCCGAGCACGCGGCCATCCTCATCGTCGCCGTCATCCGCGCTCGCCGCTGCAGCGCGGGCGGAACCGCCTCCGCCGCCGTTACCGCGCGATACGGTTGCCGGAACCGAAACTGCCTCGAAGTCATACGTCGTGACCATGGAATCGGTATCCACGATGACGTTATCGAGATACCCGCTTACGCCCGCGTCGTTGTCGCTCTGGTCCCCGACCGTAAGCGCGATGGCGCGCACCTTCGCGCCAGCGCCCATGTCGGACGGCTTCTGCGGGCAGGCGCTCGGCGAGCTGCCCGATTGCGTCACGAGGGCGTAGGTAGCGTTAGGATCGAAGGAGACCGTCGAGTAGCCCGCGGTCGAACCGGAGGACGCGACGATATCGTACCGGCAATCGTAGTACTTCGTATCGCTCGATGCGCCGAAGGTCGCGTATACGTTCATGTAGAACTGCTCCGCGACGGTATCATCGGGTGCGCCGATCTTGAAGTCGAACGAGATGCCGTTGATCTCCGAGAGCGCCTTCTGGAGGAAGAGCTCGCCGATGAACTTGTCGCTATCGCCGTTGATGTCGTTCTCGATCGGCTCGACGTAGAGGCTGCCCGAGCCGATGCTTGCGTTACCGGTCGCGAATGCGTACGGGGACTGCGTCGAGGCGTCGCGGTTGAAGAACCAACCGCCGATATCGTTCTCGCCGGATGCCGTCGTGCCGGTGACCGTGATGGTCTCGGTGCCCGGTACCGTCGGGACGCTGTCGTCGTTAAGGACCGAGAAGACGCGCGTCAGGCGCTGGTTCGCGTCGCCCGCATCCTCGGTCGGATTGAAGACGAAGCAGTACTCGCCGTTCGCGATGGCCGTAGTATCGATCGAGGCCTCGAAGTTCTCGTGGTCCCAGGTAGCGGCGTCATGGCGGCCGTCGACATTGCCGAAGACCGTACCTGACGTGTTGGTGCAGCTCGCGCCGCTCCTGACCGCCCACTGCACGCCGTCGTTATTGTCGCCGTTCTCGTCCGCATAGAACGCGGTGAGAGACGACGCTCCACTTACGGTTTCGCTATCAGCTGGCGAGATGATGCGGCTCACATAGGTACCGTCCTGGTCGTACACATAGAAGACGGGCTCGCTCCAGCCGCTAACGTTGCCGGCATTATCGTATGCGCGCACGCGGATAGTGACGCCGCCCTGTTCACTCACTCCTGGCGCATGGCTGCGCTGGCTCACGTTCCCTGCCGTCTCGCGGTAGGGGCCTCCGCTGAAGGTGTGCCCATCCGAATAGACATACTCGACTTCGTACTTATCTATCCCGCTCGCATCCGTCGAGTCCGTCCAGTCATTCAATATCGGTGCGGAAGTGAAGACCTGACCGTTGGATGGGACGATGATGACCGGAACGCTCGGCGCATCGTTGTCGACCACCGCGTTCTCGATGGAGACCTTCTGATGGATGAGCTGGCTGTTGTTCATGGCATCATCGCGCGCGACCGCCGTGACGCAGTAGGGGCCAGCGAGGCCCGCGACGCCGAGCGTTGCGCGATACTTCCCATCTATATCGGTCGCGAGCACGCGCTCGCTCGCGAGCTTCGTCCCGTTTCCGGTGCATACGCCATCGTTGCGCGGCTCGGTGACATAGAAGTTCACGCTCTCTACGCCATGGTCATCGGTCGCGTTCGCCGATACGACCACCGTGTTCGTCACGACGCCGAGTGCGGCATTCTCGACGAGGATTCCCGTCGCGACCGGCCGCTGGTCATCGATGGTGAACGTCTCGCTCATCAGGTTATCGAGCCGGTTGTTCGCCTTGGTGTAGATTGTCGCGGAAGCGGAGTACGTGCCGGCCGGGAGGCCGAGATCCTTAAGGTCGCACAATACGCTTGCGCCGATGTCATTGCAGGAGGAGCGCAGTACCGTATGCACGATGCTGTTCAGCGTTACCCTGACTTCCTTGAACTGATCGAACTGGTCATCGATCTTGAGCCGAACGACCATGTCATCGGGACGGAACATCTGTCCCGCATTCGGGACGATGTACTGGGCCCACGGCGTATCGAGCGAATACGCGGTTCCCGTGTCGCTTGCGTCGTACCAGGCTCCGCCAATCTCTACCTGCGCGGTGATGGCGTGCTCACCCGGGGCAAGCGGCGTGTAGAGCCTCCACCAATCGGTAGATGCCGTCGCGGACCCATGCAGCGTACCGGCAACCGGGGTTGCCGACCCGTCGATGAAGAAGTTGACCGCGGTCGTCGAGTCGGGCGTGACGAGCTGCGCCGCGAGGTCGCCCCCGTTATTCGCGCGCACGTACTTCGGGCTGCCGACGAACTTGATGTTGCTCGTATCGGGCGGCGTTGCCACATCGAAGGTTATCCAGTCGAAATCGTAGTTACGCTCTGGGCCGAATGTCATGCGGATCTCGACGGTGGAGCCTGCCGGGATGGTGACCTGATTCGTCAGGTTTCCGGCTACCGAGTGAGTGGGGTAGGCAATCTCGTCATCCGCGATATACCGAGCCCCGCCACACGCGCCGTTGAGAGGCGTTGCCGACTCCTTGCAGGGATTGTAATTAGATGGACGACCGCTTGGTACGAGACCATCAATTCGATACTCGAAATAATAGGTCTGCGGTTTCGGATTCACGAAATTGAGCGTGACGCTATCCGTAGTGGCGCTCACGAACTCGACATATGGGTACCCATTCACCTGGTTCTGCGCATTCGTGCTCGGGAACGGGTCGAGCGCAGCTGCTGGCGCGAGCAGGAGCGCGTCCATGAGCGGCGCCACGAACGTCATGACCGCGTTCCCGCCATCCTTGATGACGGTATCGACCGCAGGGTCGCTAGGAGCGGCTGGGTCACCGCTCTCGGGATTGGTCGCATCATCGCCGGTCGTACCGGTGCCGGGATCGGTTGCCGGAGGCTGCGTATCGTCAGCCGGAGGCTGCGCCGGTTCCGTCGCATCCTTCTTGTCGGTGTCCGTATCGGTCGTCGTGTCCGACGTGACCGGTCCCTCTACCTGGGCCGGTGCGGTATCTGTCGGCGTCTCCTGCGCTATCGCGACAGGGGAGCTGACCGCTACCATGGTAATCATCAGTACGGCAGCGTTGAACGCCGCAAGGGTCTTGCGGAGTGCCGTCATGCGAGCATCTTTCTTGATCATCGGAGTAATAGGTTAAACGTGAGCCCTCGTACGCGTGATAAATGGCGGCGCTGCCCAATGAATATAAGGGCGCCTATGCACGTGTCCGGCCCCAACCGGAACGACTACGTATCTGCGACCATTCGTACCACTGCAATGATGATAGGTCAATGAAGCGCGCGGGATTTGACATACCTGTGGATAGGTTTCGGAACCGCGACCGCTCGCGTCTAGCCGCACCTACCGTTCGCACCGCCTCGCCTCCTGCCGTGAACCGCCGATACCGCTGCGCGTCTGCCGTAGTGGAACGGCGGTCGATCGATAAAGGACATCTATCGGACATCGCCCTTGGTGCGCGGCATCGTCAACGCGGGCGTGTAGCTGCGCAGGCCAGCGCGCTATACTTTCCGTACGATGGAAGAGCCGATCATCAATGAGCGGGAACGGGAAGCGGCAGAGAAGCTCGTGCGCGACGGAGTGCCGATACGGGAATGGTGGTTCAAGGATAACGCACTCCTCACCTTCGCGTTCAACACGAGCTCCGCGACCGTCCCGGAGGGCGAGCGGTTCATCGTCCGTGCCGTCGAGGAAGCGCGGGAGCGGGTGAGCGATCCCGCGCTCAAGGAGCAGGCGGCGATACTCATCCACGAGGAGACCGCGCACGCCCTCATGCACGACGCCTACAACCGCTACCTCGACGCGCAAGGCTTCCCCGCGACCAAGCACGTGAAGGAGACCGAGGTGCTGCTGCGGTTCTTCGAACGCATATTCACCCTCAAGATGCGGCTCGTGACCTGCATGATCATCGAGCACTTCACCGCCACGTACTCGAAGCAGGTCATCGATATCGGCGTGCTCGAGGGCGAGGACACGGACGAGCGCATGGACCGCGTCTGGAGCTGGCACTGCATCGAGGAGATGGAGCACCGCTCGACCGCGATAGACCTGTACCGCGCGCAGGGCGGCGGCTACGTCATGCGCGTCCTCATCGGCGCGTTCGTGAGCGTCGCCTTCCTCATCGCGCATACGCGCTGCATCATCGACTTCCTTGCCGCGAAGCGGCTGCTCTTCTCGTGGCGCGTCTGGCGGAACGGCATGCCCTATCTCCTCGGCAAGCGGGGAGTCTACTATCTCGTCCTCAAGTACTGGCTCTTCTACTTCAAGCCCGGGTTCCACCCGACGCAGATACCTATCGAGGACCGGTTCAACAAGCAGCTGCACCACTACCACATCGAGAGTGAACTCGTGGGGTATTTCGATGTTCCTGCGCGCTAACGCAATTCGGCGGAGGCGGAGAGATTCGAACTCTCGAGACCCTTTCGAGCCTGCCACCTTTCCAAGGTGGTGGAATAAACCGCTATCCGACGCCTCCGTATGGCACTTTTATAGCACGGATTCCCTCTACCGTCCGTCAGGCTGGAGCAGCTGCTTGATGCGGTCCTCCACCGGCGGATGGGTCGCGAACAGCTTGTTCATGAGGTTGCCGGCGCGCGCGCCGAACGGGTTGCCGATGAAGAGGTGCGCGGTCGCGTGGTTCGCGGTCTTCATGGCTCCCCCGTAGCTTCCAATCTTCTGGAGCGCGGACGCGAGGCCCTCCGGGTAACGCGTGAGGAGCGCGCCCGACGCGTCCGCGAGGTACTCGCGGCGGCGGGAGATAGCGAGCTGGATGAGCTGCGCTGCTATCGGCGCAAGAACGATGCCGACCACGGCAAGAACCATGAAGAGCGCGTTCCCCTTGCTGTCGCGGTCGCCACCGCCGAACATGCTCATGCGCAGGAAGATGTCAGCGATGATGGCCAGGAACCCAGCGAGCACGACCGCGACCGTCATCACGAGCATGTCCTTGTTCTTCACGTGCGAGAGCTCGTGCGCGATGACGCCTTCGAGCTCCGTGCGGGTCATCATCGACAGGAGCCCGGTCGTCGCGGCGACGACTGCATGCTTCTCATCGCGTCCCGTCGCGAATGCGTTGGGCGCCGGGTCCTCTATCACGTAGAGCTTCGGCATCGGGAGGCCTGCGGTGATGGCGAGGTTCTCGGTCACCGTATAGAAATCGAAGTGCTCCTCGCGCGTCGCGGGCTTCGCGTGCGTCATCGAGAGCACCAGCTTATCGCTGAACCAGTAGCTCCCCACGTTCCCGACGAGCGCGAACGCCACCGCGCCATAGAGGATAACGGGGGAGCCGTAGTAGTACGAGACGCCCCACCCGACGAGGATGACCAGCAGGAAGAACCCGACCATGAGGCTCCAGGTCTTCCAGGTGTTGGCGGAGCGTTCTTGGTATAGCGTTGCCATATGAATTAGGGTATAGCCACTAGGGTTTAGACGTTAGGGAAGAGATAAACTTATTCAATAAACGCATGGTTTCGTTCAGAAGCGCTTCGGATACCTTGAGCTTCTCCTCCGTGACGAGTGCAAGGTTCCTGGTGATTGTTAGTTGCGTTTCGAGTTCTGCTATGCGCAGGAATTGAATGTATTCTTTCCTGGATTTACGCGCGTATCCTTCGGCAATATTCGAGGGTATGGATACTGCTGCACGCCGCATCTGACTCGTGAGGCCGAAGAGCTCGGATTTCGGGTATGCGTTCGTGAGCTGATAGATGGCAGTAACGAGTTCGATGCTTCGTTGCCAAACGATCAGGTCCCGATACGTCTGCATTCCCTAATACCCTAACGTCTAGTGGCTAAAAACTAACTTTCACCGGCTGGCGTGCTGCCTCCTCGCCTTCCGCGAGCTCGAAGAGCTCCATCTGGCCGAAGCCGAACGGTCCGGCGATCACGTTGCCCGGGAACTGCTCGACCGCCGTGTTGAGCTGCAGGACGTTCTGGTTGTAGAAGCGGCGAGAGGCCATCACCTTGTTCTCGGTATCGCTTATCTCGCGCTGGAGCTCGAGGAAATTCGTATTCGCCTTGAGGTCCGGATACGCTTCGGAGACCGCGAAGAGCGACTTGAGCGCGCCCGAGAGCATGTTCTCCGCCTCCGCGTGCTCGGCGACGGTCTGCGCGTTCATCGCGTTGGCGCGCGCCGCAGTGACGCTATCGAATGTCGCGCGCTCATGCGCGGCGTAGCCCTTCACCGTCTCCACGAGGTTCGGGATGAGATCGTAACGGCGCTTCATCTGCACCTCGATATCTGACCACGCCTCCTTGGCGCGATTGCGGAGCGAGACGAAGCCGTTGTAGGCGACGATGGCCCAGAGCAGCACGAGCACGAGAATGCCGAGCACGATGTAGAGGATAGTCATAGGCAGGTAGTTATATATATGAGTATAGCGAAATCAGGATGTATTGCTAGAACCTTCGCGCGGCACTAGGATTCAGACGGAATCCCGGGCTGGGACTCCTCTACCTAAGGAAGGAGAACGGGCAATGATCTATGCGCTGCAGGAGTACTGGTCGTACTTTCTCGACCACCTGTTCGGACCCTTGAGCTGGGTGGCGGCACTTGTCTTCATCGCCATCTTCGTGATCATCTGCCGCCGGAGCATCCGCGCGGACGAGATCGACCGCCTCGATTGAGATCCCCGCCGCAGGCACAGCCTGCGGCGAACTCATCGTGACGGCATCGCGTTGCCCTTTCGCCAGCCGCGTAGTAGCGTGCCGGAAGGAGAAAGGAGCATCTTATGCGAAACGAGCTCGAACTTCCCGTGACGCTGCTCATCGTGCTCGCGGTCGCCATCCTCACGGAGTCGCATGTAGCGGCCTACGCGTGCCTTGCCGCGATCGCCGGCCTGTACATCGTTCCGGTCATCGCGACGCTCATCGATTCATTCCGAGGGCACGAGGATTGAAAGAGGCGCGGTCCCTGGACCGCGCCTCGAATCTTTTATAGCCAGGCAGGGAAGTCAATTCCCTTCAACCTGCCTACTACCTACTGCTTACTTCTTAGAAGTCCATGCCGCCCATCCCCGCTTCCGGGCCCATCGGCTTAGGCTCCGGGATATCGGCGACCGCCGCTTCGGTGGTAAGCAGGATGGCCGCCGCGGATACCGCGTTCTCGACCGCGCTGCGCGTCACCTTCACCGGGTCGATGATGCCGGCTTCCGCCATGTCGGCGACTTCCTCGCCCGCAAGCGCGTCGTAACCCGCGAACCCCTTCGCCGACTGCACGCGTTCCACGATGGCCGAGCCGTCGTCCTTGCCCGCGTTCATGAGTATCTGGCGCAGCGGCGCCTCGAGCGCGCGGCCGACGATGGCGAACCCGGTCTCCTCGTCCTTCGTATCGAAGTCCCAATCCTCGGTGCGGAGCGAGCGCGCGACCTTCGCGAGCGCGGTGCCGCCGCCCGGCACGATGCCTTCCTCGATGGACGCCTTCGTCGCCTTCACGGCGTCGTCGATCTTGTCCTTCAGGTACTTCATCTCGGTCTCGGTCGCCGCGCCCACGCGGATGACCGCGACGCCGCCCGAGAGCTTCGCGATGCGCTCCTCGAGCTTCTCGGTATCGAACTTCGAGGTCGCCTGCGCGGCGAGCGCCTGCAGCTGGCTGACGCGCGCCTCGATGTCCGCCTTCTTGCCCTTGCCGCCGACGAACGTCGTCGCGTCCTTCGTCGCGACCACCCGCGAGGCGCGGCCGAGCATGGAGAGTTCGGCATTCTCGAAGGTGTGGCCGAGGTCGCTCGATACGACTTCCGCGCCGACGACCGCCGCGATATCGGCGAGCATCTCCTTCTTGCGGTCGCCGTATCCCGGCGCCTTGATGGCGAGCACGTTGAAGGTGCCGCGCAGCTTGTTCAGCACGAACGTCGTGAGCGCCTCGCCTTCCACGTCTTCCGCGACGATGACGAGCTCCTTGCGCCCGCTCGCCGCGACCTTCTCGAGGAGGGGAAGTATCTCCTGCACGCCGCCGATCTTCCTATCGGTGATGAGGATGTGCGCATCGCGCATCTCGGCTTCCATGCGCTCGGGATTCGAGACCATGTACGCCGATACGTAGCCCTTGTCTATCTGCAGGCCTTCGACGACCTCGTACGAGAGATCCATGCCCTGGCTCTCCTCGACGGTCACGACGCCGTTCTTGCCCACCTTCTCGACGGTCTCGGCGATGATGCGGCCGAGCTCCTCGCTCTCCGCGGAGATGCTCGCGACCTGCTCGACGTCGCCCGTGCCCTCGACCGGCCGCGCCATCTTCTGGAGCTCCTTGATGGCCGCGTCGCGTGCCTGCTCCATGCCGCTGCGGATAGCCATCGCGTTCGCGCCGCGGGTAAGGGAAGCCAGGCCTTCGTTCACCATGGCCTCGAGGAGCACGACGGTGGTCGTCGTGCCGTCGCCGACCACGTCATTGCTCTTGTTCGCGACCTCCTTCACTATCTCCGCGCCCATGTTCTCGAACTTATCCTTGAAGGAGATCTCCTTCGCGATGGAGACGCCGTCGTTCGTGATGCGCGGGCCGCCATAGCTCTTCTCGAGCACGACGTTGCGGCCGCGGGGCCCGAGGGTGACCTTGACGGCGCGGGCCGCCTTGGTGAGGCCTTCGTGTATCGACTTGCGGGCCTCTTCGCCAAATAGGATCTGCTTTGCCATGGGAATAGGGAATTAGTTTGTTAGGGAATCAGGCGTTAGGGAAGAATAGGGAAGTTCGAATCCTACTAACTGCCCAGTGCCTAGTGGCTAATGACTGCTAATACGCTCGACTCGGGGAGGATGAGGTAGTCGGTGCCGTCGACCTTCACCTCGTCGTAGCCGTACTTGGAGAAGAGGACGGTGTCGCCGGACTTGAGCGTCATCGGGACCAAGGCGCCGTCGTCATAGCGGCCGGGGCCGACTGCGACTACGGTTCCCTGCTCCGGCTTTTCTCGGCTGGCCGAGTCCGGGATTATGATGCCGGATGCGGACACGGTTTCCTTAGGGGAAGGCTCGATGACGACGCGGTCAGCGAGCGGAGCGATAGAGAGTTTTTCGGTCTTTGCCATACGAAAGAAAGTTCGCAGCTGCGATTAGCGCTTAGTAAAGAAATTGCCCGTTTTCACTTTTAGAGCGCCTAGAGCTTCCTCAAGACGCTCTAAAGTTATCCACAGTATATGAAGATGGCTCTACGGCGTCAAACGAACGCCGCATGCCTGCAACTTGACTTCGCCATGGAAGTATTGATTCATGATAATTACCGACGAGAAATCCATCTCGGGGGCTTTTCATATGGCCTATATATGCTATGGTTCCCCTACCCTATGGCCTACCTCGCGGCATACCTGCCCTACATCCAGATAGTGCTGTCCGTGCTGCTCGTGCTCGGCATCGTGCTGCAGAATCGCGGCGCTTCGCTCGGTGGCGCGTTCGGCGGCGACAACTTCGCCTCCACCTTCTACAAGCGCCGCGGCGCGGAGCTCTTCCTCTTCAATGCGACCATCGTCATCGCGGTTCTCTTCGTCCTTACCGCCATCGCCGGATTCCTTATCTAGGGCACGCTCTAGCAACCCTTCCCTATGAAGCGATTCGACCGCTTCCCTACCTCACTCGAGAGCACCTCTGAACGCCGCGGCATGCGCGGCGCCTTCGCGTTCATAGGCACGCTCGCGCCCGGCGACAAGCTCATCGCCGCCGTGCTCGGCATTGCGCTCGTCGCTACCTGCCTCGTGGGGCTGCGCGCGCTCCAGAAATCCTTCCTCGTCCGCGTGCCCGCCGAAGGCGGCAGCCTCACCGAAGGCGTCGTCGGGAACCCGCGCTTCGTGAATCCGTTGCTCGCGCTCACCGATGCCGACCGGGACCTCACCGCGCTGACGTACGCGGGGCTCATGGGCATCGGGGCGGACGGCCTGCTCGAGCCCCGGCTCGCCGAGAGCTATGCCGTCTCCGAGGACGGCCGTACCTACACCTTCGTCATCCGTGCGGACGCCACGTTCTCCGACGGCTCGTCGGTGACGAGCGAGGACGTCGTGTTCACCGTCGAGAAGGCGCAGGACCCGGACTTGAAGTCGCCCGAGTACGCGAACTGGGCGAACATCCGCGCGGAGGTCGTGGATGCGCGTACCGTACGCTTCATCCTGCCGCAGCCGTACGCGCCATTCCTCGAGGATACGACGCTCGGCATCCTGCCTGCACGGCATTGGCGCGACGTGAGCAACGACCAGTTCCCCTTCTCGCCGCTTATGGAGCGTCCGGTGGGCGCCGGCCCGTTCGCGGTCACCCGCGTCGTCCGCGATCGCGACGGCGTCATAAAGGAATACCGTCTCGAGGCGTTCGAGGGGTTCACGGCCGGCCGGCCGTTCCTCGATCGCATCACGCTCCGATTCTACTCGAACGCGGACGACCTCGCCGCGGCATTGCGCCGGGGCGCGGTCGAGAGCGCGTACGGCTTCAAGCGCGCGGGCGCGCTCCGCGCGCCCTACGCCCGCATGTTCGGCGTCTTCTATAACCCGGCCGAGTACACGGACTTCGGGGACGACGGCGTACGCGAGGCGCTCTCGCTCGCGATAGACCGCACGCGCATCGTGAACGAGGTGCTCGGTGGCTACGGCACGCCGAGCCTCGGGCCGGTGCCGCCCGGCATCGGCATCGAGTCCCCTACTCCGCCCGACCCGAGCGGGCGCATGACGCAAGCGCGCGCGGCGCTCGCGGACGCCGGCTGGAAGTTCGCGGAAGGCGTCGGCTGGGAAAAGGCTGGCCGCGTGCTTCCCGGCATCACGCTCAAGACCTCGAGCGTGCCCGAGCTGAAGACCATCGCGAGCCTCGTGAAGGAGGACTGGGAGGCGCTCGGCATCCCCGTCACGGTCGAGCTCTACGACTCCGGCAGCCTGACGCGCGACGTCATACGCCCGCGCGCGTACCAGGCGCTGCTCTTCGGCGAGGTCATCGGCCGCGACCGCGACCTCTTCGCGTTCTGGGACTCGGGGCAGGTCGCGGATCCCGGCCTCAACATCGCCGGGTACGCGAATCCGACCGTGGACGAGCTCCTCGCGCGTGCGCGCACCGAGAACGACCCCGCCCAGGCGCTCATCGATATCCAGGCGGCGAGCAACCTCATCGCGGGCGATTTCCCGGCAGCCTTTACGCATGCCCCCGACTTCCTGTATGCTGTACCCAACGACTTGGACGGCATCGTGCTTCCCCAGATAGCTTCGCCGTCGGACCGGTTCGCCACCGTATACGGCTGGCACCGCCATAGCGAATACATCTGGCCGTTCCTCGCGCGCTAGCGAATAGCACGTAGTAGGCCCGTTTGATGCCTTACGCATCGCCTACTGCCCGCTGTTCGCAAGCAGAGGAGACCCGCGGCGCACCCGCCGACACCCGGGCATCCTCGCTCTATACATCACACCACTAATCAGACCCCACGTAGTTATGTCGAATGCATCCTCCGCGCCGGCTCCGGCCCCTGCTCCCGCGCCGCGATCACCTAGCAGCTCCGCCACGCCCGCGCCACGCGGCCCGCGTCCTGAACGCGGTCCCCGCACACGCACGCGCGGCGGCCAGGGACGGGGCGGCCAGGGCCGCGCGCCGGGCGCGCCTCGCGGCGAGCGCGCTCCCCAGGGCGGCGGCCGTCCCGGCCGCGTCTCCCGCCAGATACGCCGCACGCTGCGCCGTCCTTCCGGGCCATCCCAGGGAGCGGCACCGAAGAACGTGCCCGTCTACCTTCCCGAGGCTCCCGCGAAGTCGGTCGTCCGCGTCATCCCGCTCGGCGGCGTCGAGGAGGTCGGCCGCAACATGTTCTGCGTCGAGACCAACAACGATATATTCGTCTTCGACGTCGGCTTCCAGTTCGTCTCCGAGGGCTCCAATCCCGGCGTCGATTACCTGCTCCCGAACACCACCTACCTCGAGAAGCATAAGGAGCGCATCCGCGGCGTGTTCATCACCCACGGCCATCTCGACCACATCGGCGGTATCCCGTTCCTCATGGAGCGCATGGGCAACCCGCCTATCTATACCCAGAACCTGACCGCGGTCATGATCGCGAAGCGCCAGGAGGAATATCCGGATATGCCCAAGCCGAACCTCGTCGTCGTCGAGGCCGGCCAGACCATGACCATAGGCGCGACGAAGGTCCAGTTCTTCGCCGTGACCCACTCCATACCGGATTCCATGGGCATCGCCATCGAGACCCCGTACGGCAACGTCGTCGTCACGGGCGACCTCAAGCTCGACCACGAGAACGGCATCCCGACCCAGAAGGAAGTCGATACCTGGGGCGTGCTCGCCAAGCAGAAGAACCTCATGTTCATCGCCGACTCCACGAACGCGGAGCGCGACGGATTCTCGGTTCCCGAGCGCAAGGTGCACGAGACCCTCGAGGGCATCATCAAGACCGTGCAGGGCCGCCTCATCATCGGTACCTTCGCCTCGCAGTTCGAGCGCATGGTCCGCATCATCGAGATAGCGGAATCGCTCGGCAAGAAAATCGTCACCGAAGGCCGCTCCATCAAGACCAATCTCGAGATCGCGCAGAAGACCGGCCTCCTCAAGGTGAAGAAGGAGACCATCATCAGCGCGCAGGAGATCGGCGACTATCCGCCCGATAAGATCGTCATCCTCTCGACCGGCGCGCAGGGCGAGGAGTTCGCCGCGCTCATGCGCATCGCGACCAAGCAGCACAAGAGCATCACGCTCACCCCGCGCGATACCATCGTGCTCTCGTCCTCCGTCATCCCCGGCAACGAGATCTCGGTGCAGACCCTGAAGGACAACCTGTACCGCAACGGCGTCACCCTCATCCATTACCGTTCCTCCGACGTGCACTCGACCGGCCACGGCAACACCGGCGAGCTCATCTGGATCAACAAGCAAGTCAACGCCAAGTTCTTCATGCCCGCCTACGGCTACTACTCCATGACCGCCTCGCACGCGAAGGCCGTGGAGCAGGCCGGACGCCCGAAGGAATCCATCGTCGTCGCCGACAACGGCATGGTCATCGACATCGAGGACGGCGAGCGCATGAACATCCACAAGCAGAAGGTGCCGAGCTCCCCGCTCGCGGTGGACGGCTTCTCCATCAGCGACCTGCAGGAGGTCGTCATCCGCGACCGCCAGATGCTCGCGAAGGACGGCATGTTCGTCATCATCGCGACGGTCAACCTGAAGACCGGGAAGCTCCGCAAGTCGCCGGACATCATCAGCCGCGGCTTCGTCTACCTGCGCGAGAACCAGGACATGCTCAACCAGGCGCGCCTCCTCATCAAGAAGACCGTCGAGGACTCCACGCAGGGCATGAACCCCGTCGATCTCGACCACGTGAAGAACGCGCTCTCCGATACGATGGCAGGCTACCTGTTCACGCGCTCGAACAAGGCGCCGATGGTCATCCCGGTGTTGATCGGGGTGTAGCGGATCCGTTCAAACGCTCCTTCTGCGTCGCTCGGGTCCCCGCCGAGCACTCTCTTCGCATGCTCGATACGCGTCGTGCGCCCGTCTTCCCCTGCCTCGCATAAGAAGCGTTTGCACGAGGATTCTCATCGGTCGAACGACCGTCAGTCGGCCAACTGAAACGTACGTAAAGCCCCGCACTTCGTGCGGGGCTTTACGTGACGAAGCAACGCAAGCGAATCTAACCCGTAAGGATTCAGAGGGTTGGAATCTTCCTGCGAACGCAGCGCGGATGGCTGCCGTGATGCTAAAATGAAACGCAATGTCGCCGCGCGCCCTGCTCTCGTTCGGGAATTTCCTCTCGGGCGGGCATTTCTTCCTCATCATCTACATCATCGGACCGTACCTCGCGACGTTCATGTCCGACGATGCGGCCGGGCTCGTCATCTCGCTCGGCGCGGTCGTGACCCTCGCGGTCTTCCCCTGGATGCCGAGCCTCGTCAGGAGGTTCGGATCGAGGAACATCGCGCTCGCGCTCGCGTTCCTGCAGGCGGTCATGCTCCTCCTGCTCGCCGCGAATCCCATTCCCGTATTCGCCGCAGGGCTCCTCGCGCTCGTCTGCGCGACCGCGCCGTTCATCGCCTACCAGCTCGACCTCCTGCTCGAGGCGACGGTGAGGGAGGAGGGCTCGACCGGCCGCATCCGCACCGCGTTCCTGACCGCGAGCAGCGTCGCGGTCATCCTCGCGCCGCTCCTCATCGGCGCCATCCTCGGCGACGGCAGCGACTACCGGGGCGTCTTCCTCGCCGCGAGCCTGTCGCTCACCCCGTTCATCATGCTCTTCCTGTTCGAGCGGCCGCAGGAAGGCGCGCCGCCGCGCATATCGCGGCTTTCCGCGACCTGCATCTGCATCATGAACGACAAGGACCTGCGTTCGGTCACCTTCGCGCACGCCATGCTCCAGGTCTTCTACAATCTCGCGCCGCTCTACATACCGCTCTATCTCCATACGGTCCTCGGGATGCCCTGGAGCGATCTCGGCTGGCTTCTCGCGTTCGCGCTCCTGCCCTTCGTCTTCCTCGAGTACCCTGCCGGCTGGATAGCGGACCGGTTCATCGGCGATAAGGAGATGCTCGTCGCCGGATTCCTCATCATGGGCGGCGCGTTCGCGCTCGTGCCGCTCATCACGCTCGCGACCCCGCTCGCGGCCGTCTTCGGCATCCTCCTCCTCACCCGCGTCGGGGCGGCCATCACTGAAGCCATGGTCGAGGGGCACTTCTTCCGCAGGGTCGACGAGCGCGACGCGAGCACCGTGAGCGTGATACGCATGATGCGCCCGGCAGGCGCGCTCGTCGCGCCCTTGGTCGGCAGCATCCTGCTCGCGACCACCGGCTATGGCACGCTCTTCATATCCACCGGCATAGCCATCGCGTTGCTCGGGACATGGGCTGCGCTCGGCATGCAGGACATCCGCTAGCCGGGGAGCTGGTACTTCTCGCCTTTCCTTTCGATAAGGCCTTCCGCGGCGAGCGCAGCGAGCTGGGCCTTCATCTGCTCCTTCCGTTCGGGGCCAAGCTGGCTCGTCAGGATGTGAGTAGTCTTCGGGCTATCGATGAGCGCTTTCAATATCCGTCCGCGCGCTTCGCGCGCTGACCCCGCGAACGACTTCTGTTTCGCGTACCCTTTCGCGCGTGCATTCACCCGAACGCCGGAACGCTTAAGGAAGGAGCCATAATCCATGAGCGCCGCATACCACTCCCGCGCCCGTCCTTTCGGATAGGCCTGCTCGAGGACAGCGATGACTTCTGCGTCCGCCACCTGCTCCCTATCGCCGAAGAAATGATGCGTTACCGCTGTGCGGATATTCGTCTCTATGAAAATGCTGTCCGTGTTCGCGGAGAACGCGGCGACTGCCCGCGCGGTATAGGGACCCACGCCGGGAAGCGATTCGAGTATCGCGCTGTCCGTCGGCATCTTCCCGTGGTAGTCGCGAACGACCGTCTTCGCGGCCTCGTGCAGCATCTTCGCGCGTCGGTTATACCCGAGCCCCTGCCAGCTTTGGAGTACCGAGGAGAGCGATGCATCGGCGAGCTTCCGTACGGTCGGGAATTTCTTCAAGAACGCCAGGTAGAACGGGACGACCCGCTCCACCTGCGTCTGCTGCAGCATCACCTCCGAGACGAGGATGCGGTACGCGTCCGTCGTCGTACGCCATGGCAAGTCGTGCCGCCCTTCCTTGCGGAAGTGGCGCCAGACGAGGATCCTAAACTGCTGCGGAGTCATCCTCGCCGCGCACTGGTTCAGACGGCGTAATGGTCACCTTCACCGGGAGGATGAGCATCGCGACGATGTAGCCGATGATACCCGGAATGAACCCGCTGAATATCGTGAGGAGCGCGTAGATGAGGCGGATAGCGTTCGGGTCCGTATCGACGAACTCCGCGATGCCGCCCATGACGCCCGCGATGACGCGGTGCTCAGTGCTTCTGGTCAGTTTCTTATGCATGTACGCAGTATATCAAAAACCGCTACAGCTCGTAGATGACGTCCTTCCGCTCGACGACTATCGGCCAGCCGCTCTTCTTCGCGTGGCGGTACAGGATACGGTTCGGATTGAACGCGATGGGATTCTCGACCATCGTGAGCATGGAGACATCGCTCTCGGTATCGCCGACCCCATAGGAGTTCTTGAACGTCAGGTTCTCCTTCTCGACTGCGCGCTTGAGTACCGCTGCCTTGTTCATGATGAGGTGCTCGTCCTCGATGCTGCCGGTGAAGCGGTTCGTCGCGCCCGTCTCGTAGAACGTGCCGTAGGACTTGTGGAACCCGAGCTCGTACGCGAACCCGTCCACGATGAACTTCGGGGAATGGGATATCGCGAGGAGGAAGTAGCCTTTGGCCTTCAGGTCGTCGAGCAGGTCGCGGGTATAGCGGTACACGCGGCTATGCTTCGCCTCGATGATCTCACCGGCGACATCGGCGACGACACCGTACTCGACGCCCTTCGCGTAGGTGCCGAATGCCGCTATCACCTTCTTGATGAACGGCTCGTACTCCCCCTTCCGGTTGAGCCATTCGGTGCGCGCGTCCTCGTACGAACGCCGCGCCTTCTCGGGGAATATCTCCCGCTGGATAAGCTCCTCCACGAGCTCGATGAGGAGCGAGGAGCGGAAGAGCGTCCCATCGATATCGAATACGGCGACGGGTCGTTCCTTGGCCATACGTACATGGTACTACTGCCGGGAGGTAAGGAAAAACGCTCCCGGAGGAGCGTCGATATGATGAACGGAAGGGGGGTGGACCTGGTTAAGGGTTGGAAAGGCGCAAGCGAAGCGTTTGGTTGCTATCGTCCGTCCGTCGGCGTAAGAAGTGGCCCGCGGGCCCTGTAAATCGCAGCGGTCGCAAAACCGCACGGACTGAAATCGGTGCCCCCGACTTGGATGCGTGACGCGTTCCCCCAAAGAACCAGGTCCTTATGCACCTTACACCCTGTCGGGGCGAGGTCAATGACGCGTTGTGGTTATTTCGCTTTCGGCCAGCGGAGCGCCGCTGGCGGCCAGAGCTTCGTGAGCGGATGCTCGCTGCAATCATGCGGAAGCGCCGGGCAGACATACCGGCCATAGAGCACGAAGCCGTTGTTCACGTACTTCCAGTCCTCCTTCGGGATGAGCGCCTCGAGGTCCTTCGATATCTTCGTGAGCTCCGTCCGCTCGGTCAGGTCGAAGCGCAGCGCGAAGCGGCGCACGTGCGTATCCGTCGGGATGCCCTCCCAGATGCCGTAGAGCTCGCCGAGCACGACGTGCGCGGTCTTGTAGGCGACGCCCGGCAGGCGCACGAGCTCGGCTTCCGTCCGCGGGACTTCCCCGCCGAACTCGTCGCGCACCAGCGTCGCAGCTTTGATGAGATGCTTCGCCTTCGCTGCATTGAAGGTGATGCCCCGCGTCTCGCCGATGAGTACAGCGAGGTCGGCTGCCGCGAAATCGGCCGATGTGGCGTACCTCTTGAAAAGGGTCCGTGTCACCTCGTTCACCTTCTTATCGGTGCACTGCGCGGACAGCATCACCGCCGCCACCAGCTGGAACGGCGTCTCGTAATTGAGCTCGGTCGCCGGCGCAGGATACGCGCCCTTGAGATACGCGACGATGGCCGTCGCACGCGCCCTGCGCTCCTCCGGCGTCGAGAGTATCGGGAGGCCGCTCGGGGTCATAGGCTCCGCACGTCCTCGAGGACTTCCGCCGCATGCGCCGCCGGCTTCACGTTCTCGTAGACCTTCGCGATGGTACCGTCCGCAGCGATCAGGAACGAGGTGCGGAGAATGCCGTCATACTCGCGGCCCATGAACTTCTTACGGCCCCAGACGCCGTACGCGCCGACCGCTTCCTTGCCCTCGTCCGCGAGAAGCGGGAACGTAAGGCCGTACTTCTCCGCGAATTTCTTATGGCTCTTCACGGAATCGGTAGAGATGCCGAAGACCGTTACGCCGGTCTTCTTGAAATCAGGGAATGCGTCGCGGATGCCGCAGGCCTGCGTCGTGCAGCCGGGCGTATCGTCCTTCGGATAGAAATAGAGGAGGACCGGCGCGCCACGATAGTCCGCAAGCCGGTGCGATGCGCCATCCTGGTCCGGGAGGGTGAAGCCGGGCGCGATCGAGCCTACGGTCGGAAGCGCCATGCTACGCGTCGTCCTCGTCGCGCTCCCGCGTGAACGCGAATCGGTAGAAGATGAGCAAGAGCGCGCCCATGGCGACGAGCGCGAGCGCGAGCGTCGCCAGGAACCCGACGGCCGGCACGAGCCCGATGATATGGAGGGCGAGCATGCCGAGCACGGCGCCGCGCCAGGATACGTACGGTTTCTTGAGGATGAGGCGCGAAAGGAGCGCGCCCGCGAGTATGCCGGCACCGAGGTACCCGAGCATGAGCAGCAGCAGGTACAGGAGCGCGAGCATGAACGCGACGCCGAGGCCGACGAACGAGAGCGCGAGCAGCAGCATGAATACCGGGGTCGCGATGAGGATGGCGAACCCGAGGAGGGCGTGCAGCACGAAGCGCCGCGGCGAGCGCACGAGCGCCGTATCGATGAGCGAGCGCGAGAGGGCCGGGAAGAGGCCGGCAAGGAGGCCGACCGCGATGAGCGCGGCGACGATGCGCACGACGAAGAGCACGCTCGCGCCCGCGAGCGCGAAGGTCCGTGCCTCCTCGTTCGTCGGCAGGTACGCGAACGAGCCCGTATACGCGACGCCGCCATCGACCGTCGCGGACAGGGGCAGGGTCGCTTCCTGCGGCGCGTTGTACTTCAGCGCGCCGCGTATCACCGTCCCCTCGCCGAGCGTGACGGAATCCGACGCGACCACATTCACGTCCCCGTCGAAGGTGCCCGAGAGATAGACATCGGCGCCATAAATATGCACCGGCCCGTCGCTGCCGCCTGTGAGCCGGACCGAGCCGCCGGCGATGCGGGTCGAGGACGCGCTGCCCATCACGAGCACCGATTGGCCGGCGACCACCAGGTCGCCGCCGATGCGGTCCTCGACCACGACGCGGCCGCCGAGGATGCGCGCGTCGCCCGCGACCGGACCCTTCACGTCAACCGTGCCGCCAACGAGCATCGCGTCGCCCGCGACCGGCGCCTGGAGCGTCAACGTACCGCCTGCCGCCATGACATCGGCCGGCAACGCGACAGTGACGTTCACGTCGGTACCGCTCAAGTACGCGTTATCAGGTATCGCTCCTGAAACGACGAGCGACCGGCTGGTCTCTACGGTCGATGCAAGGGTACAGAGCGGGAGGAGGAATGCGAGCGCGAGCAGGGCGAGATTCCTGGTCATACGGCGGGAGGCGCCTCCGTGCGCCGGCTCTTCGGGCCGCGCGGCGAGTGCTGGTGCCAGAGCTGGAACGCGAGCAGGCAGATCAAGGCGGCGATGACCGCGGACACGATGCAGTAGATGCAGAGCGCCTGTATGACCGCGAACTGGATGTACAGGAATACCGCGGAGGCGACGAGACCGATGACGCCGAGCGCCGCGACGGCTTGGTAGAGCGGATGGTGGGTCTTATGGAAGAGGGCCACGATGCCGGCGAAGAGCGCGAGATAGAACGCGACGCCGTACGCGGCGAGCGGTATGCCGAAGAGCTTCGAGTACGGGCTCTGCGCGACGATGTTGCATCCGTCGAGGACGCCGCCGATATCGCAGAAGAGCGCCGCGCCCTGGAACGCCGATTCCGCGAGATACCAGGCATCGGCGATGCCGAGGAGAGCGAGCACGAGAAGCGTGACGAGGAGTCCCTTCCGGCTATTCATGAAGCTATCGTAGCTCGCGCCGCGGCATAGGTAAAGTGAACAGCTACACCGGCCCTTCAGGCGGGAATGCTAGGCTTTCCCTATATGGAACCCCGAGAAAGGACCGACGAGGAATGGAAGGAGGAGCTGACCCCCGAGGAATACCGCGTGCTGCGGGAGGCCGGCACGGAAGCGCCCTTCACGGGCGCATTCGTAGACAATCACGAGCGCGGGATGTACGTCTGCAAGGCATGCGGCGCTCCCCTCTTCTCATCGGATGCGAAATTCGATTCCGGCAGCGGCTGGCCATCGTTCACCGATCCCGCGGTCGCGGAGAATGTGGGCCTGCGCGACGATAGCAGCCACGGCATGGAGCGTACCGAGGTCTACTGCAAGCACTGCGGCTCGCACCTCGGGCACCTGTTCGATGACGGCCCGAAGGAAGCCGGAGGCAAGAGATAGTGCATCAATTCCATCTGCCTCGGATTCGACGCGGCTCCGGACACCGAAACCCCGGGAGCGTAGCTCCCGGGGTTCTCAAGGTGCGAGGTGCAAAAAACTAGATATAGCGGCGAAGGCTCCGCGTGAGTTCCGCGGACGAAGACCGCTTCTTCCCCGTCGCCGGTTGGTACGCCACGCGTGCGTGCTCCGCGCAGTACGGCCCATCGCCCGCGCTGCGCCTGCCGCAGAACGTGAAGTCGTCCGCAGCCGGGTCGCCGATAGGCCACTTGCACATGTGCGCACCGAGCGTGATGACCGTCGCGCTGCCTGGTAGCTCGTCGACGTACCGAGCGATCGGCTGCGCCGCCTGCGCATGCAACGCTTCCGCAATGCGCCGCGGCGGCGCAGGAGCCGCCGGCCGCTGCGGATACGGCGCCTTGAACACGTGACGTGACGGCCTCGACGGCGACGCGCGCCCGGAAAGCCCGAGACGGTGCACCTTGCCGATGACGGCGTTGCGGGTCACGCCGCCGAGCTGTTTCGCGATCTGGCTCGCGGATAGGCCATCCTCCCAGAGCTTCTTGACGGTCTCTTCCCGCTCTTGGTTCCAACCCATGACGTTCTCCTTCTCGATGAGCAATGCCCTGATGAGATGAGCATCTGCTCGGACTATACCCCCGCTCCGTCAGATTCCCGAAACTGGGGACAACGCGCGCCCTAGAACTCCTCCGCTTCCCCGTCTTCCTCGACTTCCGTGTGCGCGTCCTTGAAATCCTTGAGCGCCGCGCCTATCTCGTGCAGCTGCCCCTCCCCGAGCGACCTCGCGAGCTGCGGCAGGAACGTGCCTTCCTCGGCAGCCGAATGACGATCGAACGCGTCCTTCAGCTCCCGCATCTTGCTATCGAACTCGGGCTCGTCCGGCATCATGCCCATGAGCTCGTCGACGACGACTTTCACCTCGGCAAGCGTGACGCGTGCCTCCTCGACCGAATCAATCGCCGCATCGGCGAGCTTCGGGAATACGAGCGCCTCCATCATGTCCGCATGCATGTCGAGCGATTCGAGTATCGCGTCCGCGAGCGCCTGCTTCTCCATGTCCGAGAACTCGTCGAGGGCCTCGTACGTCAAGTAGAGCTGCTCCACGACGCGATGGTCGGCGGTGATGGTGTCGATGGGATTCATGGTGTCGATGATTATACCGTGCTGCCTATCTTGTACGATTTTCCCGGTGAGGCCCGGATGAAGTCACGAGCATCCGAGCGCCGTATGCCCGTCCTCGCGCATGCCGATGCGCGTCCCTTCGGTCTCGATGCGCACCCTGTCCCCGCCCTGCAGGAACGTGGCGGTGACCGCGAGACCGCACCGGACATCCGAGGAGAAGTACTGGTCGAAGACGAAATTGCCGAGCGAGTAGTATACCGGGACGCCGGAGATGCGTTCCGATGCGCCGATGACATGCGAGTGCGTGCCGATGACGAGATCGGCGCCCGACGCGACGAAGCGGCGCGCGAGCTCCCGCACGCGCTGCGGGGGTTCGACCTCGTACTCGTCGCCCCAGTGCGCGACGAGTACGGTGGCGTCCGCGATGCGCTCGGCGGTCTCGATGGCGAGCGTAGCGCGGTCCGCGTCGCCGGCGACGAAGTCGCTGTACGCGACGAACGCGATGCGCATGCCACCGACAGTCCGTATAGAGGGCTCGGGCGTCATGCCGGTCGGGTCGCCGACGTACGCGATGCCGGCCGCATCGAGCGCATCGCGGGACGTCACGACCCCCGCCGTCCCGAAATCCCGGATATGGTTGTTCCCGAGCGATACCAGGTCGAACCCGTGCCGCGCGAGCAACCCCGCGACCGACGGGTCGAACGTGAAGCGCATATTCGTGGGGTCGCCCACGTTCGAGCCTTGCGACACCGACGCATGCGGCGTGATCGGGCCTTCGAGGTTCCCGACCGTCAGGTCCGCGTCCTGAAGGAATTCGCGGACGCCAGCGAGCACGGCATCCCCGCCATCGCGCGCCATCGCCGTGCGTATGTACCGGTCGAACATCAGGTCCCCGACGAATAGCACGCGGACGCTGCCGTCCCTGTTCCCTTCGGCAGTGGCTACCGGCACGGAAAAATCGGCCACCTCGATGCGCGCGAATTCCAGGTGCGCGAGCGCGACGATCGCCAGGACCGTCGCCAGGAACGAGCCCGCGAAGGTCGCCGCGCCGATGAGGAGGAATCGGGTCATGGTACGCGAGAAGAGGCTGCGAGGTTCTTCATTGATCGGATGATAAAATCGTAGCATGAGCACCGAGGTGGCGATTTTCGGCGGCGGCTGCTTCTGGTGCACGGAAGCCGTCTTCGCCATGCTGAAAGGCGTGACTGCGATCGAGCCCGGGTATGCGGGCGGCGCGTCTGTGAATCCCACTTACGAGCAGGTCTGCACCGGCACTACGGGGCACGCCGAAGCCATCCGCATCCAGTACGATCCGAGCGTCGTCTCCTACCGCACCCTCCTCACCGTATTCTTCGGCAGCCACGACGCGACGCAATTGAATCGGCAGGGCAATGACGTCGGCACCCAGTACCGTTCGAGCATATTCCCGACGACGCCCGAACAGGAAGCGACGGCAAAGGCGTTCATCGATGAGCTCGATGCCTCGACGACCGATGGCGATCCTATCGTCACGACCATCGAGACTGACGCGACCTTCTACCCCGCCGAGGACTACCACCGCGATTACTATGCGCGCAATCCCGGGGCGGGCTACTGTCAGGTCGTTATCGCCCCCAAGCTCGCCAAGGTGCAGAGGGACTACGCTGACCTCCTCACCTCTTCCTGAACTATTGGTTTCGTAAACCAATAGTCATAAATCGGATCTACGAAATCCGTCGGGATTCGGTGCTTTGAAACCTTTGGTGCTTACCCGCTGTTTAAGCGGGTAGAGGGAACTTGAAAGCTTCAGGATAATCGAGATGCCTCGGTATCTCATCCGTGACCCCGGGTCCCGGATTTAGCCATCACCTTCACGCCTATGCCCGTATTCCAGGCAATCGGTTTGGGTATCGCTATCCTTACCCTGAAACTACTCGTCCCCGCCGTCTTCTCCCACATCGAGTCGACCGCGATCGCGTTCCTTCAAGGCGCAGAGACTTCAGCAAGCGTCGCCACGGGACTTGCCGCGTCAGCAGGAACGGCACCGGTTTCCCCGCTCATGCGCGTCGCCCCGCCCTCCGCCACCCCGCCTTTCCCGCTCCCGACCGCTCCCCTGACCTCGTCCCGCTGATTTCCTTTCCCGCCCCTCTCACCCGAAAGACCGCAGCCCTGGCTGCGGTCTTTTTCTTTCCTACCTATTGGTTTCGTAAACCAATAGTAGGGTGATGCGGTAGTATGGAGCGATGCTCGAAAGCCTGAACGCCTGGCTCGTCTCCCTCGCCGGGGTGCTCCCGCTCGAGATTTTCGTATTCGTCGGCTCCTTCGCGGAGGAGATCATCGCGCCGATACCGTCGATACTCATCACGACGCTCGCCGGTACGCTCGCGGAAGCCGCCGACTACGGCTACGCCGGCCTGGCGCTCCTCGTCGTCCTCGCGACCCTCGGCAAATCGCTCGGGTGCGCCGTTATCTACGTCATCGCCGACAAGGCGGAGGACGCGCTCATGACCAGGGTCGGTCCCTGGATGGGCATCTCGCATGCGGAGGTGGAGCGGGTCGGCAAGTATTTCACCGGTTCGATTCGAGACTACCTCATACTCATCGTCATCCGCGCGCTCCCCGTCTCGCCTTCGCTCCCCATCTCGGTCGTCGCCGGCATCCTGAAGGTACCGTTCGCCTTCTACAACATCGCGACCTTCATCGGCAACCTCATCAGGAGCGCGCTCTTCATCGCCGCCGGCTTCTTCGGCCTCTCGGCATTCGAGAGCCTGCTCGCGGGCGCGGGCTCCATCGAATCGCTCGTGCAGATAGCCATCGCCATCGTCCTTATCGGCATCGTGGGCGCGATCTATCTCATCCGCCATCGCCGTGGAGGACGCGTGCGGTCCGAAGAAGCGGAATAGGAGGAAATCCGACAACGGATTCTCGATACCGTTCGATTAGGCCCCGAAATGGTTCGTGCCCTCTCCCTCCCGATGGTTGATGGGCTCCTCGCCGTAGCCGAAGTAATGCGCGAGCTCGTGCCAGATGGTCTCGCGTATGGCGATGCGCATCGCCGCACGGAACTCGCGGTCCATAGCCTCGGCCTCCTCGATGAGCGGCAGGCGGTAGAGGGTGATGGTATCCGGGAGCATGCCGCCGATGCCGTAACCCGCTCCGCGCTCGGTGAGCGGGATGCCATGGTAGAGGCCGAGCAGCGTCTCGCCGTCCTCGAGCCCCTCCTCCCGGCGTACCGCGTCGGAGGGCTCGTCCTCGATGAGGAGCGCGACGTTCTTCACCTGCTCCCGGAACTTCTCCGGCACCTTCGACCATTCGCTCACGGCTATCGCCTCGAATTCGCGTTCGTTCATCCCTCCCATGATAGCAAAACGGCCCCGTCCCGGGGCCGTTCGCATGCGAAGAGAGAGCGTCCCCTACTTCGCGAGCTCCGCGTCGATAGCCGGAGCGATGGCCGAGTACGGCTGGGCGCCGGAGAACATGGACGTGCCCACGATCATGGCCGGCGTGCCGTTGATGCCGAAGGACTGGCCTTCCGCGCGGTCCGCGGCGATCGCCGCCTGGTATTCGCTCTTCTTCTCGTCGATGAGCGCGAGGACGCGATCGGTGTCGATGCCCGGGATAGTGCGCGTGAGGGCCTCGATGCTGTCCGCATCGCCGAAGCCGCCGTGCTCCTCATCCTGCGCCTCGAACATCGCCTTGAACCAGTCGTAGAAACGGTCCGGATGCGCCTCCCAGACCGCGCGCGCGAAGAGCGCCGCATCGTCGGAATCGGGACCGAGGAACTGGAAGTCCTGGATGACGATCTTCAGCTTGCCGGTCGCGACATAGTTCGTGTAGAGCTCCTGCATGGTGGTCTGCTCGAACTGCTTGCAGAACGGGCACTGGTAATCGAACCAGTACGCCATGACGACCGGCGCGTCGGCCGCGCCGATGAATGGGTCGCCCGTGATATCGACATCGTTGATATCGACCGCCACTGGCGCTGCCGGCTGGTTGCCGAGGCCCGTTCCGCCCGCGCCGCCGAAGGCGAACGCGCCCGCGATGATAAGCGCACCGACGATAACCGCGATCGGCGTCAGGTATTTCTCCATGAACGAACCGTTCGCACCCTGTGTAGTATCAGCCATATATGGTATTAGCAGCCCTTATTTCCAATGCGCCAAGTATAGCAGAATCCCCCGGACGGCAAGTCCGGGGGATTCTGCTGGTCTTTGGCGAACGAGAGCGTCAGAAGCTGAAGAAGTGCTTCAGATGCGAGGCGCGGGAAGCTGACTTTCCGAGGCGTACGTGCGAGTACGTTGAGGAAAGTCAGCGGGACCCGCAACAAAGCAGATGAGGCGCTTCTGCGGCTTGTCTCTTTATGAGATAAACGTTAAAGCAACGCCTGCCTTGCCCGCGCGTCCGGTCCGGCCGATGCGATGCGTGTAATCCTCGTACGTCGACGGCAGGTCGTAGTTGATGACGTGCGTGACGCCCGAGATATCGAGGCCGCGGGCCGCGACATCGGTCGCGATGAGCGCGGTGACATGCGACTGCTTGAAGAGCGTGAGCGCCTTCTGGCGCGCGCCGTGGGTCTTGTTGCCGTGGATGGACTCGGCCTTCACGCCGCGACGGCGCAGGTCGGTCGCGATGCGCTCGACGCCGTGCTTGGTGCGGCCGAAGACGAGCACGCGCTCGAAGGCGGACTGCGAGAGCAGCTCGACCAGCTTCTCGAACTTGGCCGCCGGCGCGACGCGGATGACGTCCTGGTCGACGTTCTGCGAGGTCTCGCGGGTCTTCACCGAGACGCGGACCGGATCGTTCAGGAACTCGCCGATGAGCTTCTCGATATCGCGCGAGAGCGTCGCCGAGAAGAAGAGCGTATGCCGCTTCGGGCGCATGAAGCCCATGATGAAGCGCATGTCGTTGATGAAGCCCATGTCGAGCATGCGGTCTGCCTCGTCGAGGACGACCGTCGCGAATGCCGAGAGGTCGAGCTCCTTGCGCTCCATGAGGTCCTTGAGGCGTCCCGGCGTGCCGATGACGAAGGCCGGCTTGCGGCGCAGCACGCGGATCTGCGGCGTGATGTTCGCGCCACCCACGCACGTCACCGAGTTGAGACCGAGGCCCTTCGCGAACCCGAAGAACTCCTGCTCGATCTGGATGGCGAGCTCGCGCGTCGGCACCATGATGAGCACGCGCTCGTCTACGCCGAGCTCCCGGAACTTGAGCACCTTATCGATAAGAGGGATGAGGAATGCCGCGGTCTTGCCCGTGCCGGTATTCGCGAGGCCGACGATGTCGGAGCCCGCGAGCACGTGCATGATGGACTGGTCCTGGATAGGCGTCGGCGTCACGTAGCCCTTGCTCGCGATGTTCGCCTTGAGGCGCTCGTCGATGGCGAAGCCCGCGAATGCGTGTTCCGGCACGTACGCCTCTTCCTCCTCAACCGGCTGCGCCTTGCTGACGAGCTTCGAGAGGTCGACGGACATCTCCTGGTAGCCCCGGCCGCCGCCGCGGGAGCCTCCTCCGCCGGAGCGGGGACGGTCCGAACGATTGCCGCCGTAGCCGTTGCCGCGCGGCGCGGAGCCGCCACGGCTGAAGCCGCCTCCCTTGCCGGGACGTTGGCGGCGCTGCTCCACAGGCGCCGTTGCCGGGCGCTTGAAGCCGCTCTCGAGCGCGAAGCGGATACCCGCTTCGTACGCGCTCGAGTTGGATGGACGGTTGCCGAACCCTCCACGAGGGCCCCGACCGCGTCCGCTGTCGCGTCCGCGTGACGGACGAGACGAATTATTCGTTTGCATGATGTGTATGAGGTGACCGAGAACCGCAGCATGCGGTCGTCGGATGATAAGCAACTGTTCTCGAGAGGTTCGGAGAGCGCGTGGCTCTTGGCCGGTCCCGAGCAGAAGATATCCCTCAAGACGAAAAACCGATGGAGTAACCGTTGTGGGAATAGTATGGCACGGGTAGCCGGTTTTTGCAATGGGTACAGCCCTGCACCTTGGTGCGGGGCTGTAGTAGTCCCCCTCTTTCAGAGGCGGTTAGGACGCGTTGCGCTTCCTCGTCCTCGCCGCCTTCTTCGCGGAAGCGGATTTGGCGGCTTTGGAGCGCTGGGCGCTCGCTTCCCCGCCCTTCGTGCCGCCCTTCTTCGCCGGGGCCGTGCTCTCTTTCTCGCCGCGGCCGCTTCCCGACTTTTTCCCGCCGCCCGAGGACTTGTTCACGGTCGCCCAGGCGCGCGCTTCGGCCTCCTCCTCGGAGACGCCACGCTTCTCGTACCCTTCCTCGATGTGCTCTGCCTGCCGCTTCTGCTTGTCGGTATATTTCTCTTTGCTGCCTTGTGCCATAAGTCTAGTAGTTAGAAGGTGGCTATAAAGCTTTTCCTGCGAGGCACGGGAAGATGAGTTTCGTAGGCGTACTCCTGTACGACGGAGAAAACGAATCGGGACCCGTAACGATGCAGGGGAAGGTTTTAGCACCTTCTCGTTAGGCGATCGGGTTACGTCCCTGTATGAGGCGCACCAATATGACGATAATGGCGATGACGAGCAGCAGGTGGATGAACCCGCCGAGCGTATAGCTCGTGACGATGCCGAGGAGCCAGAGGATGATGAGGATGACTGCGATGGTGTAGAGCATGGGATGGAAAGTTACGGGGTAATCCCTGCACCGTAATCCTTTGCGCGTGGAGGAATAATGAAGAACGGCCCCGTTCCGGGGCCGTTCTTCGCACGCCTGCGCTAGCGGCGCGCTTTGGCGCGGTCGCTCTCCGTGAGGAACTGCTTGCGCAGGCGCACGGAAAGCGGCGTGATCTCGAGGTACTCGTCTTCCGCCATGACCTCGAGGCCGCGTTCGATGGTGAGCTCGTACGGCGGGAAGAGATTGATGGCCTCGTCGTTGCCCGAGGAGCGGACGTTCGTGAGGTTCTTGCCCTTGGTCGGGTTCGCCATCATCTCCTCGCCCTTGCTGGTATTGCCGATGACCATGCCCTCGTACACCTCCGTCGCCGGATGGATATAGAGGACGCCGCGTTCCTGGAGGCCCCAGAGCGCGTAGCCGAGCGCCTTGCCGGTCGCCATGGAGATCATGGAGCCGACCTGGCGCTTCTTGATCTCGCCCGCGTACGGCTTGAAGCCGAGCACGCGGGTGGAGAGGATGCCCTCGCCCTTCGTATCGATGATGAACTGGTTGCGGTAGCCGAGGATGCCGCGGGTCGGGCCCTCGAACGTGAGGCGGACCGTGTCGCCGTCCTGCACGAGGTTCTGCATGACGAACGCGCGGGTGCCGAGGCGCTCGATGATGGAGCCCTGGTACTCGGTCGGGGTATCGATAGTGACTTCCTCGAACGGCTCCATCTTCTGCCCCTCCTCTTCGCGGATGATGACCTGGGGCTGGGAGACCTGCATCTCGTAGCCCGCGCGGCGCATATTCTCGAGGAGGATGGCGATGTGGAGCTCGCCGCGGCCCGAGACCTTGAAGGCGTCCGGCGAGACGAAGTCGACCTTGAGGCCGACGTTCACCTCGAGCTCGCGCTCGAGGTACTCGCGCAGCTGGCGCGAAGTGACGTACTTCCCTTCCTTGCCGGCGAACGGCGAGTTGTTCACGAGGAAGTTTACCGTGATGGTCGGCTCGTCGATGGCGATGGCCGGCATCGCGTCGACCGAGGCGTCGGTGGTGATGGTCTCGCCGATGTACGCATCCTCGATACCCGCGACGATGACGATGTCGCCCGCGCCCGCTTCAGGGACATCCACGCGCTCGAGGCCCTTGAACGTGAATACCTTCGTGAGCTTCGCGTTTCGCGACGTGCCGTCCGGCTTCTTCACGATGACCTGCTGGCCCGCTTTCACCACACCCTCGTAGACGCGGCCGATGGCGAGACGTCCGAGGAAGTTATCGTACGCGAGATTGAAGGTCTGGAGCTTGAGGGGCTTCGCGGCCGAGTCCGCGCTCGACGTCGGCTCCACCTGCTCGAGGATGACGTCGAGGAGCGGCGTGAGGTCCCTCCGCTCGTCGTCGAGCGTGCGCATCGCGACGCCCTCGCGACCGATGGCGTAGACCGTCGTGAAATTAGACTGCTCGTCCGAAGCGCCGAGCTCGAGGAAGAGCTCGAGGACCTGCTCCTCCGCGCGATCCGGGTCGGCTGCCGGCTTGTCGATCTTATTGAGCACGACGATGGGCTTGAGGCCGAGCTCGAGCGACTTCTTGAGCACGAAGCGCGTCTGCGGCATCGGGCCCTCCTGCGCGTCGACGATGAGGAGCACCGAGTCGATGGAGCGGAGCACGCGCTCGACTTCCGAACCGAAGTCCGAGTGGCCCGGGGTGTCGACGATGTTGATCTTCGTGCCCTGGTACTCGATGGAGGTGTTCTTCGAGTAGATGGTGATGCCGCGCTCATGCTCGAGCGTGTTGGAGTCCATGGAGACGCCTTCGGCGGCGGCGCCCGTCTGCTTCATGATGGCGTCGGTCAGCGTGGTCTTGCCGTGGTCCACGTGCGCGATGATGGCGATATTGCGTATTTCCATAGTCGTAAAATAAAAATGCCCGGCGGGCTGGTTGCCTTCAAAGTAACCTTTATATAGGTATGCGTCAATGAGCCATGAGGGCCATTCCGCATACGGAACCTCGGGAATGGACGTATCGTTGTAGAGAACATGCCTTCCGCGATCCGCAACTTCATCCTCGAGTTCATCGTCTTCGGCATCAAGCAGGCGCGTGCCTGCGTCTTCGCCGGCTCGTTCTTCGTCCTCTTGTTCCTCTCCAATTATCTGCCCCTCCTCGGCCTCGCCCGCTACGACTTCCTCTTCCTTGCCGCTATCCTCCTCCAGCTCGTCCTGTACGTCGCCAAGCTCGAGACCTGGAGCGAGGTGAAGATGATATTCCTCTTCCATATCGTCGGCCTCGTCCTCGAGCTCTACAAGACGAGCGAGGCCATCGGCTCGTGGAGCTACCCGGAGGAAGCGTTCTTCAAGATAGCGACCGTGCCGCTGTTCAGCGGATTCATGTACGCTGCGGTCGGCAGCTACATCAGTCTCTCGTGGCGATACATGCGGCTCGAGCTCAAGGACGCGCCGAACTACCTATTGAGCATCGCCCTCGCGGCGCTCATCTATGCGAACTTCTTCACGCACCATTTCCTTCCCGACTTCCGGTACGCGCTCATGCTCGCCGTGTTCCTGCTCTTCTTCCGCACGCGCGTCTACTTCACGGTCATAACGAAGCGCCGCTGGATGCATCTCAATACCGGCTTCGCGCTCATCGCCTTCTTCATCTGGATAGCCGAGAATATCTCGACCTACTTCGGCGCCTGGAAGTATCCCGACCAGATACATGCGTGGACGCTCGTCGGCTTCGGCAAGATCGGCTCGTGGTTCCTGCTCGTCATCATCAGCTTCATCATCGTGGCGTACCTGAAGCACTACCGGCATGCGGCGTCCGCCCGGATTCAGCCAGCGGGATGATTCCCGGTCCGCTAGCGCAGATACCGCTCCACGTTCGCCCGCTGGCCCGCGTACGTCTCCGAGCAGTGGATCTGGCCGTCGCTGTCGTGGAGGTAGAAGATGCAGTCGGTCGCGTCGGGCTCGACGACGGCGATGATGGAACTCAAGGACGGGCTCGCGATCGGGTGCGGCGGCAGGCCCGGATACATATAGGTATTGAAGGGAGAATCGATCTCCTTGTCCTCGGAGCGCGGAGCGGGCCACCAGTTCCCCTCCTCGCCCCGGATGTACTGGAATCCGGCATCCACCTGGAGCGCCATGCCGATGTCGATGCGGTTCCAGAGGATGCCGGCGACGAGCGGCTTGTCGTTCTTCGCCGCCTCGCGCTCGACCAGGGATGCCATCGTGATGACCTCGTTCCAGGAGAGCCCCTTCTCCGCCGCTTCCTGCGCGTACGGCGCGAACGCCTCCTCGAAGCGCGCGCGCATCCTCGCCGCTACCTGCGCGGGCGACTGGTCCGACGGGATGAGGTACGTATCGCCGTAGAAGACGCCTTCGGGAAGCGAGCCCGCGGTATCCGCATCGAGCCACTCCTGCTTCTGCTCCTCGGTCCAGCCGAGCTTCTTAACGAGGAGCTCCGCTACCTCTTCCTTGCGCAATCCCGGCCGCACCGATACCCACGCGAGGTACGGCGGACGCGAGAACGCGCTGGCGATCGTCCAGGCATCGGTGCCCCGCGAGATGGTGTACCCGCCTTCGGTAATGTCGCTGCCATGGCCCGCACGCACGTACGCGAGCTTGAAGGCCCACTCGCTGCGTATGAAATTGAGATGCTTCAGCTCGGCCGCGACGTCGCTCACCGTGTCGTCCGGGTTCACGATGAACTCCTCGGTCGGCGCGTACTCCATCACCGGCCCGAAGGACCGGGAATAGCCGATGAGGAAGAGGACGAGGAGCGCGACCGCGACCAGCCCTGCGATGATGGCGCCGCGCTTGAAGCGGCGCTTAGGTCGATAGAAGCGTTCGAAGTACAGCGGTCGCATGCGGAGTCCTGCCTATTGTACCGCATCCACCGCTCGCCTACGCGTTGATGAGGACGCGCGCGAGCTTCAGGTCGTCGTACGAGTGCGCGCCCTTCAGCTTCGAGAACACCGGGCCGAGCGACTGCGTCTTCGCCTTCTCGAAGCCTTCGCGTATCTTCGGGAGCGCGGCGATGAGCGCCTCGGGCATGAGCGCGACGAGCGTGGCCTTCTCCACGCGGCCGCTCTTCGCGAGCTTTTCCAGGTGGTCGGCGATGGTACCCAGCGTGAGGCCGCGGGCGCTCCGTATCTCCTCGAGCGTCTTCCCCGCTTCGATGAGCTCCAGCGTCTCGTCGTAGGTGCTCTTCTTCGGCGCCTTGCTTGAAGTGCCCGCGACCACTTCCTGCGCTTCTTGCACGCCGCCCGATGCGCGTATGAAATTCCGCTCCATCTCCGCGCGCGTGCCGTCCTCCGCGAGCGCGTCGAACGCGAGCGCGGCCTCGTTCGAGACCGCGCGGAACTCGGTGTCCCGTGCAGCTACCGCCGGGTGTATCGCGAGGGCGTTCTCGTGCCAGCCGAGCAGCGAGAGCCCGGCGAGCGTGCGCACGCGCGAGAGCGCGACGTACCCCTGGCCGTACTCGAACGCGCGCGAGAGATCCATCGCCGCCGCATCCATGCTCATGCCCTGGCTCTTATGCACCGTGATGGCCCACGCGAGGCGGAGCGGTACCTGGCTCACCTTCGCGCGCGGCTTGCCGTTCTCCTCCACCGCCCAGTCGGCCGGGCTCACCGTGATGGTGCGCCCGTCGCGCGTCTCGACGAGCGGATAGTTCGTGCCGCGCTCGAATCCGCTGACTGCGCCGAGCGTGCCGTTCGCGTAGCCGGCTATCGGATTGTTCTTCGTGAACATGACGACCGCGCCCTCCTTGAGGACGAGACGCTCCGGCGAGAGGCAGCCGCGCTTCAGGCCCTCGATGAGCGCGGGCGCGCCCTCCGCGTTCATCGCGAACGTCTTCGCGCTTCCGGCGAGCGCGTTCAGCTTCGACTCGTTGATGCGATCCACATCCGCGTTATGGGTGAAGAGCTGCGGCGTGTCCTCGTCGAGCCCCTCCGCATCAGTCTCGCGCGCGGTGATGAGCGAGATATGCGTGTGGTCCCATGCGCTCTGGCGTATCGCGGCGAGGAGATCGAGGAAGGCCGGGTCGTCCTGGCGGTGCTGCTCGGAGAGGTAGCAGACGATGGGATTCAAGGTCTTCCACGAGGGCGACTCGAACGCGAACGACGCCTGCTTCCCCATCTTCGCGATAGGCGGCAGCTGGAAGAAGTCGCCGACGAGCACGACCTGCATGCCGCCGAACGGTTCCTCGCGCCTGCGCGCTGCGCGCGCCACCGCGTCGACCATCGTCAGCACCTCGCTCGAGAGCATCGACACCTCGTCGATGATGAGCACGCTCGTGCGCTCTATGCGCTTCACGACATGCTCCTTCTGGGTAATGCGCTCGATGAGCTCGGGCGTCACCTGCTCGCTGATGCCGATGCCGCTCCACGAGTGGATGGTCATGCCGTGGATATGCGTCGCGGCGATGCCGGTCGACGCCGTGATGGCCGGCTCGATGGCGTGCGAGCGCAGCCAATGGACGTAGGCGTTGACCGTATGCGTCTTACCGCTGCCCGGTTCGCCGGTCAGGAATACGTTCGCGCCGGTCTTGAGTATGTTGAGCGCCTCCGCCTGGGTCATCCTCCGATACTACCAGACCCCGCATAAGCAGGGTCTGGAGAAAAAATGTGAGAATGATGAAATTATCGAATCAACACCTGGGGTTGATTCGATAGACGGCTGATCTATACCTTCAGGGAATAGGATTCCGTTTCTAGGGCGCCGCACTCCTCAAGCAGCGCCCGTGCGCCTATATCCTCTTCCGCGTACGTGGCGACGAGGACGTCGCCCGCGTTCACGCGGTCGGCGTAGCGCTGCGCCCGCTCCTCGCCGATGCCCATGTTCGCGAGCGCGCCGATGAGGCCGCCTGCGGCAGCGCCCGTCACCGCGCCCGCCGCGGTCGTGCCGGCAGCGCCCGTGAGCCCGAGCGCGACGGCGAGCGGCCCGGCCGCGAACAGGGGCCCGACGACCGGTATGATGCCCGCTACCGCGGCGATGCCGGCGAGCGCGCCGATGGTCCCGCCGATTGCCGCGCCCTTGCCGGCACCTTCGGTCGGCGTATCGGTCGCGACGTCGTGCGCCTCCACTTCCTTCACTTCCCCGTCGCTGTTGCGATAGAGATAGGAGATGTCATCCGTCGAAACGTGCAGCTCGTTATGCAATCGGTTAATGGCCTTCTCCGCGTCCTCGCGGGCGACGAAGACGCCGACGGTGAATTTCTTCATGGTTTCGTGCGTTTAGTGATAGTGAGTACCCACTACTTGTACTCCGCCACCCATGAAGCCCCGGTTAACCGAAGTCTCCTAAGGAGTATCAAGGTCCGTCCTTGATGAAGCGGCGGGCGAGGCGCGGGGAGGGAGCGGACGGGTGCGCCGTACGAAGAGCTTGCGGATTTCCTCGACGACGAGAATCGGCGTCGACGCGAGGAGTATGAGGCCCCATTCCTCGAGCGAAAGCGGCATGGTGGTGAGGAGGCCTTGAAGGAACGGCGTATAGAGCGCGGCGAGCTGCAGGCCGACGACGATGGCGGTCGCGCCGACCAGGTACGGATTGCCGAACGGGTTCATGGAAAGGAGCGAACGATCCTCCGAGCGGCAGTTCCAGGCGTTGTACCACTGCAGCACCGCGAGCGTCGTCAGGGAAACGGTGAGCGCCTTCGTAAGCCCCTCGTCGAGGAACAGGCCGAAGAGCAGGAGCGTCGGCGCGGTCATGGAGAGCGCCATGAGGAACATGCGCGCCGCCATCGCGCGATCGATGAGGTAGCGGCCCGGCCTGCGGAACGGCTTCTCGAGCAGGCCCTCCTCCTTCGGCTCCATGGCGAGCGCGATATCGAGGAAGCCGTCGGTGACGAAGTTGAGCCAGATGATCTGCGCCGGGAGCACCGGCACCGGATAGCTGGCGATGAGCGCGCCCGCGATGACGAGCGTCTCGCCCGCGGAGGTCGAGAACAGGTAGAGCGTCACGCGCCTGATGCTCGCGTAGATGCCGCGGCCTTCCTCGACCGCCGAGACGATGGAGCCGAAGTCGTCATCGAGCAGGATGATGTCCGCCGCTTCCTTGGCGACCTCCGTGCCGATCTTCCCCATCGCGACGCCGAGGTCGGCCGCGACCAGGGACGACGCGTCGTTGATGCCGTCGCCCGTCATGGCGACCATCTGCCCCGCCCTGCGGTACGCCTTGATGATGCGCAGCTTGTGGTCGGGCGTCACGCGCGCGAACACCGACACCTCGGCGAGGATGCCGGCGAGCGCGCCGTCGGAGAGCGCATCCATCTCCGCACCCGAGAGCACCCGGTCGCCCTCCCGATAGATGCCGGCCTCCAGAGCGACGGTGCGCGCCGTCGCCACATGGTCGCCCGTAATCATCACGACCTTGATGCCGGCGGCGCGCGCTTTCGCGAGCGCGGCCGGGACTTCCGCCTTCAGCCCGTCCTTCATCGCGTAGAAGCCGAGGAACGTCAGGCCGGCGACATCCGCGGGCGCGAGCGGCGCGCGGGCGCCCGCGCGCTCGGCGTACGCGAGGACGCGGAGGCCGCGTCCCGACAGCTCGAGCATGCGCGCCTCGAGCGCGACGCGTTTCTCGGCCGTCATCGGCGCGACCGTCCCGCCCTCGCGCACCATCGTCGACGCAGCGAGCATGAACTCCGGCGCGCCCGTCACCGACAGCGCCATGCCGCGCCTGCCGCCGTGCACCGCGGCATGGTAGCGGAGCTCGGAAGTGAACGGCAGCTCGGCCACGGGCGGCGATTCGCGCTCGAGGTCCTCCTTCTCGAAGCCGATCTTCCGCGCGAGCACGATGAGCGCCGCTTCGGTCGGGTCGCCCGTCACCTGCCATACCTGCTTCGTCTCGTCGTACGCGACGCGCGCGGTCGACGTGTACGCCGCTATCTGGCCCGCGACGAGCAGCTCGGGATGGTTCCCGGGCGCGATAGGCGCGCCGTCCGCGGCGATCTCCCCGACGGGCGCGTAGCCATCGCCCGTGACCGTGAACAGCGACCCTTCGGCGTATACCGCCTCCACCACCATCTGGTTGCGCGTGATGGTGCCCGTCTTATCGACCGCGATGGTCGATGCCTGCCCCAGCGCCTCGACCGCCTGCAGGTTCTTCACGAGCGCGTTGCGCTTGCTCATGCGCCAGACGCCCGAGGCGAGCACGAGCGTGAGCACGATAGGCAGGCCCTCCGGGATGACCGAGACCGCGAGCGCGACGACCGTCGCGAACATCTCGGTGGCCGAGTGGCCGAGCAGCATGCCGAGCGCGAAGATGCCGAGCCCGCCGCTCGCGACGACGGCGATGATGACGTTCGTCAGGCGGCGTATCGTCGCCTGGAGCGGTATCTCCGTCGCGGAGGACGCGAGCTCGTGCGCGATGGCGCCGATGGCGGTAGCGGTGCCGGTCGCGACGACGATGGCGCGGCCCGTGCCCGCCGCCACGTTCGTGCCCTTGAACAGCATGTTCTCCTGGTCGCCGAGCACGCGGTCGCCCGGGGGAAGCGTCTCGGCCGATTTGAGCGACGGCTCGGATTCTCCCGTGAGCGCCGCCTCGTCGATGCGCAGGCCGCGCGCGGAGACGAGCCTTGCATCCGCCGCGACCTTCTGCCCCTCCGCGAGCACCAGCACATCGCCCGGAACGACCGCGCGGTCCGGGACGATGAGCTCCTTCCCGTCGCGCAGCACGACCGCGTCCGCCTCGGCGAACGACTTGAGCGCGGCGAGCGTGTTCGCCGCGCGCCCTTCCTGCACGGCGCCGATGACGGCGTTGAAGAGGAGTATCGCGCCGATGATGTATGCGTCGACCGGATCCTCGATGAGATAGATGATGACCGCGGCGCCGATGAGCACGTAGATGAGCGGGCTCCGGAACTGCCGGAGGAATATCGCGAGCAGCGAGTCGGCCTTCGCGGTCGGAAGCGCGTTCGGGCCGTGGCTCGCGAGCCGCGCGGCCGCCTCGGCAGACGAGAGGCCGCGCTCGCCGGTACCGAGCGCGCTCCGTATATCGTCGAGGGTCCGTGCGTGCCAGGAGGTCGCCATAAGGGTATGCACTCCATTGTCGCCCGAGCGCGGGTTAAAATCCAAGGATAGCCCCTGGCCGTGAATTGACAGAAGGTCGTAATTCGTTTACAATATATAGGTATGTCATCTCTCATATCGTTCGCGAAGCGCAGCGCTGCCCGGGTACGGGCTTTTTCCGTTTCCGCCTGGCGCAGGTTTCGCCGCCTCCCGCTCTGGCAGCAGGTCGTCCTTGCCGTCATCCTCGCCGCCCTCGTTATCGGCGGCATCGCGTTCCTGCGCTCGACCGAATCGGACGACTCGGCCGAGCAGCTTCGCAGCGTCACGCTCGCCTCGGTCGGCGAGCTCTCGGGCGCCGGCGATTCCGTCAGCATCATCGGCACGGTCCGCTCCGTGACCGAAGCCGACATCCTCGCCCAGACGGGCGGTACCGTGCGCCGCGTGAATGCCCGGCTCGGCGGCGCGGTCGGCGCAGGTAGCGTCATCGCCGAGCTCGAGAACGCGAGCGAGCGCGCGATGGTGCTCCAGGCCGAGGGCGCGTACGACGCCGCGGTCGCCGCGCGCTCCGCGGTCTCCCCGACCGACGCGACGGCAGCCGCGCGCAATGCGTACCGCACCGCCTATACCGCATTCGACACGGCCATCGAGACGCAGGTCGATGCCTTCTACGGCGCACCGACCCCGTACGGCCCGAAGCTCCTCATCAATCCGGCGACGACCGATCCGACCGCGCTGTCGCGCGACCGGACGGCGCTCGAGGGCGTGCGGAAGAGCTTCGCCGCGAACGTCCCGTCCGCAGGCACGCGCGAACCGGAAGCGCTTCTCGCTGAAGCGGAAGCGGCGTACCAGGCCCTTTCCGAGCACGTGAGCCGCCTCGCGGCCTCCGCCAACGCGCGCGATTCCCGCGTGACCGCGGAGCAGACCGCAGCCCTCGCCGCCGCGCGCGCCACCGTGAACGCGCAGCTCGCCGCCATCGCGTCGGCGCGCGAGTCCTACCGCAACCGCAGCGTCACCTCGACCGCGAGCGTCGACGCGTCGGTGAAGTCCGCGCTCGGCGCACTGCGCGGCGCCCAGGCGCAGCTCGAGAAGACCATCATCCGCGCGCCCATCGGCGGCACGGTGAACTTCCTCCCGATACGCGTCGGCGACTACGTCACGGCGTTCATGCATGTCGCGACCGTCGCGCAGAACGGCGCGCTCGAGATCGTCGCGTACGTCTCCGAGGACGACCGCGCGCTGCTCGCGGCCGGCGGCGCCGTCCGCGTGAACGATACCTATGACGGCATCGTCACTTCGGTCGCGCCCGCGCTCGATCCGAGCACCAAGCAGATCGAGGTGCATGTCGCGGTCGCGGCGGCGGACGGGCTCGTCAACGGCCAGTCGGTGCGCATCGCGCTCCCGAACGCCGCTCCGCGCGCGGAGGCCGAAGACGAATCCGCAGGACCGCTCCTCCTTCCGCTCGCGACCGTCAAGCTGCGCGCCGAGGAGCGCATCGTCTTCACCGTGGGCGAGGACGGCAGGCTCGCCGCGCGCGCCGTCGAGGTCGGCGCGGTCCGCGGCGACCGCATTGAGGTCCTCTCCGGGCTCACGCCCGAGATGCGCGTCGTCACCGACGCGCGCGGGCTCGCCGAGGGCCAGCAGGTCAACATCGCCGACTAGCCCCGCTCCTTTCGTACCCTCTTCGCTGCCTACTACCTACTACTGCCTACGCCCCTCCCGCCATGACCAAATTCTGGACCTTCTTCATCAACAAGCATCACTTCACCATCCTCCTCGCGGCGGTGCTCATCCTCGCCGGCCTCTATGCGGCCATCGCGATACCGAAGGAATCGTCCCCGGAAATCCAGATACCGATCGGCATCATCACGACCGTCCTGCCGGGCGCGTCGGCGGAGGATGTCGAGCGCCTCATCACCGATAAGATCGAGGACCGCGTGCTCGGCGTCGAGCGCGTCTCGAAGGTCTCGTCCACCTCGGGCGACGGCGTCTCCTCCATCACCGTCGAGTTCGAGGCGAGCGCCGACATCGACAAGTCCATCCAGCTCCTCAAGGACGAGGTCGAGAAGGCGCGGCCCGAGCTCCCGAGCGAGGCCGAGGACCCGACCGTCACTGACGTCAATTTCGCGGACCAGCCGATACTCATCGTTTCGCTCTCGGGCGATTTCTCGCCGGCGGAGCTGACCGCGCTCGGTCACGAGGCGAAGGACGAGCTCGAGCGCGTGCCGGGCGTATCCTCCGTCTCCCTCTCGGGCGTACGCGAGCGCCAGGTGCAGGTCATCATCGAGCAGGCCAAGCTCCGCCAGTACGGCCTCTCGGCGAGCGACGTCGCGAACGCTATCCGCCAGTCCGGCATCGCCTCGCCGCTCGGCTCCATCGTCGTCGACGACGTGGCGTACGCGGTGCGCCTGGAAGCCGGCATCACCGATACCGATCAGGTCGCGAACATCGCGCTGCCGGGCCCCGCGGGCAGCGTGCTCCATGTGCGCGACGTCGCGAACGTCGTCGACGGGCTCGCTGATGCCTCGTCGTACTCCCGCGTCTCCGTCAACGGCGCGCCGTCCTCGCCAGCGCTCACCCTTTCCGTATACAAGAGCCGCGGCGGCAACATCGTCGATACCGGCAAGGACGTGAAGGACCGCATCGAGGAGCTCCAGCAGGGCCCGCTCGAGGGCACGGAGACC
>DATAJW010000012.1:0-19119 GCA_036261925.1 Minisyncoccota bacterium | reverse complement strand
GGAGCGAGCGGTTCTTTCTAATAACCCGTTAAGGTACTCCAGGGTTGAGAAAGAATTGCTCACGGAGGGCCTTATTGCTTAAGTCCCGCGCCCCGATGGAACAGATACAGCGTCAACGCGAACGCGAATATGGTGAGGCTGCCCATCACCGCGAAGCACATGCTAAGCGGCACGTCGGAGACGCCGAGGAAGCCGTAGCGGAAGGCGTTCACCATGTAGAGGATGGGGTTGAAGAGCGAGAGCGCGCGGAAGAACTCCGGCAGCTGGTCCACCGAATAGAAGACGCCGCCGAGATACGTGAGCGGGGTGAGCACGAAGGTCGGGACGATGCTGATAGCGTCCATGGACTTCGCGAAGATGCCGTTCACGAGGCCGAGGAATGAGAACAGGAGCGCGGTGAGGACCGCTGCCGCGATGATGATGCCGACCGAGAAGAGCGCGAGCTTGGTGAAGAAGAGCGAGACGAGGACGACCACGATGCCGACGAGGCCGCCGCGCATGAGGCCGCCCGTGACGAAGCCCGCGATGACGGTCCAGCTCGGCATCGGGGAGACGAGGAGCTCGTCGATGGTGCGGGTCCATTTGGCGAAATAGAACGTGGAGACGGTATTCATGTACGCGCTCGTGATGACGGACATCATGATGAGGCCCGGCACGATGAACTGGATGTACGGAAAGCCGTGGATATTCGCGACCTGGCTGCCGATGAAGGTGCCGAAGATGGCGAAGTAGAGGGCCATGGTGACCGCAGGCGGCAAGAGCGTCTGCGACCAGATGCGGATGATGCGGACGAAGTCCTTGCGGACCATGGTCCAGTAGCCGACGAGGATGGGTGAGCGGGTCATATCAGTTCTTGATGAGATTCATGAATACCTCCTCGAGGCGGCTGCCGGCGTTGCGGACGTTCGCGACCTGTATGCCCGCGCTCGATATCTTGCGCATCGCATCGTTCACGGTCTCGCCCGGCGAGAGCGTGAGCTCGAGAGTGTTCTCGTCGATGCGCGTGAGCTTCATCTCGCGCAGGAGCACGAGCGCCGCGTCCTTGACGGGCTCGGTCGCGTCGAGGGTGAGCGTCACGAAGTTGAGCTTCGTGAGGAGTTCCTTCACGCTTCCCTGCTCGATGATGGCGCCCTTGTTGATGATGGCGACGCGGCGGCACAGCAGCTCGGCTTCCTCGAGGTAGTGGGTGGTGAGGACGATGGTGGTGCCGCTCGCGTTGAGTTCGCGGAGGAAGTCCCACATGCCGCGGCGCAGTTCCACGTCGACGCCTGCGGTCGGTTCGTCGAGGAGGAGTACTTTGGGCTCGTGCACGAGCGCGCGGGCGATGAGGAGGCGGCGCTTCATGCCGCCCGAGAGCGCCTGCGCCTTCGCGTCCCTCTTCTCCCAGAGGCCGAGGTCCTTCAGGACCTGCTCCGCGCGCGGCAATGCTTGTGCGCGGGTCATGCCGTAGTAGCCGGCCTGGTCGACGACGATATCGAGCACCTTCTCGAAGATATTGAAGTTCATCTCCTGCGGCACGAGGCCGATGAAGGACTTGGCAGCAGCCGGATGCGCGTCGATATCGATACCGCAGATGCTCGCGCTCCCGCCGCTCTTGTTCACGAGGCCCGACAGGATGCCGATGAGGCTCGACTTGCCTGCGCCATTGGGGCCCAAGAGCGCGAAGAACTCGCCCTGCGCGATCGATAGCGAGACGCCCGTGAGCGCGGTCGTCGCCTCCTGCTTGCCCTGCTTCTGGTAGACCTTCCTGACCTCCTTGACCTCTATCGCGGGTGCCGTTCCATCAAGAGTCGCCATACGTACGAGCGAGTATACCACTACCGCATGAGGGCGCTATGATGTCCGTATATGCCCGCTATCACGCGCCGGAGCGCTCTGCGCCTGTTCCGCTATAGCCTCGTCGGGGGCTCGACGTTCGCGTTCGACCTGCTCCTCATCGCCGCGATGACGGAGCTCGTCGGCATCCCGTATTACGTCGCGACGCCCATCGGCTTCCTTGTCGCGGTCAGCGTCAATTACGCGCTCTCGCGCAGGTTCGTCTTCATCGGCTCCGAACGGAAGATGCACCATGGCTATGCGTACTTCATCGGCCTTGCGTGCGTTGCCGCGCTCGGCATCACGGGAGCGGTCGCCCTCCTCGTGGGCGCCTTCGCGCTCCACTACCTCGCAGCACGGACGCTCGTCGCGGGCGTCGTCGGCTTCGGCAACTATCTCCTGAACCTGCATTTCAACTTCAAGGTCGCCGGCATCCACTAGTGCTACAATCCGTCCTTATGAAATTCTTCCTCGTGCCGACCGTCGTCTCCGCCCTCGTGCTCGCCGGCATATTCGTCTGGGCCGGACCGTGGGCGTTCGTGACCGCGGTGCTGCTCGTCATACTCGAGGTCACGCTCTCGTTCGATAACGCGGTCGTGAACGCGCGCGTGCTGATGCGCATGAGCGAGGCGTGGCAGGAACGCTTCCTCACCTGGGGCATCCTCATCGCGGTCGTCGGCACCCGCCTCATCCTCCCGATACTCATCGTGAGCGCGAGCGTCTGGGCATCGCCCTGGGTGGTCGCGAAGCTCGCCGCGTTCAGTCCGGAGGAATACGGCCACCTGCTCGAAGGCGCGAAGCACGCCATCTACTCCTTCGGCGCGACCTTCCTCCTGATGGTGTCGCTGAAGTACTTCCTCGACGAGGCGAAGGACGTGCACTGGATCAAGTGGATCGAGCGCCAGCTCACGAAGCTGGGCCGCATCGATGCGGTCGAGATCGGCATCGCGCTCATCGCGCTCGTCACCCTCTCGTTCTTCGTCCCCGCGGAGCAGGGCGTCATACTCGTGGCCGGCATCGTCGGCATCGTGCTCTTCATCCTCATGCAGGGGCTCGCGGACTCATTCTCCTCGACCGCGACCAATATGGCCGCTGGCGGCCTCACGCTCTTCCTGTACCTGAACGTGCTCGATGCGGCGTTCTCGCTCGACAGCGTCGTCGGCGCGTTCGCGCTCACGACCTCGATTCCAATCATCGTCGCCGGCCTCGGCATCGGCGCGTGGTTCGTCCGCTCCATGACCATCTATTTCGTGCGCAAGAACACGCTCGATACCCTCGTCTACCTCGAGCACGGCGCGCACTGGGCCATCTTCGGCCTCGCGGCCTCCATGTTCGCGGGCCTCCTGTACGAGGTGCCGGAGATAGTCACCGGCGGCATCGGCCTCGCGTTCGTCGCGGCAGCGTACTTCTCGTCCCTGCGGCTGCATGCGCACGCGTAGGCATTCATTGACCTAAGGGAGTATTTGTAGCACTATCCCCCCAGTCACAGCTCGGAGGAGACCATGTTCTTCAAGAAGAGAACGCCTATGCAGCGACTCGTCGCTGCGCACGCACGCCTGGAGGACGCACGCAGCGATATCCTTCTGCATCAAGACGGCTTTGCATCGGAGGCGCTCAAGGTCGCGAATGATTACGCCGGCCGCAACGAGAACCAACGAATTTCGATCGACGGCCGGCATCGAAACGACGGCACGTACGTCGTCGAGGCGCTCGCGCGTCGGGAGCCGATCGGCGCATCGCTTGTCGCGCAGATCATCCTCGACGCCCAGAGATGCGAGGTGCGTTTCGAGGCCGTAGGCAGGCCGATGCAGCAGTATCGGTTCCCTGAGCTCGGAGAAGCCATCAACGCGTTCGGTCGCTATGTCCGAGGATGGCAGCCTGAAGCAACGGCAGTCGCCGCCTGATACGGCACGCGCCCCGGAATGAATTCCGGGGCGCTTTCACGTATGCGCGAATGCGCGCGCTATACTCTCCTCATGACTCCGAGCCTCATCGAGAAGCTGCGTGCATCGCTCGCTGGCGACGTCGTCACCGATGACGCGACGCGGACTCTCATGAGCCGCGACACGAGCGTCTTCGTGAAGAAGCCGGCGGTCGTGGTGTACCCGAAGAACACGCGCGATGTAGCCTTGCTCGTGAAGACGGTCGCCGAGGCGCGGGCCTGCGGCGAGGACGTCTCGGTGACCGCGCGCTCGGCAGGCACCGACATGTCGGGCGGCCCGCTCACCGATTCGGTGGTGGCGGTATTCACGAAGTACATGAACCGGACCATCGAGGTCGGCGACGGCTTCGCCGTCGCCGAGCCCGGCGCCTACTACCGCGACTTCGAGAAGGAAACGCGCAAGGTCGACAACCAGCTCCTCCCTTCCTACCCCGCCTCCCGCGACCTCGCGGCGATGGGCGGCATCGTCAACAACGATTCGGGCGGCGAGCGCACGCTCGAGTACGGCAAGACGCACGACTATGTCGACGAGCTCGAGGTCGTGCTCGCCGACGGCAGCGTCACGACCTTCAGGGACCTCTCGCCCGAGGAAGTCGAGGAGAAGAAGCATGCGCCGGGGCTCGAGGGCGTCATCTACCGCGATCTGCTGCAGCTCATCGACGAAAACCAGGCGCTCATTGAGGAGAAGAAGCCGAAGGTCTCGAAGAACTCCGCCGGCTATGCGCTTTGGAGCGTGGTGGACGCAGCGACGGGCCGCGTGAACCTCGCGAAGCTCATCACGGGCGCCCAAGGCACGCTCGCGCTCACGACGAGGATGCGCCTGCGCCTCGTGCGCGAGCAGGGATACCGCTCGATGCTCGTCATCTTCCTGCGCGACCTCGATACGCTTCCGGAAATCGTGCATACGGTGCTTCCCTTCAATCCGGAATCGTTCGAGTCGTACGACGACCAGACCTTCAAGCTCGCGGTGCGCTTCCTGCCCCAGATGCTTAGCCAGATGGGACTCGGGCGCGCGGTGCGCCTCGGCCTCTCCTTCATGCCCGAGGTCGGCATGGCGCTTCGCGGCGGCGTGCCGAAATTGATTCTCATGGCCGAGTTCTCCGAGGACACGCGTGAGGAAGCTATCGGGAAAGCGGAAGGCGCGCGCCAAGCGCTCGCGCACCTTAACCTCGAGACGAGCGTGAAGCGGACCGAGAAGGATGCCGAGAAGTACTGGATCGTGCGCCGCGAGAGCTTCACGCTCCTGCGCAGCAACTCGAACGGCCTCTATGCCGCGCCGTTCATCGACGACTTCGTGGTGCCGCCCGATTCGTATCCGGCCTTCCTGCCGGAACTGAATGCGCTCCTCGCCGAATACAAGGACCGGTTCATCTATACGGTCGCCGGCCACATCGGCAACGGCAATTTCCATATCATCCCGCTCATGGACCTATCGAAGCCCGAGACGCGGCAGATCATCCTCGAGCTCTCGCCGCGCGTCTACGAGCTCGTCATCAAGTACGGCGGCTCCACCACCGGCGAGCACAACGATGGCATCATCCGCACACCGTACCTCCCGATGCTCTTCGGCCCGGAAATGGTCGCGCTCTTCGCGCGCACGAAGCATATCTTCGACCCGACCGGCGTCTTCAATCCCGGCAAGAAGGTCGGCGGCACCTTCGCCGACATCGAGCGGGACATGATCACTGCGCTCTAACCATTCGATACCGGGCGGTGGCCATGCATCGATCGCGGGTCAGAAGACCGGGTCGCGGTCGGGCGATTTGAATAGCCAGCCCTCGACGGAATACCGGTCGTAGCCGTACATGAAGAGCGCGATCGGGATGCCGATGAGTATGAGATGCGGCCAGACCACCTCGCCGAAATAGACGAGCGAGAGCGCGAGCCAGAACTCGAGGAAGAGCGCCGTGAAGCGCATCTCGATGCCGAGGAGGATGAACGCGCCGATGAGCAGCTCGACGATGCCGGCGCCGAGCACGAGGAAGTGCGGCTCCATGTGGAAATAGTGCGCGAGGCCGAACGCGTGGCCAGCGAGCGGCAGCGACGCCACCTCGTACGCGAGCTCGCTATGGAGGAACTTCGCGTAATAGGACGCGTAGATGAGCGATATGCCGAACGCGATGCGCAGGATGAGGAAGCTATAGGGCGCGAGCTTCTTCGCGAACGCGTCGAGCGGATGCAGGGCGGCCGCGGCCGCGCTCCTGAACCTATCGGCGCCGAGGCGGTGCGGGCCCACGATGAGGAGGACGGCTATCTCGCCCAGGTAGTTCGTATAGGTCAGCATGTACGACCCATACTCGACCACAGCGACAGCGAACAGCAGGAGCGCCGCGCCAGCCGCGAGGCGGGTGCGCCAGCCGATGATGACGAGGACGCCGATGACAACGAGAAGCGCCGTGACGACCGAAGCGAACGGGCCGAAGACCACGGAGAGCGGCAGTTCAGGACCGAAGAGCGCCTGGTAGTACGCGGCCGCGAGGAACGATACGCCGATAGTGACACGCGCGACTGCGGGCGCGTAGTGCTTGATGCGCATGAAGAACGGCCGGCACGCACGCTCGAGGGCGCGCGAGAGCGAGAGCAGGAAGATGGCGACGATGACGAGCGCGGCGATGGCGCCCCAGAACAGGAACGAGCTCGGGTCCTGCATCACGACCGAGACGACGGTCGTGCGCGGCGCCGACAGGCCGCTCTCTATCTGCTCGGAGGTCAGCACGTAGACCTCGTGCGCGCTCGCGAGGCCCGGGAGAAGGCCGAGGAGCGCGAGCGCGGCGCTCCGCGCCGAGGAGCGCAGCAGGGTTCGTAGGGAACGCATGCATCCACTATACCCAGCCGTTCCGGATGCCGAAGCGCGTTATGCACCGCATGCTACAGTAGCGCCATGACCGATGATTTCGCCGCTCACGAAGCGCTCGCGCGCGAGCTCAACGACGACGCGCTCCGCGCCGAATACGCGCGTCCCTACGACGAGTACCGGGTCGGCCTCGTCGCGAAGTTCCTCGGCGGCATCCTCGTCGGCGTGGGCACGCTCCTCTACGGCCGGAAGCCCGGCTACGCGAAGTTCAAGGCCATCGAGGTCATCGCGCGCATCCCCTACCAGTCGTGGGAAGTCGCGGCCTATACCCTCCTCACCGCGTTCTACCAGAACGAGGCGCGCGCCATCGAGCTTACGAAGACGAGCGCGTTCAGCCGCATGGCGCAGGACAATGAGACGCTGCATGTCGTCGTCATCTCCCAGATCGTGAAGCGGCTCAAGTGCGCGGACCCTATCCGCCACACCCTCATCCCGCTTGTCATGTCGTTCTTCTACTTCTGGACGCTCTATTTCCTGTACATGGTCTCGCGCCGCTCCGCGCTCGAGCTCAATTACGTCTTCGAGAACCACGCCTACCATCAGTACGACGAGTTCCTCGGGAACGAGGAGCAGTCCCTGAAGCACCGCATGTGCGAGTCGGAGTTCCTCGCGCTCTACGGACGCGAGCACCTCACCGAATACCAGCTCTTCGAGTCGATACGCAACGACGAGCTCATCCACCGCAACCGCACGATACGCGAGCTCAACGCGCGCACCCGCTAATCCACACCTATCCGCGGAAAACCTTGTTATTTCTCGCTATCTATAGCATAGTGAGCCTAACTCGCAGGTACTCCAAATTGCCCTTTAAGCGTTCGGCATCGGCGAGGTTATCCAGGTATCACATAGCCACATGGCAACAAGCAAGCTTTATGTCGGCGGTATTCCCTACCGCACGACCGAGGACGAGCTTCGCACCGCTTTCTCGGAAGCAGGCGAGGTAGTATCGGCCAGCATTATCAGCGATCGCATGACCGGCCGCTCGCGCGGATTCGGTTTCGTCGAGATGGCGGACGAGGCAGGCGCGCAGGCCGCTATCGACCGTTGGGACGGCAAGGAATTCGATGGGCGCATGCTCTCGGTTTCCAACGCCCGCCCGCAGGGTGACCGCCCAGCAGGCGGCCCGCGCACCGGCGGCTTCGGCGGCGGTCGCGGTGGCTTCGGCGGCGGCAACGACCGCGGCGGCTACGGCGGCGGGTACTAGCTCCGCTCGCTCCGTTCGGAGCAACGCAAAAGGCCCTTCCGAGGAAGGGCCTTTTGCGTTGCGCTCCTCCGCTACCGCTGTATGCACACGCCCGGCTGGCCGCCGTTCTCGCCGACCGGCATGGCTTCTATGCCGATGCTCGTCGCGCAATACATGTCCGCCGTCCCGCCGAAGGGACGCGTCTCGGTCCGGAAGCGGATGGCATAGGTATTAGGGTCGTTGTCGGCGTTGCAGTACGAGCCGGTACCGACGGTCGTCTTGTTGCAGTACAGGTAGCGGACGTCGCCGGTTCCCGTGGTCGATACCTCGCTCGGAATGGTCGGCAGGTACGGGCTGATGCGGTTCTTGAGCGTGACCGATGTCGAGTTGCCGAGTATGGGGATGTAGGTCGAACCCGATGTCGGCAGGTTCCCGTCCGTGCGCGCGAGCGAGAGCGCCAACGTGAGATTGTGCATGTCGGTCAGGCGCTGGGTATCGCGCGCCTTGGCGCGCGCCAGGTTCAGGCTCACGAGCACGACCGAGGACAGGACGCCGATGATCGCGATGACGACGAGGAGCTCGATGAGGGTGAATCCCTTGTTCGAGGAGGAACGCATGCCTCTACCTTATCACACGGGAGGGGCGCTTCCTGCAGCCCCGCGGTCAGGAGCGCGCTTCGCGGCGTACCTCGAGCTTCTTGTCTTCCGCGTTCCAGCCGACGAGGTTCGTGAGGAGCTGGAAGAACGTCGCGAGGGCCGCGACCGCGAGCACGATGATGACCGGATACGCGTACGGCGTCGCGAAGTACGCGAAGACGACGAGCGCGCCGAACCAGAGGCCGGTGCACCACGGGCAATTGAGGAGCGTATTCATGACGCCGAAGAACGAGTCGTCCGCAGCGCCCCTGAACCAGCTGCGGACGAAGTCCGTGATGTGGTCGTAGCAGCACAAGCGCACGAGGCGGAACGTCGCGAGGGCCATGAGGAAGAACTCCCAGGGCGCCACGTACGAAAGCCGGCCCATGGCGAAGAGCCAGTAGACGCCATACGCGAGGAGCCCGGCGAAGAAGATGCTGAAGATGCTGTTCCAGAGGTGTATGCGCATATGCATGAAGTGTAGCCGGCGATGGGCTACACTCAAACCCACCATGACGGATATCCCTGCCGAAGACATCGCCGCGCTCATCCGGGACAAATACGAAGGGGACACGCATGCTGACCTGACCGCGGACCTCGAGCGGCTCGCCGCCGGCGAGCCGCTCGCCTACGTCATCGGGTGGATTCCCTTCGCGGGCGCCCGCATCGAGCTCGATTCGAGACCGCTCATCCCCCGCGCCGAGACCGAGTGCTGGACGGAGCGCCTCATACGGCATGCGAGCCAGAAGTTCGGCGACGAGCCCTTCGCGCTGCTCGACCTCTGCGCGGGCTCCGGCGCCATCGGCGTCGCGATAGCTGCGGCGCTGCCGAACGCGCAGGTATCGTTCGCGGAGCTCGGCGAGGCGCACCTGGCTACTATCCAGAAGAATCTCGACGAGAACGGCATCGCCCCGTCGCGCGTCGCGGTGCGCGCCGGGGACCTCTTCGCGCCGTTCCCGGATATCCGGTTCGACTTCATCGCGGCAAACCCGCCGTACATACCCGCAGCGCGCACGCTCGACGCGAGCGTCACCGACTATGAGGACTCGGCCGCGCTCTTCTCGGGCGAGGACGGCCTCGACCTCATACGCCGCATCGCTACGGACGCTCCCGGGCATCTGCGCCAAGGCGCCGAGCTCTGGATGGAATGCGACATAGCGAACGTCGAGGAGGCCGTACGCCTGGTGGAAGCCGGCGGCGCGAGCCGCGCCGATATACGCACCGACCAGTATGGGCGGCCCCGCTACCTCGTGGGATACTACGCGTAACGTATGGACTCCGCCGCGACCGCTACGTCGGTACAGATCGGTCCCGCATTCTCCGCTGCCTCGGCCTACCAGGTCGTTTCCGTCGCCGCGTGGGTCATCTTCATCCTGTGGGCGCTCTATACCCTCATCGCCGCGTACCACTGGCTGCGCTACGGCCACCGGTCGCCGATCGCGATACCGGCTTTGGTCGCGCATGTCATCGTATCGGCCCTGCTCGCGCTGTATGCGATAAGCGGCTTCATCGCCACCTAAGATTTGAACTATGGAAGAATTCGAACTTGAAGAAGGCGAGAACGTGATACTTTCCCTGCGGAAGCACTGGTTCGTATTCTTCATCGAGCTGCTGCCCTTCGCGCTCATCGCGTGGGTGCCGACGCTCTTTCCCGCGCTTGCGAGCGGATTCGCCGCCGCATCACCCGAGGCCCTGGCGGCCCTCGGCGCCTTCTCGGGCGCGAACCCCTGGTTCCGCCTCTTCCTCGGCATGTGGTGGCTCGTGCTCTGGATACTCGCGTTCAACACCTTTACCCAGTACTTCCTCAATCACTGGGTATTCACGAACAAGCGCATCGTGAACATCCACCAGCACGGCTTCTTCGACCGCCACGTCTCGAGCTTCTTCCTCATCCGCGTGCAGGACGTCTCCACCGACGTGAATGGGCTCTTCGCGACCCTGCTCCATTACGGCACTATCCGCGTGCAGACCGCAGGCGCAGACACCGAGCACGACTTCGAGATGGCCGGCGTTCCCGACCCCACCCGCCTGCGCGACCTCATCATGAAGGAGGTCGCCGGCCTTCACGACTCCCATCCGGGCGTCGGCGTTTGATACACTAGAGGAATGAGCGACAAGGCACCTCTCTCGACCGACCCGTACAAGGGCGTCCGCGACTTCTATCCCGAGGACTGGGCACGGCTGCAGGCCTGCTTCGATATCGTGCGGAAAGTGCTGCGCGAGTACGGCTACGAGGAATACAACGCATCGCCTCTTGAGCGCGCGGAACTCTACGAAGCCAAGACGAGCGAGGAGATAGTCAACGACCAGACCTATACCTTCACCGACCGCGGCGACCGCCGCGTGACGCTGCGTCCCGAGATGACGCCGTCGCTTGCGCGCATGGTCGCCGCCAAGCGTCGCGAGCTCGTCTTCCCGCTCCGCTGGTTCTCCATCGGCAACCGCTTCCGCTACGAGCGCATGCAGAAGGGCCGTCTCCGCGAGTTCTACCAGGTGGACGTCGACATCATCGGCCTCCCGGGACCGGCAGCCGAGGGCGAAGCGGTGGTCATGGCGTACGAGATACTGCGCGCCTTCGGCGCGCAGGACGAGGACTTCACCATCCGCGTGAATTCCCGCGCCATGCTGAATGCCGCCACGAGCGCGCTCGGCCTTGATGAGGAGGAGTCCAAGAAGTACCTCGGCCTGCTTGACCGCAAGAACAAGATGTCTGCGGAAGAGTTCGAGACGGCCCGCGCTGACTACCGTAAGGATGGCGTCGACCCGCTCGAGCTCATCGAGAAAGGCACGGACGAAGCGGTACAGGCCGAGTATGCATCCCTGCAGAACCTCATGGACGCGTTCGCGACGCGCGGCATGACCAACGTCGTCTTCGACCCCGCCACCGTCCGCGGCTTCCTCTACTACACCGGCCTCGTGTTCGAGATATTCGACACGAACCCCGACAACAGCCGCGCGCTCTTCGGCGGCGGCCGGTACGACGGCCTCATCGGCCTCTTCGGCGGCGAGCAGATAACCGCGACCGGCTTCGCGTTCGGCGACGTCACGCTCCTCGATTTCCTCGCGACCCACAACCTCCTCCCGAAGGCGACCCCGGGCGCGCAGGTCTTCGTCGGCACCCCGACCGAGGACGATATCGCGAGCGCGCAGTCGTTCGCCGAGGAGCTTCGTGCGAGCGGCGTCACGGTGCTCGTGAACGTCTCGGATAAGCCGCTCGGCGACCAGGTGAAGGAAGCGGTGAAGCGCGGCATCCCCTACTTCGTCGCCGTAGGTGCTGAAGAGATGAAGTCCACCTGCTTCCGCCTCAAGACCCTCGCCTCGAGCGAGGAGGAGACCCTGCCGATGGCGGGCGTCGTGTCGCGCCTCCGCCGCTCCTAGTTCATAGCTTCTTACTTCCGGATTTCCGTACTGCGCTTAGGCTTCTGCTCCCCTTCCCATGAAAGAAATCACCTTCGATATAGAGACCGCGAACGTATTGCCGTCGTTCTCCCGCAACGACATGAGCCAGCTCGAGCTCGCCGTCGTCGCTATCCATGAATCCGATACGGGCGAATTCACTTCCTATACCAAGGAGGAGCTTCCGCAGCTCTGGCCCATCATCGAGAAGGCCGACGTGCTCATCGGCTACAACTCCGACACCTTCGATATCCCGCTCCTCAATAAGTACTACCCGGGCGACCTCACCAAGATCCGTTCCCTCGACCTGCTCGTCGAGGTCGCGAATGCGCTCGGCCGCCGCATCCGCCTCCAGTCCCTTGCTGAAGCGACCCTGAAGGTCGGCAAGTCGGGCGACGGCCTCAAGTCCGTCGAGTGGTGGCAGCAGGGCCTCGTCGAGAAGGTGAAGGAGTACTGCATCCAGGACGTGCGCATCACCCGCCAGCTCTACGACTATGCGCTTACGCATGGCTCGCTGAAGTACAAGGACCTGCGCGACATCAAGGACCTGAAGATAGACACGAGCCATTGGCGTACCGAGGGCGGCAAGAGCGCATTCACCCATACGCTCCCGTTCTAGTGCTATTATCTCCCTATGGAACCTAAGCCCGAGCGCCGCTGGCTCGTCCCCGCCGCCATCATCGGCGCTGGCGTCATCCTCGCCATAACGGTATTCGTCATACGCACCTCGAACGTCGCGCTGCCTGAAGGCGGCAACCCGGACGCTATCCGTCCGGTCGCGCTCACCGACCACATCATCGGGAATCCGGAGGCGCCCGTCGCCATCGTCGAGTACTCCGATATCGACTCCGAGTTCGGCAAGTCCTTCCAGGCCGTGCTCGCGCAGCTCATGACCGAATACGCGCCGTCAGGGAACGTCGCGTGGGTCTATCGCCACTTCCCCCTCACGACCATCAATCCGTATTCCCTCACCCACGCGCAGGCGGCCGAATGCGCGAAGTTCCTCGGCACCGAGGACACTTTCTATCGCTTCATCGATGCCGTGAACGCGGGCGCGCCGGGCGCTGCGGACTTCAACCCGCGCAATTACTCGCAGATACTCCTCCAGCTCGGCATTCCGCAAGGACCGTTCGACGAGTGCATCTCCTCCGGTCGCTTCTCGAAGACCGTCATGGCGGACGTCCGGAATGCGCTCGGCGCGGGCGCCGAGGGCGCGCCGTTCACCGTTATCCTTATCAAAGGCAACGACCCGCTCGTCATCAATGGCGCGCTTCCCTACGAGAGCATGAAGGAGGTCATCGAGAACTCTCTCGCAAAGGTGCAGTAGCATGAATCCAGAGCGCGCAGCCATCGGAAATATCGACCGCAGACGCGAAACACGTCGCGAATTGTCCCCGACGATGGCGAACGCGTACGAGAAGGCGCGCAATGAAGTTCTCTCGAATCCTGACTACGCAATTCTCGAATCAGACTTCGCCGAAGTATACAGCGCAGACACGATTGCAGAAGATGTTGCGCTCACCGAGCGCCTCGAGAAGAAGTTTGAAAGCAACCAGACTCCACAGGAAGCAAACGCGAAGAAGATTGCCGACACCCTCGAAGCAATCGTGCTTATGCAGTCAGAGATGAGTAACTGGCTCGGGGACGCCACCACGCTCAAAGCGTCGCGCTACGACGATTTCGTGAACAAGACGGATATGCTTGCCGAATGGCACAGTCCAGAGGATGGCTCGCGCATACTCGCGCTTGCGGTTGATGTGACCTTTGGTAAAGCGACGATGGAGAAGAAGCTTCAAGCTATTAAGGATGAGATAGATAGCGGCAAGCTCGGTTCGATTAAGTACTTTAAGGACGAGCGCGGCGATTTCATTGGTAAGCGCAATAACGTCCCACGCCTGGTCATTGGCATGAGCCAGCCGGTCGTCGAGGACCTTGCGCGCCTATGGCTCAATAACGACACCAAAGCGCTCGCCGCGCACCCTGCGCAGCGCGTCATACTCGACGAGATATACATCCAGCTCTCGGCAATGCTCGAATACGCGAACCGCACCGGAAAGCCTGAAGCCGCTATGGCGTATAAGCAGGCACTTGCGACCATACAACCGGTATACCGCGCGCGCATGCACATCGATAGCGGCGCGCTCAAGCAGGACCCGGTCCGTACCGAGCTCGTCGCGACCGCACGCAATTACTTCGGCACTCCAGAGAAGAAGGCGGCCTAACGCGAGAAGCGCATCCTGCACCATGAGCATTCCTCGTCGTCGCACGGCTCGTTCCAGAACGAGAGCGTACGTATCTCTCCTGCGGTCTTCCGGATGAGCGTCTCGAGCTCCGCGACTTCCCCGTCCGTGATCTCGAAGCCTTCCGTGCGGATACGGTCCTTATCGTCCGGTTCCACGAACTCGATGACACCCTCGACCATGACCCGCGGCTGCTCGGTACGGGCGAGGAGCAGCTTATAGAACGTGAGTTGGCGATAGTAGTCGCCGGAACCGCTCTTGGTCGCGCCCATGATATCGTTGCGGCTCTTCGATTTGCCGGTCTTGTAGTCGATGACGCGGTAGCCGCCCGGCACCTCGTCCATGCGGTCGAGGGCGCCGCGCAACAGGAGCTGTTCACCCTCGAGCGGGATATACGCTTCCACTGCGACTTCTGCCTGCGTCCGCTCGGGCCAGCTCTCCCGCCGCTGCTCCCACCAGTTCGAGAGCGAGCGCCGTCCTTTCTCCTTCAGCTCCGTGATGTTCGCGTCGGTGAGCGGCGACCGCTCGATGGCGCGCTCGAATGCCGCTAACAGGCCCGCAGTGCCGATATCCTCGCCAAGCGTGCGCTGGTCGGCATACCGGCGGAGCGCCGCGTGGATGGCGGTGCCGTACAGCATGTACTTATTCTCGGCTTCCGGGATGCGTAGCAGGTTCACATAGAAATAGTGCCAGGGGCAGTCGAGGTAGTTGTTGAGCGCCGTCGGCGAGAGGCCCTGCGAGAAGAACGCAGCGCGCAGCGTCGCGAGGTCGTCCTCGCTGGGCTTCGTCCGTACGCGCTCCTCCTTCGGGAGGGTGAGCGGGTCCGGCGGGTCGATAGTCGAGGTCCGCTTCTCGAGCAGCTCTGGATCGAGGTCCTCGAGAAGCGCCGAGGGCGCGTCCGCGCGGCCTTCCGCCTTCGTGTGCGCGTATGAAATGGTCGCGTGCTCCTTCGCGCGGGTAATGGCCACATACAGCAGACGGCGCTCGTCCTCGAGTTCCGCGCTACCGGAGAGGATGTCCGGTAGATGGAAGTGCTCGGGGCGCGAGCGAGTGGACCAGGCGCTCTCGGACGCGAGCGGGATGAATACGTGCCTGAACTCCCGACCCTTCGCCTTATGCACGGTCATCACCTTCACGCGCGTCTCGTCCTCGAACAAGCGTCCGGAGAGGCTCATGCCGCGCTCCTCGTAGAGCCGAACGAGCTCGAGCGCGCGCGGGAGCTGCGCGCCGTGCTCCCTGCGTGCGAGGTCCTCGAACATGCCGAGGAGCCCGCGTACCGCTGCGAGGGCTTCCGCACGGTCGGGGGCGGCGAGCATCGCCGGAAGCAGACCCGACTTCTTGAGCGCCTCCTCCGTGACCGTCGCCGGCCGCTCGATGGCGGCCATGCGCGCGAGGCTCTCGATGAGCGAACCGAGCGCCTCTGCGTTGTCGCGTGCCCCGACCTTGGCCGCCTCGAGTTCCTTCGGGGAGCGCAGCACTTCGATAGCCGGCATCCGCTCCTTCTTCGCGTGCTGCATGACGCGCCAGGTATCGGCGGCCGAGAGCGGGAACGCGGGCAGGGTAAGTATGCCCGCGAGGTTCTCGTCGCGCGGGGAGGCTATGGCCTCAAGAAGCCGCAGGAGCGCGAGCACGAAACGGTTATGGAGCGCGTTCCCCTCGCCTGCTGCCGCGACGGCTCTACCGCGCGCGATGAGCCATTCCGCCACCTGCCCGACGTCGCGATTGCGCCGTACCAGGACCGCGATATCGCCCGGCGCGACCCCATCCGCGACGAGCGCTTGGATATTCTCCGCGAGCGTCGCGGCCTCGCCTTCCGGCGTCAGGCAGTCGATGAGCGTGATCGGCTTCGCGGCATGCGACGCGCGTGCGAGGAGCGGCACGCGAGAAAGGCGTGTATCGGGCGACTTCGCCACCAAGGAGAGCGCCGTGTCGAGGATGGCCTGGCTCGAGCGGTAGTTCTCGACGAGCGCGATGACCGTCGTGCCCTCATAGCGCTCGCGGAAGTAGTGCACGTTATCGAGGTCCGCGCCCTGGAAACGGTAGATGGCCTGCTTCTCGTCCCCCACGATGAAAAGGTTCGGGCGCTCATGGTAGTCGCTCATGGACTCGAGGAGCGCGTTCTGCGCGCGGTTCGCGTCTTGGTGCTCGTCCGCGAGGATATAGAGGAGCGATTCCTGCGCCTGGCGGCGGAACGACTCGTCCTCCGCGAGAGCATGCGCCGTCTCGAGGATGAGGTCCTCGAAGTCGTAGCGCTTCTTCGCGGCAAGCCCTTCCTCGTACGCGCGGTATACCAAGAGCAGGTCCGCGGTCTTCTCGAGCTTCTTCTTCAGGATCTCGAACTCGCCTTTCATCTTCCCTTCGTACTTGCCTTTCGCGTGCACCTTATCCGGGATAGCGTCGAAGGCGGTACGCTCCTCATCGATGCGCGCCGCAAGCGCGTCCGGCGTAACGTTCTCGCGCTTCATCGTCGATATCGCACGCGCAACGGCGCCATGGTAATAGAGCGGGTCGCCGTACGGGCGCAGGTGCGCGACCTCGGCGGTCATGAGCGCGGCATCCAGTATCTCGGCACGCTCTGCATCGGTAGCGACCTCGCTGCCCACGATGCGCGGGAACTCGTCCGGGAAACGCGTAATGAGGTATTCCGCGAAGCCATGGAAGGTATGGATGCGCACCCGCCAGGCGGTCGAGCCCACGATGCGACCGAGGCGCTCGCGCATCTCCGCGGCCGCGCTCTCGGTGAACGTGAGCGCGAGGATGCTCTCGGGCGGCGTATCGGTCGAGAGGAGGATATTCGCGATACGGAGCGTCAGCACCTGCGTCTTGCCCGTGCCCGGGCCCGCTATCACGAAGACCGGCCCTTCTATCGTATCCACCGCCTGCTTCTGTTCGACGTTGAGGGCGGCGTATGCCTCGTCGTATGCCGTTCGGTCTGCCATAGACCTAATCTTACCTGATTGGCTGGGTAATCGATTTATTGACCGAGGCCCCGCCCGCACTATACTTTCCCCATTACGGATTCGGCCTCCGAGGGTCCCGCAGAAATGCGGGACCCGATGTTTTTTAGAGCGAACCAAGCCAAGCACCACGAAGCATATGGAATTCATGTTTCCCTAAAAGATCTACTTTGCGAAGTAATCTCTTTGTACTGACAACACGCATCTGAGTGAGCTTCGCCCACACGCTTCTGTCACCCAGGTCAAGTTTGTGATGAAAGATGTCGAATCGTTCCTTAGTCGTGAGTGGAAGCACGACCAATGTTTGCTTGTTGTATACCTTCATGACAATGACTGGGCGTTCAAAGTTCTCATTCTTTCCATCAATTTCTGCTCCCACGTTAAGACCAAGTGAGCACCACCATATTTCACGCGGATGAGCATATTTCGCTTCGGCTGAGTGTTCAAGCTTCGTCTTGATTTCATGTCACTTTCTGTAATCCTTCGCCATATCGCCCGTAAAGAATACTCTCTTGAGATAAGGGATTCCTGGATTTCCTGACGCTTGTGATATCCTGCGTCCAGAAGCACTCCCAGAGCCCCCGCCACGAAGGGACTCGACTTCTACCTCGATTGAGGGAACGGGATGCGAGGAGATACCACAAGGGTCGTAGGAGAGAAGCCAGGATCAAATGCGCATAGGCTTCTCCGTGACTACGAATGGTGCGACTGGCAGCTGATCTGCCCGCCAGGAAGCGACCGAAGTACACCAGAGAAACCTTGCCTGGAACACGTGACTCGCAGCAACTGGCGCCCGCTCTCGCGGGCGCCGACTCATTTGACTATTCCCCATTTCGGTGGCAATTTGAGTGGAGACAGTTCCAATCACGGAGGGGATACATGAACCAAGGAACCGTACCGAGCCTCGGCGACGCGGCGATGCAGGTGATGGCAAGAAGCTATGCGCATACGGCAGGCAACGTCTTCAATGCACCGTGCGTGGACATCCACGTCGACCGCTACTACGATTACCTGCTCGATGAACCGTTTTTCGGCATCCGGTATCATGGACGGCGCCGAGCGCCTGCTCTGCCGCATCCGGCCGGAGTCCAGCCCGATTCGCTGCCTGTGCGCTCGAAGCGCCCGCGATTGACCGCCCGCGCGCATGAGAAAGCGCGCAAGGCGGCCGATGTGGCCCGAAAGAAGGCGCAGAAGAAAGCGCGCAAGCGCATGCGCCGGAACCAGAAGCGATAGCGGGAGGACATGCGCATGACCGTCTTCCCCATCGCGCTGTCGGCGCTCGTCTTCCATGCCGACTGGTACCTGATCCAGCCCCTGCTCCTGCGCACGCATGAAAAAGTGCCGGCGGTGCCGAACCTACGTACCGTGACCATGCTTCCGCCTAAGGCGAAGGCGAGCCCGCTCCCGCGGAAGCCGCATCGACAGCGGCATCGCGCTGCGCGCGAGAAATGACCCCGGGCCCGGAACTCACGTTCCGGGCCCGTTCTTTGACTTTAGGTAGCGGGCGCGTAGGGTATGCACGGAACCACGAACCTTACGGAGGCACCCGATGCCGTATACGGACCAGGAACTCTTGGAAATCTATAGACACCTCACACTGGGCATTGACCCCTCGGTCAGCGACCATGCCGTGATCTGCGCCCTTGCCCGCCATACGAGGATGGCCTGCCTGGACGACCAGGATGCGCTGAATGCCGTATTCGATCTTATCGACGATTCGGCCGACGTTGCGGCGCTCACGTACCAATTCTTCACCGGGGCTATCCCGACGGCATTGTACGTGGAGCCATTAGAGATCGCGTCCCACCTCTATCCTGCATATCTTCCCGAGGTATCGACGGAAGACCTGCTCCTCGAGCGGATCGGAGCGGACGGTATAACCCTGTCCGGACTCGGTAATGATTGCATCGACTTCGACCGTTCGCGCGGCGCGTATGCGGCAGGCTTCTTCAGCGGTCAGCCGTATGAGCCGGTCGCGGCGTTCATCCCGGAAAGCGGGTATGATCAGCCGTATCGACCGACCAGGAAATACCGACGGTACGGCCGTTGGTCGAACAAGACCAAGCAAGGCAAGCGCCGACGGAGATAATCAGGACC
>DATAJW010000011.1:0-15124 GCA_036261925.1 Minisyncoccota bacterium | reverse complement strand
CGCAGCACCGTCAATTGGATAAACAGCGGGTTCGAGGGCTCGCCGGCGTTCGTGACCGACCTGCAGCGGAATCTGCTCCGTTTAGGAGATACGGTTACCGCCCATTTCGTATCTGAAATCGCGGAAGGAATTATCGACTCGCCATATAGCGAAGAAATCAGTGCCGCGGTCCGTGTCGGATATTATTTATCGACAGGTGACACCCCATTCTATGTTCGTTATCCATATACGCTGAGCAACTATAGTGAGGATCCTGCGGCATTCCTCGGCGGTGATTTCTCGAAAGGTGGTTACAGCGCCCTCTTCTCAACAATCGTGAATCCGCAGAATAATCCTTATGGAGCGTATGATGTTGCGCTTCGCGAACTCAATACTCGGCTTAGCGCCACTCAAGGTACTCGACAGCAAGAACTCAATTGGGGCGACGGTTTCATGTCATTTCGGGATTGCGGATCAGCCGCCGGAATCGAAGTGCAGTTGGCTGGCAGCAACGACTGCTTCGGCGCATCTATAAAAACACCGGGTTCGGTCATCGCGCCGCGCATCAACGAGGCGCTCGGTCTCGGCGAGAAGTCGCTCGTGACCGCCGACGAGATAGACGAGATAGTCGGGGCGCTTTTCCAGCAGCTTGTCGGGCATGTGCTTGGTTCAGGCGGGCTGCTCGGCGTCACGCAACAATCCGATGGCGGAGGCCGCCCCTTCCTCGACCAAGCGACCGATCCCGGCCAGTACCAGCAACCTTCGAGCAGTACCCCGCCGACAGCAACGGGTAGTTGATATCCAAAATATGGAGCACATGTCTGCACAGATCCCCTCGAGAAAACCAACGAGCATTCATTTTAATACTATCGGTGCAACTTTTTTCGTGCTCCTGGTTTCTGCTTTTGCATTCCTCGCAACGACGTCTCCACTGCGGGTACATGCCCAGGAAGTTACTTGTATCAACAATTCGGATGGGAGCTCCTATACTGGCCCATTGAATGATGATGGGGTAAGCGCCCCGCCTGGGGCAGGGAAGGATGGTGCGGGCGTTACATGCACAAGAACCAACCCGGACGGCGGGACTACGGGTGTGGTAACTTCCGGTTCACAGACCGGAACAACAGATAAAGATGCAGCGGGCAACGTAACGTCTCAAAAGACGGTTAATAGCAGCGCTTGTCAGGGCGATTTCCTTTGTGCACTCAGTAACTCGATAAGCTGGTTGCTCACTCCCCTGGCACTTGGAATATTGGGGCTTTCCACTTTTCTCTTGTGGATAAGCGGCCTGCTATTCAATTGGGCGATCATAAGGACGGTATTCGAATTCGGACAATACTTTGGGAACTCTAGCGGCTTGCTTCTCGCTTGGAGCATCATGCGCGATATCGGCAATATAGTTCTGCTCTTTGGCTTCATATTCATGGGAATCGCGACCATTCTGAATACTCACAGCATGGACGAGTACAGCGCGAGGAAAGCGCTCCCTCGGCTCATTATCTTCGCCATTCTCCTTAACTTCAGCCTCTTCGCTGCGCAAGCGATCATAGATATATCAAATGCTTTCGGCTCAACCTTCGCGTTGCAAGCAGGCCAGGATTGCAGCGGAGATCGGCAAGATGGCGGATGCGCAAACCAGGGTATTTCGGGTTCCATTATTTCCATGGCAGGCATAGCCACCGTATGGGATCCGTCAGTTGTCCAAGCCCAAAGTGGCAGCGATGACACGAAGAAGTTCATCATTTATATCGGTACCGCGCTTTTCGTAACAATCGCCGCAGTAACCCTTGCAGCTGGTGCAATTATGTTGGTTATACGTGCGGTGGTCCTCATGTTTCTTATGATGACCTCTCCCATTGGATTCGCCGGCATGGCTGTGCCGCAATTTCAAGGGCTTGCGCGGAAATGGTGGGGCGCACTCATAAGCCAGGCCTTCTTCGCGCCAGTCTATGTCCTTCTTGTGCTTATTAGCATTAAGGTGGCTGAAGGACTTGGTAATGGCCAACCTATCGTTGGTGCACTGGCAAGCGGCAGCAGCGATAGTATGCAGGTAGTCCTCGTGTACATGATTGTTATTGGTCTTATGATTATGTCTCTGGTCGCCTCAAAGAGGCTCGGCGCCATGGGCGCGAACTTCGCCACAAAGACAGCCGGTGGAGCAGTGTTCGGCGCCTATGGATTCGTCGGGCGTCGCACCATCGGAATTGCATCTGCGAAGGCCGGCACAGCCATCCGCCGGTCGCCACTCGGCAAGACCGAGGTCGGCCGGTTCGCAGCTGGCATCGCCGACAAGGGCTCGCACGCGAGCTTCGATGCACGGTCTTCGAAGTCATTCAATGCTTTCGTGGCGAAGCCGGGGGGCTTGGACTTCGGAAAGCCGAATAAGGCAGCAGCACATGGCATTCATGGCATAGAGGAGGCAGAAGTTAAGAAGCGCACGGAGTACGCAAAGACCCTTACGCAGACCGAAAAGCAGAAGGAAGCGCAGGGTGCTCTTAAGAAGGAAAAGGAACGCACGACGAAGTCATGGAAATCGAGGGAAAAGAATCTTGATGCGAAGGTGACGGAACTCGAGCAATCGGTTCGTGATTACGAGACTGGAGATAGACGCAAGAAGATAGAGGCGGATATCCTCGCCGAACGAGAGCGGGGAGCCGAAGCATTCAAGCGAGGAGATACCGAGGCCTTCAAGACATCGAGTGCGGCGGTCGACTCGCTAACCGCAAGCCTTGACGCTCTCGCGGTCGAGGCCGAAGCAGAAACGAAGCGTCTCGAAGAGGCGCGCGCGACGCGCGAGCGGGAATCGCAGGCATACGAAACTGAAATCAAACGGATCGATGACGAAATAGGGCGTACACAGCCTGCGACCATATACGCAGAGAATATCGGCCACCCAACCAATCCGGTAGTGAAGGCGATCAATAAGGCCTCGCTCGGCGGCCACGTAACTCACGAGGCTAGAGAGAAGATCAAGAAGAATGGCAGTAAGAGCGACATAGATAAGGCGCTCGATACCATCAAGGAAAATACGAACAAGAAAGACGATGACCACGGCGGCGGAGAAGATCATGGTAGTGGGGGAGGCCAGGGAGGAGGAACGCATGCCGCACCCAAAAGTGGCGGGGGTGGAACGAGTCACTAGACGATATGGATGAAGAACAGGAACTAACGCTTGAACAAAGCATCGCGATGCTCCTCGACGAGGTCCCGGCACCGGTCCGCGATTTCGTGCTCAATGACCTGTCCTCGGCAACCGGCCGCATCATGGATCGGTATCATCTACATATCGATCAGGCAGGTATCTTGGAGCGCGAACTCCTTCTGATGCTCCTTGGACAGGAGGAGCCTGCCGAATTTGCGGCCTCTCTCACGCGATCAGGTATCGTGAATGAAACAGTTATGAGCATCGTGAGCGACGTGAATCGTGATGTATTCATGAAACTGCGGGAGCGGGAGCGACAGACAGCGTTGCCGCCGCGCCAGGAAGAGCCGCGGAGGCCAGCACCGCTACCGCCGCCGGCACTTATACCACCCGGACCTGCTCCTGAAGTTGCTACTATCCCCGAGATTCGTGCCGTTCCTCCGCCTCCGCCGAACCTGCCAGGACAGGAACCAGTGAACCGTCTCGATGTGCAGCTGCCAATTCAGCAAGAGGCAGCCGCACCCGTGCAGCCCCTTGCGCGACCAGCTCCTCCTGTAAGCATTCCAGTCGCCGCACCTTTGCCAGAGAGGGAGTCTGCGCATATAACTCGGACCATGGCTCACGATATGGACGCGCTCAAGCATGGCGCGAACCCGATGGCAGTAGCGCATCCTGACCTCGTACAGCCCGCTCCTGCGACCGCAGTCACGGCACCGCGACCTACTGCACATCCTGCAGCACCGCCTATCGCACGACCGCGCTACGACTCGATATCCGAGCCTGCACTTTCATCACCGGTATTCCGTCCGCACACCTTCACGAACACTCCATCGCCATCGTCAGGCGCACCGTATCCGATAGCAGCGCCTGCGGCGCATCCTGATGCTCCGCTTACCAAGGAATACGGAAGTGATCCATATCGCGAACCGGTCGAGTAGGGAAGTGCTCGTATATTCACGGCATCCGCACTGACTATCAGTTATACTGATAGCGATGGAATACCAAGTTCCGCAGTTCATCGAGGTCGAGGATAAGATCTTCGGACCGTTCACGCTCAAGCAGTTCATCTATCTCGCCGGCGGGGCGGGGCTCATCGCGGTCTTCCTCCTCTATCTCCCGCTCTTCATCGGCATCCTGCTCTCGCTGCCGGTCGCGGCGCTCGCCGGAGCCCTCGCGTTCTACAAGGTGAACAATAAGTCCTTCGTGGAAGTACTCGAAGCCGGGCTCAAGTTCTATACGGGCGACCGTCTCTTCATCTGGAAGAAGGAGAGGAAGGCGGCGGCGGCTCCCGCACCGGCTCCGACCGCGGCGCAGGAAGCGCCGCGGCAGAAGCTCGGCCTTTCGAGCGAGAAACTGCGCGACCTGGCGTGGTCACTCGATATAAAGGACGGTCAGCCGCCCCAGAACCCGTAATATGCCGGCACCTCGAGCAGCCCAGAATTTCGTTCCGGTCCAGGAAGTCAGGAACGGCGTCGTCATCCTCAAGCAGGACGGCTATCGCGGTATCCTCATGTGCTCATCGCTCAACTTTTCGCTGAAATCGGAGGATGAGCAGCGCGCCATCATCGGCGGCTTCCAGAACTTCGTGAACACGCTCGACTTCTCGGTCGAGATCGTCGTGCATTCCCGCAAAATGGATATCCGTCCGTACCTCGCGCTGCTCGAGAGCCGCGCGGGCTCGCAGGCGACGGAGCTCATGTCGCTGCAGGTGCGCGAATACATGGCGTTCATCCGCAATTTCATGGATACCGCGGACATCATGACCAAGCTCTTCTATATCATCGTGCCGTACGCGCCATCGGCGGGCTCGGAGATAGCGAGCGCCGTTTCCTTCATGAGGAAGCCTGCGCAGGGCGCGCCGACCGGCATCACCCAGAGTTTCGACGAGCATCGTATCCAGCTCGAGCAGCGCATGGCGCTCGTCGCGGCAGGGCTTGCAAGCTCCGGTATACGCGCCGTACCGCTCGGCACCGAGGAAATCATCGAGCTCCTGTACCGCTCGTTCAATCTCGGCGAGATGGAGACGCCGATCTCGCTCACGCAATAATATGAGTATGCAGGAAGTAGCAGGCAGCAGGGAGTCAAAGAGTACCAAGCGCAACACGGGCTATACTGCTTACTACCTACTGCATACTCCCTACTTCTCCCTATGGCATTACTAGATTTCCTCAACCGCAAGAAAGAAGAGCAACCGGACGTCGCACCGGTGCTTCCGGCCGATATCTACGCGCAGGGCACGCTTGACCTTGCGGACGCCATAGCGCCGGCGGCGCTCAAGGTGGGCGCCCGCGAGCTCGAGCTCGGCGAGAAGTTCGCGCGCTCCTTCTACACCATCTCGTATCCGCGCTTCCTCTCGGATGGCTGGTTCATGCCTATCGTGAACCTCGACCGCGTGCTCGATGCGGCTATTTTCATCCACCCGGTCGATACCGGCGCCGCGCTCCGCAACTTCCAGCGCAAGGTCGCCGAGGTCGAGAGCCAGATCTCCGAGCGCGAGGACAAGGGCCTCGTGCGCGACCCGATGCTCGATACGGCGTACCAGGATCTCGAGGCGCTCCGCGACCAGCTGCAGCAGGCGCAGGAGCACCTCTTCGATGTCGGCCTCTACCTCACGCTCTACGGCGACTCGAAGGAGGAGCTCGACAAGATTGAGGGGGAGGTACGCGGCATCCTCGACGCGAAGCTCGTCTACACCAAGCCGGCGCTCTTCCAGCAGGAGCAGGGCTTCCGCTCGACGCTGCCGCTCGCTATCGACGAGCTCGGCGTGCATTCGAAGCTCAATTCCTCGCCGCTCTCCTCGGTGTTCCCATTCGTCTCCTTCGACCTCACGAGCGACCGCGGCATCCTCTACGGCATCAACCGCCACAATTCCTCGCTCATCCTCTTCGACCGCTTCTCGCTCGAGAACTACAACTCCGTCGTCTTCGCGAAGTCGGGCTCCGGCAAGTCCTATGCCGTGAAGCTCGAGATCCTCCGCTCGCTCATGTTCGATACGGACGTCATCGTCATCGACCCTGAACGCGAGTACGAATACCTCGCCGAGGCGACCGGCGGCCGCAATTTCAACATCTCGCTCTCATCCGAGCACCACATCAATCCGTTCGACCTGCCGCCGGTGAAGGAGGACGAGGAGCCGGCCGACATCCTGCGCTCGAACATCATCAACCTCGTGGGTATGTTCCGCATCATGCTCGGCGGCCTATCGCCCGAGGAGGACGCCATCATCGACCGCGCTATCACCGAGACCTACGCGCTGAAGGACATCACCGGCGACGCCGATTTCACCGGCGTCGAGCCGCCGCTCCTTTCCGATTTCGAGAACGTGCTCTCGGGCATGGAGGGCAGCGAGTCGCTCGTGACGCGCCTCTCGAAGTACACGCACGGCACGTGGGCCGGCTTCCTCAATCGGCCGACGAATATCGATATCAACAAGCAGTTCATCGTCTTCTCCGTGCGTGATATGGAGGACGAGCTCAAGCCGGTCGCGATGTACATCATCACGCACTTCATCTGGAACGCGATACGCCGCGAGCTCAAGAAGCGCCTGCTCGTCATCGATGAGGCGTGGTGGATGATGAAATCCGAGGATACCGCCTCCTTCCTCTACAGCCTCGCGAAGCGCGGCCGCAAGTACTATCTCGGCGTCGCGACCATCACGCAGGACGTGGAGGACTTCCTGCGCTCGCCGTACGGCCGTCCTATCCTCACGAACTCCAGCCTTCAGCTGCTGCTCAAGCAGTCGCCGACCACCATCGACGTGCTCCAAGAGACGTTCAATCTCACCGACGAGGAGAAGTTCCTCCTGCTCGAGTCCGGGGTGGGGGAGGGCCTGTTCTTCGCTGGCCTCAAGCATGTCGCCATCAAGGTCGTCGCGTCCTATACCGAGGACCAGATCATCACGTCCGATCCCTCGCAGCTCCTCACCATCAAGCGCGAGAAGCAGCGCGAGGAGATGGAGCGTGACGCGCAGGGCAGGGCATGACCCCTACGAAACCCATCGGCAACGTCACCGCCGGCCTCTTGATAGGCCTCGCGCTCCTCTTCGATGGAATCCAATTCCTGCTCACCCTGACCGTCCTTGGCGCCCTCTTCTCCTGGCTCGTGACCGTCATCGCCTGGACGATCTTTCTCATCGCCTTCGCGCTCGTCGGCGAGAACTATTTCCAGAAGAATATGGCTCGCAAGATGCTCATCACCGGCGCGTCCGTGGTGGCGGAGCTCATTCCTATAATCAATGCGATACCGGCTGTTACCTTGGGCGTCGTCGCGCTCATCGTCCAGAACCGCATCGAAGCGGCGAAAGGGGCGGACGAGGCTGCGCGTCTTCACCGCGTCCGACGCTGAAATACCCACGCGCCCGAGCGATACCGGGCTGCGGAGCGGTATACTACATCCATGTTCCGCACCGTTCTTCTCCTTCTCCTCGGCGTATTCGCCTTCGCACCGCTCGCGTCGGCGCAGATAATCGGCGCCGACCCGCTTACGGCATCCATAAGCCCTCAGTACCCGCGCCCGTACCAGACCGTCACCATCGCTCCCATAAGCACGCTCATCGACCTGTCGGCGAGCACGGTCACGGTGAGCGCGAACGGCACGGTAGTCGGGAAGGGAAGCGGCGCACAGAAGGTCAACGTCACGCTCGGGGGGCCGGGAACGCGCACCGCGGTCCGTATCACCGTCACCGACCCAGGAGGCTCTACCTACACCGAGGACCTCTCCATCCGTCCTGCGGACGCGGCGCTCATCGTCGAACCGAGCACTACCGTCCACCCGTTCTACCAGGGGGGTAGCCTCGTCGCCTCCGAGGGAAGCCTGCGTGTCATCGCCCTGCCGGATATCCGCACGGCGCCGGGAACGCGCATCAATCCGGCCAGCCTGGTCTATACCTGGAAGCTCGGCGACCAGGTCCTCCAGGCGCAGTCGGGCGTCGGAAAATCGACGCTGCAGGCTGTGGCTCCTCCGCGGTACCGCGATGCGCTCCTGACCCTGACCGTCGCGACAGTCGATAACGCCATCGTCGCGCAGACCTCTACGTCTATCGCTGCCTCCGAGCCAGTCGTACGCATCTACGAACGCGACCCGCTCTTGGGGCCCTTGTTCAACCGCGCCATAAGCGGCACGTTCGTCATGAGCGAGGACGAGCAGGCATTTCGTGCCGTGCCGTACTTCTTCGCGAGCGCGCCCGCTATCGCCTGGAGCGTGAACAACGCCCCCTCGGGCGCTGACAAGGACATCACGCTCCGCGCATCGGGCGGAGGAGGAGGGACCGCCAACGTATCCGTGCGCGCGAACCAGCCCGCGAACTACCAATCGGCGACCGCCGCGCTCAAGGTAGAATTCGATAGTGATGCCGGTCTCGGCATATTCGGCCTATGAGAAAGCACCTGATATTCCTCGCGGCGTTCGCGCTCCTCGTGCCGTTCTTCGCGTTCGCGGCGAACGAATCACAGGGATTCGTATCGCTCACGAATATAGACGCGATAAAATTCGTCGGCAACCAGAATACGCTGCCGGATTTCCTGAACAGCGTCTATCGCGTCTGCATCGGTATCGCCGCCATCCTTGCCGTGCTTCAGATCATGCGCGCCGGCATCATGTACATGGGTGGCGACAGCATCACCGAAAAGAAGGAGGCACGGAAGATAATCGGCATGTCCATCGCCGGCCTCGTCCTCGTCCTCTCGCCGACTATCGTCTTCGGCATCATCAATCCCGAGATCCTGAACCTCCAGATCGGCCGCCTCAATGAGCTGAATACTGCAGGCAGCAGCAGTTCTGAATATGGTTCAACCACACCCATGGCAGACACCGCATGCAGTGTATTTACCGGCGGCAAGGCGGCTGGGCCCATACCGAACGGCGAAACCTGCTCTACCCAGATACTCGAGGGTAGCGAGCCGATAAGCAATTCCTGCTGCGAGAATCTGCAGGCTGGATATATCTGCTGCGGAAAACGCTAATCATGAAGCGTGTACTTATACTCATCGCGGGCGCCCTCGTCCTCATCGGCCTTCTGGTCGGCGCGTACTTCTTGTTCTTCGCCGGCAACGGAACGGGCCTCACCGCAACGCCGGGCGGCACGTTCGGAACGGCAGACGACCGCGCAGGAGGCCTCGGCGCCGTTACCGATACGGGCGTGCCCGTATCGGGCGCAGGGACGCAGGTCGCGCCACGACTGCTTCAGCTGTCGTCCGCTCCCGTCGCGAAGGGCGCCTTTTCGCTCTATACGCCCGCACAGACCGCGACCGCGTCGAGCAGTACCGCGACTGGGACGCCCGAAACTGTCGTGACCGTCCCCGAGGAGACGGAGGTGCGGTATATCGACCGCCAGAGCGGCAATGTCTACTCATTCCGCATCCATGAGCGCGTGATGACGCGACTCTCGAACAAGACCCTGCCGGGAATCGAGGAGGCGAACTGGAGCCGGAGCGGCGACCGCGCGTTCGTACGCTTTCTCGAAGGGGTCGGTGATGGCCAGGAACGCATCAGCACGTTCATGCTCCCGGCGAACGGGGAAGGGGGCTATTTCCTCGAGCAGGATATCGAGCAGGTGCTCGTCGCGAGCACAAGCATCGTCACGCGCACCGCGTCCGGCAGCGGCTCGTCGGTCGCATCCGCGAGCCTCGATGGCACGGGTGCCGTGTCGCTGTTCACGTCCCCGCTCCGTTCCATCATGCTCTCGTACTTCGGTAGTGGCTTCATCGCGACGACCAAGCCGTCGGCGAGCCTCGATGGCTATAGTTTCTCCGTCGATCGCGCAGGCTCGTTCACGCGCCTTCTCGGGCCCCTCGCCGGACTCTCGACCCTCGCGAGTCCTGACGCGAGCCGCGTGCTCTATACCTACAGCGACCGCGGCAAGATAGTCACGCAAGTGCTCTCCCTAGCCGATAGGACGACCGTGCCGCTGCCGCTCGCGACGCTGCCGGAGAAGTGCGTATGGTCGAGCGATAGCGCCACCCTCTACTGCGGCGTGCCGACCGCGCTCACCGGTACGCTACCGGACGACTGGCACCAAGGAGCCCGTGCTTTCTCCGACCGCATATGGAAAATCGACCTCGCGACCCGCGTCGCCACGCTCGTCTTCGACCCGGTGCAGCTCGCCGATACGCAGATTGACGCCATATCGCTTACGCTCGACAACGCGAACGACGTCCTCGTCTTCATGAATAAGACCGACGGCTCCCTGTGGTCCTACGATCTCTAGGGCAGTAAGCGGTAGGTAGAGAGGAGAATGATACGACAATGCGCCCCTCGCGGGGCGCATTGTCTTGTATTACTGCCTATACTGCCTACTACTTACTCCCTACTGCTTCAGGAAGCTTCTCGCGACGGACGAAGAATTCCTGGATGATGCTGATGAGGTTGGTGGTCGTGAAGTAGAGCGCGAGGGCAGGGGAGGTGAAGGCGATGGACCCGGTCACGAAAGGAAGTATGAAACGCATCTGGAACGCCATCGCGCGGCCGAGGTCCTCCTGCATGGACGGCTTCTCGGCCTTCGGCGGCACGGGGATGGTGTACCACGCCTGCGCGAGCTGCGTGAGGGCCGTGAGGGCCGCCAGGAAGAAGCTTGAGCTCGTCATGAGGAAGACCCCGAGGAAGAGCGTATTCACCGCGTCAGGGGCGTTTACGAACGGATAGAGCAGCGTCGGGTCGACGGTCAGGAGCGTCTTGCTGTGGAATACCCAGAAGAGGGTGATGACGATAGGGAGCTGGATGATGAGCACGAGAAGTCCAGCGAACGGGTTTGCCCCATATTTCTTATAGAGCGCGAACATCTGCTTCGCTTGCTCCTCCTTATCGTCCTTGTACGTCTCTCGCACCGCCTTAAGCTCGGGCTGCATGACGCGCGCGACGCGCGCGGTCCGCTGCGCCGCCATGGAAAGCGGCGCCATGATGAGGCGGACCACGATGGTCGCGAGCACGACCGCAAGGCCGATATCGGCGCCGGGGATGATATCGACGAGGAATATGAGGAGGTTGTAGATCGGAACGTACAGTATCGCGTGGAAGAATTCGAGCATGGGATACAGGTTACCGCGAAGCGCCGGCTTCGCCTACGGCGCGCGTCAGCAGCTCCGCCAGCTCCCGCTTGAGCGCGGAGAAGGGGAGTGCGCCGCTACCAGCGCGCGCATAGACGATGATGGAGCGCGCCGGGTCGCACCAGGGACGCATGACCGAGAATATGCGCCGTTTCAGGAGATGCCGGTCGACTGCGCGCTTGGCGACCTTCTTCGAGATGACCGCCGCGCAGCCGCCTGAAACCGAGGTTTTACGCACCGTAAGGGAAAAATGGGGGCTCACCGACCGGATTCCGGAGGTCGCGGACGCAAAATGCGCCCGAGGGAGGCGCAGTCTACGTGGAATCATCAGACAGTGAGCTTCGCGCGGCCCTTGCGGCGGCGGCGCAGGAGGAGCTTGCGGCCCGTCGGGGTCGACGTGCGCGCACGGAATCCGTGCGTACGGGCTCGCTTCCTCTTTTTCGGCTGGTAGGTCCGCTTCGGCATAATCCACAGGATAGTACCAGGTTGCGCGCAAAGGAGCAAGGAAACCGCGACCTTCGCACTTTATCCACAGGGTCGGTATACTAGGTTCTACGATGAGCGCCGTACGTCCGGTTCGAGAGAAGAATCCTGATCATCGTTCGCCCTTTATGCAGCTTCTTTCATCCCGTACCTGAACCTATGCCGGCAACTAGCGGAATCAATCGCCTCGACACCCGTGAGCTCTGGGAATACGTGCTGACGCAGGTCGAGCTTTCGATATCGCCCGCCAATTTCAATACCTGGTTCCGCGAGTCCTCCATCGTGAAAGTAGAGGAAGGCATCGTCTATGTCGGCGTGCCGAGCCAGTTCTTCCGGGACTGGTACCTGAAGAAATTCAATACGCTCCTCCTGAAGATAATCCGCCAGGTTTCGTACGAATACCGCAATATCGAGTACCTGATAGTGAAGGATGACCGCCGGAAACCCAAGGAATCCCGCCGCCAACCGCCGCCGACGGTCGAGATGCCGCTCGATGAGTTCTATATCAACAAGAGCGACAACCTGAATCCGCGCTACACCTTCGAGAGCTTCGTCATCGGCGCCTTCAACGACCTCGCGTACACCGCCGCGGAGGCGACGATACGCCGCCCCGGCATCACCTATAACCCGCTCTTCATCTATGGAGACACCGGCCGCGGCAAGACGCACCTCATCCAGGCGATCGGCAACCAGTTCAAGAAGCTGTACCCGACGCGGAAGGTGTTCTACCTCACCTCGGAGAAGTTCGGCACCGATTATACGGATTCGCTCCAGCAGGGGACGGCGAACCGCTTCAAGGAGAAGTACCGCCAGTACGACCTGCTCATCATGGACGATGTCCAGTTCCTCTCGAAGAAGGAGAAGATGCAGGAGGAGCTGTTCCACCTCTTCAACGCGCTCCACGACAATAACAAGCAGATCATCTTCTCAAGCGATCGCGCGCCGGCGAGCATCCCGGATATCGCCGACCGCCTCCGCGGGCGCTTCCAGAGCGGCATGATGGTCGATATCGCCGAGCCGGATACCGAGAGCCGTATGGCGATAGTGCGCAAGAAGGCCGCGATACACGGAGTCACGCTCTCCGATGAGGTCGTCGAGCATATCGCGACGTCCATATCGGGCTCCATCCGCGAGCTCGAGGGCGTCATCAATTCGGTCGTCTGCCATACGCAGGTCAAGGGCGTACCGCCGGACCTCGCCGAGGTGCGCCAATCGCTCCGCTCGTTCTCACGGCCGCAGAAGACGGTCTCCGTGAAGCATGTCGTCTCTAAGGTCGCGGAATTCTACGGCATCGACGAGGAAAGCATCTATGAGAAGACCCGTAGGAGGGAAGTGGTCCGCCCGCGGCAGGTCATCATGTATATCCTGCGCGAGGATTTCAGCGTCTCGTACCCGACCATCGGCACGAAGCTCGGCGGTAGGGACCACACGACGGTCATCCATTCCTGCGAGAAGGTGAAGCGGGAGGTACGCGAGGATGCGGAGCTCGCGAAAGAGATCCAGGACATCCGCTCACTCCTGGTATAAGGCTGGTACTATACTGGGGAAAAGGTATGGATAACCGACCGGCCAGCATGGGGAGAGCAGCGAGGGTCGAATCACTGTCCTTCGTTATCCCCGCCGCCGTGACCGGAAAAACCCCGGTTTTCAACAGCTTCCTATCTCGCCTGAACGAGGAATATCCCGCAGCTACAGCGTCCCAGCTCCTATCCCCAGTATCAACACCCCTAATAATAGTAGTCGTATGATCATTTCATTAGATAAGAAAGAATTCTCTGAAGCGGTGGGGACAGTCGCACGGTTTGCCGAGCGGAGGAGCGGAAGCCTGCCGGTTCTCGCGGGCATCGCCCTTATAGCGGGGGATGACGGCATCAAGCTGCGCGCGACGAATCTCGAGACCGGCGTGGATATAAAGGTAGGCGGCACCATACGCGAGACGGGCGTCGTCGCGCTCCCGGCAAGCGTGCTGCGCGACATCACCGCCTCGCTCTCGGGAACGGGGACGCTGACGCTCGAGCATGCCGGCGAGACGGTCATCCTTGCCGCAGGATCGGCCAAGAGCACCATCAAGACGCTGCCGCATGAGGATTTCCCCATACTCCCGCTTCCGGAAGCGCCCACGGCCCGATTTACGCTCCCTGGAAGCGTGCTCCGCGGCCTCATCTCGTCAGTCGCCGGATTCGCCTCCACATCGACCGTCCGTCCCGAGCTCGCGAGCGTGCTCGTGTCCGCCGAAGGCGGCGTATTGAAGGCGGTAGCCACGGATTCCTTCCGTCTCGCGGAGAAGCACATCTCGCTCTCGGGTACAGTGGCGCCTTTCTCGATGCTCATACCGGCCAAGAATGCGGTCGATATCGTCAGCACGCTTCCGGACGAGGATATCCAGGTCGCGCTCGACGAGCATCAGTGCGTATTCACCTGGTCCCAAGGTCTCGTGACGACGCGGCTCGTGAGCGCCAGCTATCCGGACTATCAACAGATCATTCCCAAGACCTCGGTCGCGGAAGCGACGCTTATCAAGAAGGACTTCGAGACCGCGCTTAGGCGTACGGCGGTATTCTCCGATACCTTCCAGAAAGTGCGCCTCGCGTTCGATCCTGCGGGCAAGCGCGTGAAGCTCTCGGCCCAGAACTCCGATGTCGGCGATGCGCTCGAGGAGATGGGCGGCCAGGTGACCGGCGAAGCGGTGGAACTATCGTTCAATCATCGCTATCTCGCTGCACCGCTCGCCATCATCTCCTCCGAGAGTCTCACGCTCTCCGCCTCGGGCATCGGTCGCGCGCTCGTGATACGGGGGGCGGGGGATGCTTCGTTCTTGTATCTGGTGATGCCGATGAATCAGTAGGCAAAGTAATTAGTATGCAGTAGGCAGTAAGCAGAAAGCCCCGGCAGAGCCGGGGCTTTCGCTGAAGAGGGGAGTGCTATTGGTCGCCTCCGCCACCACGGCGGTTCGCGTCGCCTTCAGCTTGCGCTTCTTGCGCTTGCTCGAGCAGGTCCTGGAGGCGCTCAAGGAGCTCTTCCGGCGTCGATTGCTGGAGCGCGCCGCCGTTCGCGGCCCAGAGTTGGATCGGCTGCTCCCAGTAGGCGAATTGCGGGTCGCTCGCCGGGTTGCTCGGCTGCGGCCCGCGCGGGCTGTCCTTATCGGTCCAGTAGAGGATGCTGTGCGCGCCCGTGCCGTCGCCCGACGGGATGAACGAGACGCCGCGAAGCGCGGGCGAGACCGAATCCGGCGTAGCCGGCGGCTCCTCGAAGTATTCCTTCGGATACTTCGCGAGCGCCTTCTCCATCACCTCGTGCCACATCGGCGCGACGATATAGCCCGCGATCTCCTTCACCATCGGCGTGTTGTCGTTGTTGCCTGCCCACGCGCCCACCGCGATGGTCGGCGAGTAGCCGACGGTCCATGCGTCACGCGACTCGTTGGTGGTACCGGTCTTTGCGGCGACATCGTAGCCGGGGAAAGTGAGCGGGTTATTGACCG
>DATAJW010000010.1:0-11104 GCA_036261925.1 Minisyncoccota bacterium | reverse complement strand
AAGAATTTCACGGTATAGCAGAACGGCCCCTCCGGGGCCGTTCTCATTTGCTCTTCTTCCTCGGCGCGCCCTTGCGCTTGGCCGGCGCCTTTCGCGCCTTCGCGGGCGGCAGCTGCGACGCGCTCTTGCGATCTTCGAGCTCGAGCGCCGAGCGTATATGCTTGCGCGCGACGGAGGTCTTCACGAAATCGAGCCACTTGGTCGTCGGGCGCGCGGAGTCGCGGCGGAGTATCTCCACGATATCGCCGTTCCGGAGGGCGGTATCGAACGAGACGAGCTTGCCGTTCACCTTCGCGCCCTGCATGTGGTTGCCGAGGTCGCTGTGGATGGCGTACGCGAAGTCCGCTGGCGTGGATTCTATGGGAAGGTCGATGACGTCGCCGCGCGGCGTGAATACGAATACGCGGTGGGAGAAGAAGTCGGATTTGAGCCCTTCGACGAAGTCGCTCGGCCCGGCGATGGACGCGTGCGCGTCGGCGAGCTCGGTCAGCCAACGGGGGACCTCGGTCGTGCCCTTCGCCTCCTTCACAGGTACCGCCTGGCTCGGGGCCGGGCCCTTGCGGAAGTTCAGCAGCGTCGGCAGGAGCTCGCGGACCCATGGGAAGGAAAGGCGGGTGAACGCGCTGCGGCTCGCGGACTTGCCGAGGTCCTTGTACGACATGTGCGAGGCGATGCCGAACTGCGCGCGCTGGTGGATGTCCTTGGTACGCAGCTGCACTTCCACGATACCAGCGTCGGCAGTGATGATGGTGGTGTGGAGCGACTGGTAGCCGTTTGGTTTCGGGAAGGAGATATAATCCTTGAACTCGCCCGGGAGCGGCTTCCACTGGGCATGGATGAGCCCGAGGGCGGTATAGCAGTCATCGATGCTCGGCAGGATGATGCGGATAGCGGCGATGTCGTGTATGCGGGTGATGTCGTTTCCCTTGCGCTTGAGCTTCTGGTAGAGGCTCCAGAGGCCTTTCATGCGGATGGAGGTGGAGAAGTCCTTGATGCCCTTGCGGACGAGCGCGTGCTGGATATCCTTCTGCACGCGCGCGAGCCCAGCCTCGGTCTCCTTGGTCTTCGATTTGCGCAGCTCGAGGACGTGCGCGTACGCCGCGGGGTCGACGGCGGGGAAGGCCAGGTCCTCGAGCTCGGTCTTGATGCGACCCATGCCGAGCCGGTCCGCGATCGGCGCGTATATCTCGAGGGTCTCGAGCGCGATGCGCTTCCTCTTATGCTCGGGCACGTGCTCGAGCGTCGTCATGTTGTGGTAGCGGTCGGCGAGCTTGATGATGAGCACGCGGACATCGGCGGAGGTCGCGACGAGCAGCCGGCGGAGGCTTTCGGCATGGCGCTCACCGCCCTGGTACTTATGCTTGCCGAGCTTCGTCACGCCCTCGACGAGGAACAGCACTTCGGGACCGAATTCCCGCTCGACCTCCTCGCTCGTCGCCTTCGCGTCCTCGATAGCGTCATGCATGAGTGCCGCGGCGATGGTCTCTGCATCCATGCCGAGCTCCGCGAGATGCCTGGCGACCGCGGCGGGGTGGATGAAGTACGGCTCTCCCGAGTAGCGGGCGTGGCCGTCGTGGGCCTTCTTCGCGAATTCGTACGCCTTCTCCACGAGGGCAGTATCCTCGGCGGTCGGATTCGCCATCTGCGCGAGGATTTCCTTGACGCTAATCATTAATATAAGTATACTTTTCGACAGAACTAACTGCAACGTCGCGCGCATGCGCGGCGTTCCAATAGAAAGGCCGCACCTTGAGGGGAACTACCATGTCCACGAACGTCATTGAAGACGCGCCCGCTGCAACGGACGACGTCGAGCGCACCGTCGAAGCCGCCAGCGATTCGCCATTCATTCTCGATGAGAAGGGCGTCCCCCGGCATAAGCTCACCGGCGAGCCGCTGTACGCCTTCTTCGGCGCCTGACCTGAACGAGAAACCAAGACCCCGGAGCATTCGTGCTCCGGGGTTCTTTCTTACTTGAGATAGTCGGCGGCTTCCCCGATGGTCACCTTGTCCGGGTCGGTCTCCTCCGGCAAGTAGATGCGGCGGAGGCCCTTCTTGAGGAACAGTCCGGCCTTCGACTTATAGAGGGTGATCGATTTGCCGGTCTTCGGGTGCTTGCCGAGCTCGCGGACGATATCGACGCCGCGAGGCGGGCGCTTGGGCTCCGCGAGTACGGCGAGCGCACGCTCGAACTCCACGGTATACGGGTCGTCAGGCGCCTTGAGGGAGCGGAACTCGCCGTCGTGGCCGACGTACGGCCCGAAGCGGCCGGTATTCGCGATGACGGGCTTGCCGGATTCCGGATGGAGGCCGAGCTCGCGCGGCAGCGAAAGGTATTTCACCGCATCCGCGAGCGTGAGTGCGGAGAGGTCGGTACCTGCAGGGATGCTCGCGCGGCGCGCGTTCACCTTGGGCTTCTTCGCTTTCTTGGCGGCTCTCTTCTTAGCGACCTTCTTCTTGGCTGCCTTCTTAGCGACCGTCTTCGCCTCTTCCTCGACTGGCTCGGCTTCCACGGGCGCCATCCCTTCCGCCACTTCCTCATCGAGCACCATCTCAACGTATGGACCGAAGCGTCCCGTCTTTATGAAAATCGGCTTGCCGGTCTCCGGGTGCATACCGAGCGGCTCGTCCGCCTTCACCTCGGTGCCGTCCTCCTGGCGCGCGCCTTCGCAGTCCGGGTAGCGCTTGCAGCTCATGAATATGCCGCCGCGCCCGAGCTTGAACTCCATGGGGCTGCCGCAGACCGGGCAGGGGAACTCGGCAGGAGCGTCCCCGAGCGCAGTCGCCTTCGGCAGATCCTCCTTGGAATTGACCGCTTTCGAGAAGGGGCCGTAGAAGTCGTGGAGCGTCGGCTCGTAGCCGCGCTCGCCGCGCGCTATCTCGTCGAGCTCATCCTCCATCTCCGCGGTGAACGAGTCGGAGATATAGTCGGCGAAATGCTCCTCGAGCCAGCCGGAAACGACCATGCCGGTCGCGGTCGGCGTCAGGGTGCGGCCGGTCTTCAGGACGTAGCCGCGGTCCTGGATGGTCTTCATCGTGCTCGCATAGGTCGATGGCCTGCCGATGCCGCGCTTCTCGAGCTCCTTGATGAGGCCGGCTTCGGTGTAGCGGTTCGGCGGCTCGGTCTGCTTTTCGGTCGATCCAAGAGATATGAGCGCGAGCGGCTCGCCCTCGGCCATCTTCGGCAGCTCGACGTCCTCGCCGCGCGCGCGGGTATCGCAGGCGAGCCAGCCCGGGAATATCACGCGCGAGCCGTTCGATTGGAAAAGGGGAATGTCCTTGTCGGCTTCGGCCTTGATGCCGGTACGCAGTATCTTGGCGGCGGCCATCTGCGAGGCGAGCGTACGGGTGCGGATGAGCTCGTAGAGCTTCTGCTCGTCGCCCGGCGCGCCTGCGCTCATCTTGCCGGGATCGGTCGGGCGCACCGCTTCGTGCGCCTCCTGCGCGTTCTTGCTCTTGGTCTTGTACGCGCGGACTTCCACGTACTCCTTACCGAACTCGCCCTCCACGACTGCAGCTACCTTCGCAATGGCTTCCTTCGCGAGGTTCACGGAGTCGGTACGCATATAGGTGATGTGCCCGGCCTCGTAGAGCTTCTGCGCGGCGCGCATGGTACGCGATGGCGAGAAGCCGAGACGGGTCGAGGCAGCCTGCTGGAGCGTCGAGGTCGTGAACGGCGGGCGCGGGTTACGGTCCTCGGCGCGTTCGGTGACGGCAGCCACCTTCCACGATGCCGCGTTCCCCTCGCGCACGATGCGGGCTGCCTCCTCGGCGGTCGTCGGTTCTTCCGTGCAGACAGCCGGGAACTCTTCCTGGTGCGCGGAGAAGCGCGCGTCGATGGTGAAATAGGTCTCGGGCACGAATGCCTGGATCTCGCGCTCGCGCTCGGCGAGTATGCGGAGCGCCGGCGACTGCACGCGTCCTGCGGACAGGCCGTACCGCACCTTCTTCCAGATGAGTCCGGAAAGGTCATAGCCCACGATGCGGTCGAGCACGCGGCGGGCTTCTTGCGCCTGGCGCAGGTTCTCGTCTATCTTGCGCGGGTGCGCGAGCGCCTCCTCGACCGCTGCCTTGGTAATCTCATGGAAGACGACGCGCTGGGTACCGGTGAGGCCGGCAGCTTCCTTCACGTGCCAGGCGATAGCCTCGCCTTCGCGGTCGGGGTCCGTCGCGAGGAATATTTCCTCGGCCTTCGCCGCGGCTTTCTTTATCTTGTCGATGACGTCGCGCTTCTCGGCGGATATGACATAGGACGGCTTGAAGCCGTGCTCGATATCGACCGCGTCCTTGTTCGACTTCGGCAGGTCGCGCACGTGGCCGACCGACGCGAGGACTTCGTAGTCCTTGCCGAGGTAGGCCTGGATGGTGCGCGCTTTCGCGGGAGACTCGACGATGAGGAGTTTCTTTGCCATAGGATAGTATTAACAGATACCTTGCATACCTATATATGGTCAAGCAGGAGAGTACGTCCAGTAGCTCCGTATCGTTCGTTATGGATCCCTACTCGCTTCCTCACCGTACTTCTCGTAGGACCCGAAAGCTCGCTTCCCATGTCTCCTCTACGAAGCTTCTGACCGCACTCTTTAGCGCATTCTGTCATCATGCCTTCCGTCGCCATTTTCCGAATTCTTCGATGATGTAGCCGTTCAGTTCGAGCGAGACGAGCGCGGTGAGCGCCACCCCCGAGACATACCCGACCTTGCGAAGCAGTTCGTCCCGTTCATGCGGTTCAGCGAGCATCTCGTAAATCGCTCGCTCGGCGTCGCTCGCGAATGCACGGGGCGCTGTCGCTGTCGCGCATGCATCAGCTTCGATGCGAAGCGCCTTGAGGATGTGGGCGGAAGTGGAGACGAGCGTCGCGCCGAGGCGCAGGAACTGATGGCCGCCTTCTGCATGCACGTCCCCGATGCGGTGCGGGACGCACAGCAGCTCGCGGCCGTATTCGCCGGAAAGCCTGGCGGTGATGAGCGTCCCCGACTTCTCGCACGCTTCGACCATGAGCACGGCGTCAGCTATGCCGACCATGAGCCGGTTGCGCGCGGGGAAGCGCCAGGGAGCGGCCTTTGCGCTCGGCTCCCATTCGGAGATGAGCGCACCGCCTGCGTTGAGTATGCGCCGCGCGAGGCCGAGGTTCGTGCGTGGCGCGATAGCGCGGTCGGCGAGGCCCGACCCGGGAAACGCGATGGTCGGGAGCCCTGCCGCGAGCGCCGCTTCGTGCGCGGCCGCGTCCGCGCCGAGCGCGAGCCCAGAGACGATGGCGACAGGATAGCCCGCAAGGCCACCGATGAGCTTCGTGATGGCGTCGCGGCCATAGGCAGTCAGCGCTCTCGAGCCGACGACGGTCAGGTACTTGAAGTCAGGCGCAGGGAGCGGGCCGCGCAACCAGAGCCGCTCCGGCGGGTCGGGGATATGCCTGAATCCGCTCGGGTGCTCCGCTGCGGCCAATAGCGTCGGTTCCATACCGAGGAGTATAGGCAGCCGACCTCATGGAAATATGAAGGCCGTGGCGTACAATAGATTGCACGAGTCCGGCCGCATACTGCATACTGCCTACTACTCACTTTCTATATGTTGGATATCAATTTCATACGCGAGCACGCCGACCTCGTGAAGGCAGGAGCAGCCAAGAAGCATATCGAGCTCGAGCTCGACCGGCTGCTCGCGCTCGACGACGAGCGCAAGACGCTCCGGCAGGAGCTCGACCTGAAGCGCGCGGAGCAGAACAAGGCGAGCGAGAGCATTCCGACCGCGACCGGTGAGGAGCGCGAGCGCCTGCTTGCCGCCATGAAGGAGGTGAAAGAGAGCATGGCCGGCGGTGAGGAGCGCTACAAGGCCGTCATGGAGGAATGGCAGAAGCTGATGCTCATGGTGCCGAACATCCCTGACATGTCGGTTCCTGACGGCGCGAGCGACGAGGAGAACCTGGAGGTGAAGGTCTGGGGCGAGAAGAAGCAGTTCGCGTTCACCCCGAAGGACCATGTCGAGCTCATGACGAAGAACGGCATGGCGGACTTCGAGCGCGGCACGAAGGTCGCGGGCTTCCGCGGTTACTTCCTCACGGGCGATGGCGCGCTCCTCTCGTTCGCGCTTTGGCGGTTCATGAGCGACCGGTTCATGCAGCAGGGAGGATTCACGCCGATGATAGTGCCGTCCTTAGTCCGTCGCGAAGGCTTCATGGGCACCGGCTACCTGCCGCAGAGCGAGGAGGACCTCTACAAGACGCAGGATGGCGAGTACCTCGCCGGCACCGCCGAGGTCGCGACGATGGCCTTCCACCAGGACGAGATCATCGACCGCGATACGCTCCCGCTCAAGTATTTCTCGTACTCGCCCTGCTTCCGGCGCGAAGCGGGCAGCCACGGCAAGGACACGAAGGGCCTCGTGCGCGTGCATGAGTTCTATAAGTTCGAGCAGGTCGTCCTCTGCGAAGCCTCGCACGAGGAGTCGGTGAAGCAGCACGAGGAGCTTACGAAGAACGCCGAGGACGCGCTCCAGGCGCTCGATATCCCGTACCATGTCGTCGTGAACTGCGGTGGCGACCTCGGCCTCGGGCAGGTGAAGAAGTACGATATCGAATGCTTCATGCCGAGCGAAGGGAAATACCGCGAGACGCACTCCTCCTCCTATTTCCATGATTTCCAGACCCGTCGCCTGAACATCCGCTATCGCGCCGAGGACGGCTCGATGAAGTTCGCGCATTCGCTCAATAACACCGCGCTCGCGACCCCGCGCTTCCTCGCGGTGCTCGTCGAGAACTACCAGCAGGAGGACGGCACCATCAAGGTCCCACCAGCGCTCATTCCGTATGTCGGCAAGGAAGTCTTGGGACATAGCGCCTAGCCGTCAGGCATCGCGGCCTGCTGCGGCGCCTGCGCGAGTGCCGCGGAAGAAGGTTTCGCAGAGCGCGTCGCGCAAACGCCCTGCTGTCCATATCGAGCGCGAGCCGGGCCGTAGGAAGCCTACGCGTGAACGCGGACCGTCCCTCAAGAAGAAGCGGCAGGAGAAGCGCTCGATGCTCCGCATCGTGCTCGGCGTCCTCGCGCTCGTCCTCTTCGGCGCAGCGCTGTATGCCCTCTGGCTGCCGGCGCTTCGCGTCGATGCGGTCGAAGGCGCCGGCAGCGACCCGGACGGCATCGCGAGCGCGGCGAAGCAGGCGCTTCTCGGCACGCGCTTCTTCGTCATCCCGCGCGACTCGATATTCTTCATACCCGAGCGCGACATACGCGCACGCGTCCTCGACGCGTACCCGCAAGTACAAGCGGTCTCCATACAGGCGACCGGCTTGACCTCGCTCAAGGTATCGACGGTCGGACGGGTCAGCACATTCACCTGGTGCGGCGAGTCGGTATCCATGCCGGCCGAGACCTGTTACCAGGCCGATACCGAAGGGCTTATCTTCGCGGCGAAGGAACAGGACTTCGCCAAGCGGGAGGGCACATCGACCGCGACTATCATTCCGCAGCAAGGCGAGCTGCTGGTATATGGCCCGCTCGAGGGCGCCGAGGCCGGACCGGTACGCGCCCATGTCGCGTATTCCTCCGCGCTGCCGACCGCGCTCCAGTTCATCAAGGCGATACGCGGACTGAACGCGGATATCGTCTCGGTCACGCTGCGCAACGACGAGATCGACCTCCATACCGAAGGCGGTACGCGCATCACGTACGTCATCGGCAAGGAAGACGCGGCTGCAACGCTCGCGGCGACGGCGTTTCCGAACCTGAACCTGAACGACGGCTCGATCGAATACATCGACCTGCGGTTCGAGAACAAGGTATACATCAAGAGAGTAGGCAGTATGGAGTAAGCAAGTAGGCAGAATGTCCGGGTTACGAAACCGGACATCATCACTATTGGTTTCGTAAACCAATAGTCAGAAGGCGAAGGTGTAGAAGATGTAGTAAGGTGCAGGCATGGCAACGTTCTGGGATCGGCTGAAGAGGCCTTTTTTCGCACTCGCGCCGATGGCGGATGTGACCGACGCTGCATACCGCAAGCTCATTGCGGAACATGCGCTTCCGGATGTGATGTGGACCGAGTTCGTCTCGGCGGATGGCCTGTACCATACGCGCGAGAAGAAGGGCATAAGCGACGAGGAGAATCCGCTCATGCGCGACCTGCTGTTCACTCCTGGCGAGCACCCTATCGTCGCGCAGCTGTTCACCTCGAACCCGGATGCTATGGCGTACGCCGCGAACCTCTGCAAGGAGCTCGGCTTCGACGGCATCGATATCAACATGGGCTGTCCGGACAAGGCCATCGAACGGCAAGGATGCGGCTCCGCGATGATAAAGTCGCCGGAGACCGCGAAAGTCATCATCAGGGCGGCGAAGACCGCAGGGCTCCCGGTATCGGTGAAGACGCGTATCGGGTACAGCGCCGTCACGCTCGACGAGTGGCTCCCGGCGCTACTTGCGGAGGATATAGCCGCGCTCACGGTGCACCTGCGCACGCGCAAGGAGATGTCGAAGGTCAGGGCGCACTGGGAGCTCATGCCGCAGGCGGTCGCGTTACGGGACCGCATCGCGCCAGCGACGCTCATTATCGGGAATGGCGACGTGACGAGCCTCGCGGACGCGAAACGGAAGGCGGAGGAGAGCGGCGCCGACGGCGTGATGCTCGGCCGCGCGATATTCGGCAATCCCTGGCTGTTCACCGGACGAACATTCGAGGAAGTCTCGCCGCAGGAGCGCATCGATGCGCTCCAGGCGCTGAACGAGTATTTCAACGCGCTTGTGCCGCCGAAGCATTTCCATATCCTGAAGAAGCACGTGAAGGCGTTCATCAACGGCTGGGACGGCGCATCGGATATACGCGCGGGCCTCATGGATACGCATACGGCAGAGGAATTCAGCCAGAAGTTGCAGGAAGCGAAGGAGCTGATAGGGTAGCGCGAGACGAAGGAGCTACTCATGCCGTATGCACCGACCGATGCGCTCAATGCAAGGCTTGTTGAACGTCCTGATATGCAGGCGGTAGTCGCACAACTGAAACGAATGATCGAGTCCTATCCGTCCCCTGCCGACCGGACGGAGCTGCCGCGCTCGCTCGCTGCAATCGAACTGGGAGACCATACTTCCCATGGGGATAGATTCGAGCAGATGGACATCCAGACCGTCCGTATGATCGATTCGCGGGTCCCCGGGAAACGGCTCACCATGGTCAAATGAAATCATCTCGATCGCTCGCCATTCGTGGCGGGCGATTTCTCTATCGTGGTAAAATCAGCGCAATGGCGCATCAGTCACTCTACCGGGCACATCGGCCGCACGCATTCAAGGACGTCATCGGGCAGGAGCACATTACCCAGCCGCTCGCCGACCAGATAGCGAGCGAGAAGGTCGGCCACGCCTACCTCTTCGCGGGCTCGCGCGGCCTGGGGAAGACGAGTATCGCGCGCATCTTCGCCAAGGAGCTCGGCACGTCCGACCGGGATCTCTACGAGATCGATGCGGCATCCAATAACGGCGTGGAGTATATACGCGAGCTCACGGACAATATCTATACGCTGCCGTTCGAATCGAAGTACAAGGTATTCATCCTCGACGAAGCGCATATGCTCTCGAAGGGCGCATGGAACGCGTTCCTGAAGACGCTCGAAGAGCCGCCCGCGCATGCGCTCTTCATACTTGCGACTACCGAGCTCGAGAAGGTGCCGGAGACCGTGCAATCCCGGTGCCAGGTGTTCGAATTCAAGAAACCGTCGCGCGCCGTGCTCTCCCGCCATATAACGAACGTAGCGAAGGAAGAAGGATACTCGATAGAGCCTGCGGCGAGCGAGCTCCTCGCGCTGCTTGGCGACGGCTCGTACCGCGACGCGCTCTCGGTCCTCGAGCGTACGCTGGCGTCATCGAGCGATAAGAAGCTGACGCTCGAGGAAGCCGAACGCGCGACGGGAGCGCCCAAGCGCACGCTCGTCATGGCGCTCGTCGGAGCGCTCGCTACGGGAGATACCCAGGCAGCCCTCGGAGCGATACGCGATGCATCCTCCGCGAGCGTCGACATGCAGCTCTACCTCACGCTCGTCCTCGAGCAGCTGCGGGCGGTCCTTCTCGTGCGCCATGCGCCGGACATCCGTGCGGATATCCTTGCCGAACTCGGCGAGGATGCCGGAAATGAGATACAGGAACTCGCGAGCGCGGCGGATTCGAAGCTGACCCATCGCACGCTGCTCGCGTTCCTCGAAGCGGCGTCGCGCATACGCTATGCGCCGGTGCCGGCGCTCCCGCTCGAGCTTGCGGTTCTCGAACTGGCGGGGCAGGATTAAACCGTTCGAATTGGGGGATCGTCTAACGGCAGGACAGCGGGTTTTGGTCCCGTCAATCTAGGTTCGATTCCTAGTCCCCCAGCAGTTTAGTTTTCCGTACCTGGCGACCTAGACGGGTTAGATTCTCTGTACTTGCCGAGACAGGAAGCAACAGGTATCGGATTGCCATGGGAGCACTTGCAACATTTGTCATTCTTGGGCTGCTTGCTCTCTCGAGGGTGAAAAGCGACAGGCCCTCAAAGTCACTGCCCGAGCAACTTCTCTAATTTTTTCATGTTCGTGATACCTATGCGCTTGGTAGAAAGCTTGATGTGCTTTTCCCATTCAAGCTGTTTTAATACCACGTTCACACTCTCTCGTGTCGCATGGAGAAAATTTGCGGCAGTGTCCTGGGTGAGTGGTACGGTTATCTCGCATCCTGTCCCTTTCGGATTCCCGTAGTATTTGGCCATGAAGAGAAGCCAACGGACGCACTTCGCATACAGACCCTTCTCTCCTTGGTACACGACGCGGTCTATCAGAAATATCTGATTCCGCAGTGTCATGTTTAGGTACTCTTGCATCGTTTCTGGATTGTCTTTCAAGCACTTCAAAAAATCCTGTCGCTTCATGCGATATGTTTTTGTAGGTATCTCTGCGATGTACGAAAGCGTCCCGTCATGATTTCCCCAGAACGATCCACTCTGTGCAAAGACTATCCCAGGAGGGAAGTACCCGATGATTCGGCTAGACGTGTCGGGCAAGGTGAACGAGACTCGAGCCAAACCTTCCTGCAGAAAAAATACCCATTCGCTCTTATCTTTTTTCCAGACGATGTGCTGACCCTTTTTGTATTCAACC
>DATAJW010000009.1:0-17953 GCA_036261925.1 Minisyncoccota bacterium | reverse complement strand
AACCAAGCATACTGCTTCCTCCTCCCCGAGAAATTCACCGGCAATACGAAGGACCGCCTGAAAGCGCTCGTGACCGCGAAGAACGGCTTCGAGCTCGCCGAGTACGACCTTGCGCTGCGCGGTTCGGGCGAGCTCTATGGCGCGCGCCAGTGGGGCGTCTCCGACATCGCCATGGAAGCTCTGAAGAACCTGAAGATGGTCGAAGCAGCGCGCACGGAAGCGGCCGCGCTCGTGGAAAAGGACCCGGAACTGAAGAAGCACCCCGCTCTTGCCGCGCTCGCGAAGGAAGCATTGGAGCACGTGCATCCGGAATAGAACGCTGGTAGAGTGCGTCCGGATTAGATCCCCTAAAACGAAGGAGAACCGGATGCGAGTCATCCATTACCCCGGCGGCAAAGTGATTTCAGAAGTCACGATGCGCCGCAACTCGAACTTCCACGCGCATTTCAGGCGCGGAGCGATGATGCGAGCGGTCACGCGGTTCATCCTGCAGCACGTCCGCTATGCGCTCGTGATGCCGAATACCGGGCCGATACGTACCATCGAAGAGCTGGTCGAGTACTGGCGTGAACTTATGGCAATCGCGGCCGAGGAGGTGGACCACCAGGTCGACCTCATCATGACCCTCTACTTCACCGACCTGCTGACGCCTGCAGTCATCCAGCGCATCAAGGAGGCCGAAGCGGAGCTCGGCATCAGGATCGAGGTGAAGTGGTATCCCCCTGCCCCGGGGGCGACGACCGGCAGCGACTTCGGCATTCCGCTTGCGCTCGGTCATGAGACCCTGCTTGAGATGGAACGCCTCGATGTGCCGCTCCTCGGGCACTTCGAGGATACGGAGGATGCGTATGGACGCGTGCTTCCTCCTGAACAGCGCGAAGGCCACATGGTCGAGCACGTCCTCTGGAAATTCCGCGACCAATACCCGATGTTGCGGCATTCGTTCGAGCACGCGAGTACGGCGGCAGCCGTGGAGTACGTGAAAGCGGATACGAGCGGTAGGACGGCAATGACCGTCACGCCGCAGCATTCGCTGTTCACCGTGGAGGATTTCGACGACCATGGCAGCGAGCTCAAATGCATGCCTATAGTGAAGACGCCGGAAGACCGAGCCGCCATCGTGGCGTTCATCATCACTGGGGATCCTCGCGCAATCGCTGGCGACGACACTGCGCCGCACCCGCACAAGAGGAAGTCGGGGCCGTTCGCGGACGCGGCGAACGGCTGCTGGCTCCCGCACTCGCTCGAGATGTATGCGGAGGTCTTCGACCGGGAACGAGCACTGGACGAGCGGTTCGAGCGCTTCATGTCGCTCAACGGGCCGGCGTGGCGCGAACTCCCCCTTCCTGGCGAGGACGATACGATAACGCTCCGCAGGAAGAAGTACGCGCCCATTCCGGATCCGGTGGAGATTCCCGGCGAGGACGACGTCGTCGTCCCGCTCGGCTGGTCGCCGGAAGGCAGCAAGCTCAATCTTTCGTTCTACGTCGTATAGCGGCCGAGCCTCGACGCGCATGCGCGTCGAGGCTCTTTCCTTTTGTGCGCCCAGAGGGACTCGAACCCCCGGCCAGTGCTGTATAAGAACACCGCTCTACCAGCTGAGCTATGGGCGCGCCTATGCATGCAATCACATCATGCTGTCTGCGGCAAATCTACTACGAATCTCCTCGAGACACATGAGCACATATTCGGATGTATCCCTGTTCTCGAACAGTACGTTGCAGGTGCCGTGCGCGAACCTCTGCTTGTAACTTAATCCGCTTCGTTTCGACAGCTTTATATACGGCTTGCGGAACGCGCTTCGCGGCATATCGAGCGTGCGCTCCCAGTATCGCATCTCCTCTTCGACGTCCATATCAGAATAGAGATGGATATAGATTCGCAGACGATCCTTAGATACTCCGAGAAGCGCGAGCCATTCCATAAAGAAAAGGATTACTGCTGGATCGGTGTTTGAGATGGCAGTCGTTGCCGACGTAGTCTTGCTCCCCTCACCCCAGTACAGGAAGAGGCCAGCGATATGCATGTCTCGTTCGGAAAACGGTCCGAGTTCTGCCGAAACCCTTTCGCGAACAGCATCCAAACGAGCCTGTTTCTTGCGAGCCTTGGTCTCTCTGCATCGCTCAATCTGAACCTCGCTTCGAACACGGAGTTCGCGAAGACGCTCTTCAGATAATGGATACTTTCGGAGCCACGTGCTTAGGGCACTCTTGCTCACTCCGAGCTCCTTCTTGATCTGGGAATAGCTCATTCCCTTCAGCCTCATTTCTATCGCACGGCTATGCAGTTCTCGTTTCGCCATATCTGAACGTGGGTTATGTACCCAATTACCCTACGTTTTCGCTGTTCAAATTTAGATAAAGTCGCGTTCAAGCAATACTGAAATCCCCCGAGACGAAGTCTCGGGGGATTTCAGCTCGATGATTTAAACGATTGCCGTCAGCTCCTCCTCTTCCCGCGCCTTCGGCGTGATGCCGTTCGCGATGAGGAGCTTCTCGAACTCGTCGCGCTCGAGGGTCTCCACCTCGACGAGCTGCTCCGCGATGGCGTCGAGCGCGGTGCGGTGCTTCACGAGCACTTCGCGGGCGCGCTCCCGCGCGTCCGCGACCATGCGCGACACCTCGGCATCGATCTTGGCGGCGACGTCCTGCGAGTAGATGGCTTCGCCGTAGCCGCGGTCGGCGGCGAAGGCGACCGGGCCGATGACGTCGCTCATGCCATAGCGGGCCACCATGTCGCGCGCGAGGCCGGCGATGACCGAGAGGTCGTTGGATGGCCCGGTCGTCAGGTCGCCGAACACCATCTCCTCCGCGACATATCCGCCGAGCGTCGTCGCGATATCGTCGAGGAACTCCTTCTTGGACTGCATCTTGCGATCCTCGAACGGGAGCTTGAGCGTGTAGCCGCCCGCGCGGCCGCGGCTGATGATGGATATCTTATGCACCGGGTCGGCGTTCGGGAGTATCGAGGAGACGAGGGCATGACCGGCCTCGTGGTACGCGGTGATGCGCTTCTCCTTCTTCGAGAGGAGGTGGCTCTTGCGCTCCGGGCCGAGCATCACCTTCTCGATGGAACGGATGAGGTCGTACTGCGTTATCTCCTTGCGGTTCTCGCGCGCGGCGAGGATGGCGCCCTCGTTCATGAGCGAGTAGAGCTCGGCGCCCGAGAATCCCGGGGTGCGCTCGGCGATGACCTCGAGGTCGACGTCCGGGCCGAACGGCTTCTTGCGCGAATGCACGGAAAGTATCTCGAAGCGGTCCTTGCGGTCCGGCAGGTCGATGATGACGCGGCGGTCGAAGCGCCCCGGGCGCAGGAGCGCCGGGTCGAGCACGTCCGGGCGGTTGGTCGCCGCCATGACGATGACCTTCTCGGTCGGGTCGAAGCCGTCCATCTCGACGAGTATCTGGTTCAGGGTCTGCTCGCGCTCATCGTTGCCGCCGCCGATGCCCGTGCCGCGCACGCGGCCGACCGCATCGATCTCATCGACGAAGATGATGGCCGGCGACGCGCGCTTGGCCATCTGGAAGAGGTCGCGTACGCGGGATGCGCCGACCCCCACGAACATCTCGACGAACTCCGAGCCCGAGATGGAGAAGAACGGCACGCCGGCTTCGCCGGCGACCGCGCGTGCGAGCATGGTCTTGCCGGTGCCCGGCGCGCCCATGAGGAGGATGCCCTTCGGGATGCGGGCGCCGATATCGAGGAACTTCTTCGGGCTCTTGAGGAAGTCCACGACCTCGAGGAGCTCTTCCTTCGCTTCCTTCGCGCCCGCGACGTCCGCGAAGGTAATGCGGTTCGTGGTGTCGGCCGGGTCGATCATGCGGGCCTTGCTCTGCCCGAACGAGAACGCCTGCATGCCGGCGCCGCGCACCTGGCGCGTGAGGAACCAGAACAGGAGCGCGAGCAGGAGTATCGGCAGGATGATCGGCGCGAGCACCATGAACCAGTACTTCACGCCCGATTCCGAGGCGATGCCGATGGTGGTGGACGCGAGCTCCGCGGGCGTGACGCCGTAGACGGCGAGCGTCTCCGGAAGGCCCTGGTCGGGATCCTTCATCGAGGTCCGCTCCGTGCCGTCGGCGTACGTGAGCGCGATATCGTTGCCCGAGATGGTTATCTCGGTCACCTGCCCCGCCTTCACGTCGCTTGCGACCTGCGAGAGCGCTATCTCCTCCTTCTTGTCCCCGCTTGCGACCAGGAACGAGTAGACCGTGATGAGCAGCAGGAGCACGAGCACCGTCGAGAGCAGGTTACCCATGAAGCCGGGCGAGCCCGGAGTCAGGAGCTGCTTCGGGCCGCCGCCCTTCGCCGGGCCCTGCTTGCCGCTCTTCTTCGGCGGCTTCGGGAGGTTCTTCTTGTTCGGGGTGATGGCAGCCATTTTTGAGCTTCGTTCGTCTGACTATACAATAGGTGCGACCCCTATGGAACCTGCGCCCGCACCCGGACCAATCGCCATAATCACGTCGGGCGGCGGGATGAAGTGCGCGTACTCCGCCGGCGCCCTCGTCGCGCTCGCGACCGAGCTCAAGGTGACCCGGCCCGATATCTTCGTCGCGGCATCGGGCTCGGTCGCGAGCATGTTCTATTACCTCGCTGGCCAGTACGAGGACGTGAAGCGCGCCTGGACGCGCTACCTTCCTTCCTCCGCGGTCGTCCGCTACTTCCCCTTCCCGGCCATCAACCTCGACTACATCATCGACACGCTCTTCCGCGTGAACGTGCCGCTCGACGAACGGGCGATCGGACAGTCGCCCACGCGCTGGTCGGTGCCGGTCATGGATGCCGACACCGGCGAGACGACGTTCATCCGCAATGACACCTGGTTCGACCCGTACGCCATCATGCGCGCAGCGAAAGCGCTCCCGCTCCTCTACAACGGCCACGCCCGGCTCGGCGGCAAGGAGTTCATGGACGGCGACATATCGTCCGACATCGTCGATCTCATGAACGAAGCCATCGCGCAGGGGGCGAAGCGTATCCTCTGCATCACGAACCCGAAGCCGCGTACCAATCTCGAACGGTTCATCATCATGCTGAACGCGTACCAGCATGGGCCGGCGCTCCGCAAGACGCTCCTGAAGGTCCTCGTGCCCGAGCGCGAGTATACGCTTCCCGAGGGCGTGAAGCTCCTCGCGCTCTCGCCGTCCTACCCGCTGCCGGCAAGCCTGTTCACCAAGAACCGCCGCCGCGTTATCGAGACCTTCAATATGGGGTACGATGACCTCCTGGCGCGCCGGGCGGAAGTCGAGAGCTTCTTCGGCATCACGGACGCGACCGACCCGCTCCCCTCCAAGCCATCATGAGCCTCATCGAGAACAAGAAAGCCAAGCTCGCCTTCGCCGTAAAGGAGACCTATGTCGCCGGCATGGAACTGTCGGGTGCCGAAGTGAAGGCGCTGCGCGCGAAGCTGGGCAGCCTCATCGGCTCGCGCGTCATCGTGCGCGGGGGAGAGGCGTATATCATCGGCATGACCATCCCGCCGTACCAGTCCGCGAACACGCCGTCGGGCTACGACCCCGAGCGCAACCGCAAGCTGCTCCTCTCGAAGAAGGAAATCGGCGAATTGCTCGAAGCGGAAGCGAAGAAAGGCTTGACAGTAGTGCCTTTAGAGGTGTATAATACTGGGAGATACCTCAAAGCGCGCATCGCGATAGTCGAGGGCAAGAACAAGGCCGACAGACGGGAGGACCTCAAACGTCTGGAAGCTAAGAGAGAGGCCGATCGCGTGCTGAAGCGTGCGAGATAGCGGGCCATTCGCGAGCCCGATTCCACTCTCCTGAATGGAATCGGGCTCGGGGGTGACCGGCTTTGACGGTTCGTACCTTGAGAGACGTGCGACGCGGTGGAAGTGTGCTGACCACCTAAAAACGTACATACCCAAACTTGCCAAGAACACTCTTGCAAGCGTGAAGTCTCCTTACTTCGGTAAGTCCGATTTCGCGTTCGCGTACGCGTAAAAGCTTCGCGCTTTCGCCTCCGCGACGTCTCTATCGACCCGTTCCTTCAGGGGTCGGTAGGGGCGGAATCTTCTGAAGGATCGGTATCTAGGCTTTCCCAGGCCCAGGCTTAAAAGACGGGATCAGGCAGGGGCGTTTTCGCTTGCGTTCCTATTCCCCTGCTGAAGCTTCAACGTAAGCTATGCGTCGTAGACTCGCTCTCACGGTCGGATTCGGACGGGAGTTCAACTCTCCCCACCTCCACCTCATTTCACAAAAGGCCTCGCAAGGGGCCTTTTGTGTTGACGCGGCTTAGCGGACTGGCGGTTCTAATATTGACTCAATCCGGCAGGGCGACCTCGACGACCTTCTGCGTGGAGGCGTGGCCGGAGATGATGCGGACGGCGCGGGTCGGGATACGGAAATGCTTCGCAAGGAGACGCACGATGGCTTCATTCGCCCTTCCGTCTACGGGAGATTCCTTCACGGATACCTTGTAGACGAGGAGCTGGGGCAGCGTATCCAGCCCGAGCGTCGGCTGCGTGAGCTGCTCGACCCCTTCGCTCCGCGAACGCGGCTTTGCCTTGACGCGTATCCTCATTGCCTAATCGATCCTAACGGCTCTTGAGGATAGGACGCGCGGCCGTATCCATTTCGCATACGCTGCATGCACCCAGTACCCGACCAGGACGCCGAATGCGTTCAGTATCACGTCGTCGATATCGAATACGCCCACCCGCAGCAGCGATTGCGGTATCTCGATGGCGAGGCCGGCGAACGCCCCGAGCGTGAGCGACTGCCTCCAGGTCATGGCCCGATGGATGAACGGGGCGAGGAATCCTATCGGCACGAGCAGGGCGACGTTGCCGGCCAGATTGATACCCGCGATCATGAGCCCTTTGTACCCGAGCAGGTATGGCAGGATGGTCGAGAACGGCACGAGGTTCGCGCTGCCGCTCGCGTCCGTCCCGCCGAAATTCACCATCACGCGGCCGATCCTGATGAGGGGCACGTCCTTGAAGACCATCACCTTGGCCAGGAGCGCGCCGTACAGGGCGAGCAGGAGTGCCGGAACGAGGCGCGTGCGCATTGCCCTGCATGATAGCAACCGCTTCCCCGCGCGGGAAACCGCTCAACGGGAACGGGACGCCAGGAACGCGACGAGGGTCGGGATATGGGAGCGCTCGATATCCTTCACCGAGGTCACGAGGGTCACCGTGCCCGTATAGGCGCTCATGCGCTCGCGTATCGCTTCCCGGTTCTTCTTCAGCTCGCTGGCGTATTTCCGCTCGAAGCCCGCGAAGCGGGTCTCCGGGCTCTCATGGAACCAACGACGCAATCCGTCCGAGGGCGAGAGCTCCTTCGCCCAGTCCTTTATGGCCGCCTTCTCTTTCGTGACGCCGCGCGGCCACAGGCGATCCGCCAGGATACGGACCCCGTCCGCTTTCGCCGGCCGTTCGTATACCCTTTTCACGCGTATATGCATGCAGCCAGTATACGCCGCGCCAGGGGCCGGGCGTGCCGAGGAGCCTCATCGGTAATTCAGGCGGCATCGGGGTATACTGCCGCGCATGAAGTATCCCCGCGGATCGAGCATCGCGCTCGGCATCATCGTCGGCACGGTCATCGGCGTGCTCATGGATAACGTAGCGAGCTTCATCGCGCTCGGCCTCATGTTCGGCATCATCGGCGAAGGCATGAACAAGGGCGAGCAGGGCAAGCCCTGAACGGACGCGAACAGGGCCGCTCCGAGGCGGCCCTGTTCGCGTTCTATGCGCCGGCTACGCGCGGCGCACCAGTTTCACGATGAAGAGGAGCACGACGGCGCCGAGCACGGCCACGAGGAAGCTGTAGAGGTTGAATCCGTCTACGCCTTCCTGCCCGAGCATGCTCATGATCCAGCCGCCGAGCATTGCGCCGACGATGCCGACGATGATGTCGAGAAGGAGGCCCTGCTGGCCGTTCGTCTTCATGAGCATCGAGGCGATCCAGCCGGCGAGCGCGCCGAATACTATCCAGATGATGAATTCCATAGAGTGATAGGAGTTAGATTTGTATGATTACCCTGCCGATTCTTCCTCGCTGCGTTATTGGGAGCCTTCGCCGCCTCCGGCATCCGCCGCTCCCGTCCCGCTCTCGAGCGCGGGCACTTCGACCCGTATGTTCGTATCGCCTTCGCCGCCTCCCGTTCCCCTGCCGAAGCCGGGCCAGACGAAGAGCGCGATGAGCACCAGCGCGATGATGAGGACCCCGGCGATGATCCATCCGCCGACGCCGGCGCCGCTATCGCCCGGGCTGTTTACAATGGTTGCCATGACTCGAGGTGGTTAGCTGCTACCCTTGCAACGGTACGCAACGGACCGTGAATGTCCCGTTAACGGAGTATGAAGCGCTCTTCATGAATCCTTAACCCTTGTTTCTGGTACACATACTGGGTCATGGATAGCGTCCGCGGACGTCGTATACTCCAGACAGTGCGTTCCCTTATCCCGTAAACCCTATTCATGGATACCAACAAGAAAATGAAGATGGCGTGGGCAGCTGCCGGCGTCCTCGCCGTGCTCCTCATCGTCGTCACCTTCCTCTGGATTCGCGCCCAGAACGACCTCGACCGCGTGCTCGATAACGGCCGCGAGGATATCGAGGCGGCGCGGGACCGCATCGACGCGGCCTGCGAAGGCCCCGACGCGTCGAGCAACGCCGAGTGCCGCGAGGCGCTCGACGACCTCGCCGACGTCCTCCGCGACTTCAGCCAGAATCTCGAGGACGCGACCTCGAGCGCTCCGGCCGTACCGGCTGCAGAGTAGCGCCCCCGCGACCGGGCTCGAAGCGCCTTCCGCCTCCGGCGGAAGGCGCTTTCGCGCAAAGCGGTTGTTTTTGGCCGTTTTTCGTGGTATCGTAGCCCCACTAACCGCTTTGAGTACCGAACGCACACGCATCAACCGGGAGATCCGCTCCGCGAAGCTCCGGGTCATAGGGGCCGAGGGTGAGAACCTCGGCGTCATTACGCTTGAAGAAGCCCTGAAAGCCGCTGAAACGGCCGGTTTGGACCTTATCGAGATATCGCCGAATGCCGTCCCGCCGGTTGCGAAAGTCATGGATTATGGTAAGTTTCAGTACGAGCAGAAGAAGCGAGAGAGCGCTGCACGTAGCAAAGCCAAGGTCTCCGAGACCAAGGAAGTGCAGATAAAGGTCGGTACCGGGGAGAACGACATGCGCCTGAAGGCCAAGAAGGCAGCCGAATGGCTCGCCGAAGGCCATCGGGTGCGCGTCGAGCTGTTCCTCAAGGGCCGATACAAGGGCATGGAGGAAGCGTTCCTCAAGACCCGCCTCGAGAAGTTCGTTATGCTCATCCCGTACCCGTACAAGCTCGCCGAGCCCATCGCACGCGCCCCGAAGGGGTTCGCCGGTATCCTCGAGCGCGATATGAAGGCTATTGCGGACGCAGCGAAGAAGCCACCGACCACCACCAATCCCGATGAAAACCAATAAGTCATACAGCAAGCGCATCAAGGTAACCCGTAACGGGAAGCTGGTCGTCCGCAAGGCGGGCCAGGACCATTTCAATGCGAAGGAACGCAGTCGCACCAAGGGCCCGAAGGGCCGCGCGCAGAGCCTGACCGTAACCAATGACGTGCGCCGCCGCTTCCTCCCGGGAGCGCGCCGCCCGCAGCAGGCGACCGAGGAAACGGGCGCGTAATTTAGATACAATCAGTAACCACGTACGGTATGGCACGAGTAAAAGGAGGCATCATTTCAGCCAAGCGCAGGCGCAACGTGCTCAAGCGCGCCAAGGGCTTCCGCCATGGGCGCTCGACCAAGGAACGTCTCGCGAAGGAGTCGCTCGTGCATGCCGGCAAGAACGCCTTCAACCATCGCCGCGACAAGAAGACCGACTTCCGCCAGCTCTGGATCGTGCGCCTCAATGCTGCTATCCGCGAGAACGGCTTCAAGTCCTACAGCACCTTCATCAGCGCGCTGCGCGTGAAGGAAATAGGCCTCGACCGCAAGGCGCTCGCGACCATCGCAGCCAACGAGCCCGAGGCTTTCAGCCGCATCGTCAAGCAGGTTCAGGGATAGGGCTTGAAATTCCGCTCGCTGCTTTGTTGCCATCGACGCTCGAACCGCTCACCGTACTCCCTCGTACGCCTCGGGTTCTCACTTCTCGGCGCCTCGCATCGAACGTTTTTCAAACCCTCTCCAACGCCACAAATTAAGTACGGCCCGCGTAAGCGGGCCGTACTTCGTTCAATACTGAAAGCGGCTTACGCTCGCTCGACGACGACCGCGGTGCCGTATGCGAGCACTTCCGTGACCCCGTCCCCTATCTCCGTCGCGTCGTAGCGCATGCCGATGACCGCGTTCGCGCCCCGCTCCGCGGCGTGCGCGAGGAGCCGTTCGAACGCCTGCTCGCGCGCCTTCTCGCAGAGCGTCTCGTACAGGGTGATATTCCCGCCGAACAGCGTCTGTATGCCGGCGCCGAACGCGCCCACGATGGAGCGCGAGCGCACGACGATGCCGCGCGCCATCCCGAGATTCTTGGTTATGCGGAACCCGGGAAGCTCGAACGTCGTGCTCACTTTCTCCTGGCTGATGGTCGTATCCATATCCCCGAGTATATCAGGACTCCTTCCGCGCGCCGTCCTTCGTGACGACCCACGATTCCCCGGCCTTCGGCACGACCGCGTTCGCCCCCAGGAACTCGTGCAGACGCTGCGCGAGGAATCGCTGCGAGGATGGCTCGCCGAGAGCGACGAAGACGGTCCTCGCGCCCGGGAGCGCGCCCTGCGCGAATGCGACGAGCCCATCGCGGTCGGCATGCGCGGACCACGAGGAGAGCGTCTCGACCGTCGCGCGCACCTTCACCGGCTTGCCGTCGAGCTTCACGCTCTTTGCGCCGTCCTGCAACATGCGTCCCGGGCTTCCCGGCGCCTGGTACCCAACGATAAGGAGGGTCGTCGACGGGTCCGGCAGGTACTTCTGCTCCCAGCGGCCGATGCGGCCGCCGTGAGACATGCCCGCGCCGGCGATGATGAGCTTGGCCCCCTGCACCTCCTCGATGGCGCGCGACTCCTGCCTCCCGCGCGTCATGGTGAGGAACGGGAACCGGAATATGCTCCGTTCCCGCTTCGTCTCCGCCTGCGCCGCAGCATTGAAATCCTTGCTGTGCCGCTCGTATATCTCGGTCGCGGAGATGGCGAGCGGCGAATCGAGGAAGACCGGGAACTCCGGCAATTCGCCGGCCTCCATGAGATTCGAGAGCTCGTACAGCATGAGCTGCGTACGCTCCAGGGAGAATGCAGGCATCAGGATGGCCCCGCGGCGCGCCAGCGCGCGCTTCATCGTATCCCGGAGCGTCTGTACGCGCGTATCCCGGTGCGGATGCAGCCGGTCGCCGTAGACACTCTCCATCACGAGCGCGTCGGCGTCCGGGACCGGTTCCCAGTCGGGAAGATACGGCGACGGCGCGTTCCCGATGTCGCCGGTGACGGCGAGGGTGACGCCCGCCTCGTCCCTCACGCGCACGCTCGCGGAACCGAGTATATGGCCCGTATGCCGCAGATAGATGGAGAGCCCGGGTGCGACGGCGACCTCCTCGTGGTAGGGGACTACCTCCACGCGCGAAAGGAGCGCGGTGACGTCCGCATCCTCATAGAGCGGGACCAGTCCGCGCTTCTTCGCTTCCATCGTCAGGATGCCCACGCTGTCGCGCAGCATGACCTCCATGAGGTCGCGGGTCGCGGCGGTCATGTAGGCCGTCCCGCGGAAGCCCTCCCGCATGAGCTTCGGCGCGCGGCCGATATGGTCGAGGTGCGCATGCGTGATGACGAGCGCGTCGAGGCTCGGGACGTCGTACGGGAAGGGCGCGTACATGCACTCTTGGCAGAAATCCCTGCCTTGCTCGAGCCCGCAGTCGATGAGGATCTTCCCCTTCGCTCCCTCGACGAGGAAGTTGGAGCCGGTCACGGTCCCCGCGCCGCCATGGAAGGTCAGGCGGAGCGCCATACAGTGAAGCGCGCGAGCGCGTATGCCGCTACCGCCCCCAGGGTGTCCATGAGGAGGTCGAGCGAGGTATCGAGAACGAAGTTCGCCTCGCGTTCGGTGCCGATGAGCAGCTCGAAGGCCTCCCAACCGACCGCGACGCCGATCATGCCGAGCAGGAACAGGCGCGGACGCGCGCGCCTGAAGACCGCGATGAGGAATACGGCAAGCGTAAGGCCGCCGAGAAAATGCATGAAGGTATCGAACCACGGATAGCGCCAGTACAGGAAATGCTCGAGCGCGACATGCTGCGCATAGGCGAGCGCCGTAGCCAGCACGAGCGCGATGAAGAGCAATCGGAGCCGCATGGTACGCATACTCTAGCACGCAGAACGCCCAGGCCGTTGGCCTGGGCGTTCTGCGGAACCGCTCCCGGTGGCAACTCTTGGATGCCACGTGGGTGCCCGCATCGCGCCGCTCTGGACAGGGATGCCCATCATGGCGCGTGAATATAAGGCTCCCGAGATTGAAGCAAGTTGCATTTTTAGGAGCAGCTCCGGGGACAGTATAGCAAAACCGGCCAGAGGCCGGTTTTGCGTAAGCTTGCAGCTTAAGAGCTATTCAAGAATCCCGTCGAGGTTCACGTCGTAAAGGATTTCATCCCCTAGCAAACGGTAGGTGATGAGGTCCTCCTCCGTGAACCAGAGCGCGATCTCCGTCTCTGCGTTCTCCGGGGTATCGGAGCAGTGGATGAGATTGCGCACGGCGCGGTCATCGATCGCCGCTATGTTGTAGGAGTCGATGGTGAAGTCGCCGCGGATGGTGCCGACGTCGGACGTCGACGGCTCGGTGCCGCCCACGAGCTTCGTGACGACGCTGACCGCGGAGTTGCCCTCCCACGCCATCATGACGACCGGTCCAGAGGTCATGAACTTCTCGAGGGCGCGGATGATGTCCTTGCCGTACTCGATAGGCTCCTTCTCGGCCGAGAGGCCGGCTGCGGCGCGGTCCTCCGCGATCTTCGTACCCTTCTTGATGAACCAGGCATCGTCCTTGTTGTAGTGCTTCCAGATGCGGTCGGCATCGAGGACGGTCAGCTTGAGGCCGATAAGCTTGAGGCCGGTGCGCTCGAAGCGCCTGATGACTTCACCGATAAGGGAGCGCTGCACGCCGTCAGGCTTCACGATGACGAACGTGCGCTCGAGCTTTGGGTGCGGGATGGGCATGTATTCGATACTAAAAATCGCCCGAAGGCGCTTATATGCCCCTACTATACGCGAGAGAGGGCCCCTACGCCAGCTCGCTCGGGCGGCGCGTGAGCACGAGGGTCTCCGCTTCCTCTATGAGGATGGTGTGCTCGAAATGCGCGGAATAGGTGCCGTCCTTCGTGCGGTAGGTGTAGCCGTCGTTCGCGAGCGCGACGGCGGCCTTGCCCGCGTTCGCGATGGGCTCGAGCGCAAGCACCATGCCGGCCACGAGCTCGGGGCCCGTGCCCGGATACCCGGCGTTCGCGATGAACGGCTCCTCATGGACGCTCCGGCCGACGCCGTGGCCGCCGAGCATCTTCACGACCGAGAAGCCCGTCCCCTTGAATGCTTCGGCGGTCGCGAACGAGATATCGCCGACGCGATTGCCGGGACGCGCGGCAGCTATGGCACGCTCCAGGGCCTCCCGTGTCGCCGCCATGAGGTCGCGTGCCTCCTTCGAGACTTTCCCGACCGGCACGGTGAGCGCCGAATCGGTCACGAAGCCCTGATGCGTGACGCCGAGGTCGAGCGTGACGATGTCGCCTTCCTTGAGCTTCCGTTCCGGCATGCCCGCTACCCCGATACCGTGCACCACCTCGTCGTTCACCGATATGCAGAGCGAGCCGGGGTACGGCATGCGTGCGCCCTCGGGCGTGTAACCGAGGAAGGACGGTTCATCGCCGCCGGCGCGGATGAGCTCCGCCGCACGCGTATCGAGCTCCCAGGTCGCGACGCCCGGGGCAACGATCGCAGCGAGGGTCTCGAGGACCTGCCCGAGCCGGCGGCCGGATTCCCGGATGCCCGCACGCTCTTCCGGGGTGCGGACGATCATGCGCGTATGAGCGCGTCGGAGATAGCTGCAGCTATCTCCTCCGGCGTGCGTTCCCCGTCGATGTCGATGACGGTGCCGTGCTCGCGGAAATAGGAGAGCGCCGGTGCGGTCTCCGCATCGTAGGTCATGAAGCGGTGGCGCACCTTGGCTTCGCCATCGCTGTCCGGGCGGTCCTCCGTCGTCGCGCGCGCGAGCATGCGCGCGAGCGCCTCGTCCTCCGACACCTCCAGGTTGAGCACGACCAGCCGGCGGCCGAGCCAGGCGACTATCTCGCAGAGGTGCGCCGCCTGGCTCTGCGTCCGGCCGAAACCCTCGCAGACCACGCCGACGCGCGCATCGAGGTCGAGAAGCGCGCTCTCGAGGAGGTAGTCTGCGAACCAGTCGGGAAGGAACGTGCCCTTGTCGTACATCTCGCGCACGCGCGCGGAGAACGGCTCATTGCCATCGCGTATGGCCTTGATGCGATCGCCGGAGGAGAGGCGCATCCAGCCGAGCCGCTCCGCGAGGAGCTTCGCCTGGGTGCCCTTCCCCGAACCGGGGCGGCCGATGATGAGCACGGTATCCATAGGGAGCGTTGGCATGGTGAGATAGCAAGTGTACCAAATGTCCGCGGACTATGCCGCGATCGCCCTGCCGACGAGCTCCGCGAACGCTGCCTTCGCCGCCTCGCCGTCGCCGCGCGGGTTGGCGATGACGGCATCCGCCTCGTCCTTGAAGGTCGCCTCGTCGAGGTACCGCTGATGGCGCAGCGCGAGCTGCGCATCGTCCATCGGCTCGCGCGCCGTCACGCGGGCGACGAGCTCTTCCCAGGAACCGGCATCGATATAGACCGTACGGAGCTGCTCGGGCGGCAGGAGGCCGCGCACCTGCCGCGCGCCCTGCACTTCCATCTCCTTGAGGAGCACCTTACCTTCCGCGAGCGCGGCCTCGACCTCCGCCTTCATGGTGCCGTAGTAATTGCCGCCGTACTCCGCGTACTCTATGAACTCCCCCGCAGCGATACGGTCCTCGAACTCCTCGCGGGCCAGGAAACGGTAGTGGCCGTTCTCGATGGCGTCGCTGCGCCGCGCGCGCGTGGTATAGGAGAACGGCGTGCAGAGCTCGGGATAGAGCGCCATCGCATGCTTCATGAGCATACTCTTGCCGCTTCCCGTAGGACCGATGACGAGGATGAATTTCCCTGGGTTCATTGAATTTCGATTACTGTATCACGCAGTCATGTGCGGTCCTGATGGTGCGAGGGAGGACGAGACGCGGGAAAGTGAGGAGCGGAGGCGTACTTTGAGTACGGTGAAGCGACGAACCGGGACCCGCAACGACGTAGATGGATGAGTATCGTCGCTACCTCTCTAATATTCACGCAATGAAGTTTGAGCGTCGATCTTGCGGATAAGGTCGAGAACCACATTCACCGCGATGAGGAGCGCCGTACCGCCGACGAGGATGGCGGTGATGCCCGTGATGCCCTCGATGATGAACGGGATGACCGCCATGAGGCCGAGGAAGAACGCGCCCGGGAGCGTGATGCGGTTCACGACGCTGCCGATGTAACGCTCGGTCTCCTTGCCCGGACGGACGCCCGGCACGAACGCGCCCGACTTCTGGAGGTTGTCGGATACGCGCTTCGGCTCGAAGGTGATCGAGGTGTAGAAGTACGTGAACATGACCACGAGCGCGAAGTAGACGGTGCTGTAGGCATACGGATTGTTGGTGAAGGCGATGTACGCCCCGTTCACCGCGTCGAGTCCCTGGATGCCGAGCGTACCGAGCACGGTGAGCAGCATCTGCGGGAGAAGCAGGAGCGAGAGACCGAAGATGATCGGGATAACGCCTGCCTGGAGGAGACGTATCGGGAGGTAGGTCGGCGCGCCGCCCGCTGCGCTGCGCACCTGGCGCGCGTAGTGGATAGGGATGGAACGCTCCGCCTCCGATACGAGCACTACCGCGAATATCACGAGGAGCGCGATGAGGACGAAGCCGACGTAGGCCGGGATGCTCGCCACGGTCGCCGTGAAGAGGGCCTGGGAAATAGCGCCGGGGACCGACGCGACGATGCCGGCGAAGATGATGAGCGAGACGCCGTTGCCGATGCCGAACTCGGTGATGAGCTCGCCGATCCACATGAGGAGGAGCGAACCGGCGGTGATGAGGAGCACGTTCACCATGAAGAGGAACGGCGGGAGCGCCTCGAGTATGCCCTGGCTCTGGAGCAAGGTCAGGAACGCGACGCCCTGGAGCACCGCGAACGGCACGGTGATCATGCGGGAGATGGAGGTGAAGCGCGTGCGGCCGGCCTCGCCCTCCTCGCTGTACATGGCCTTCACCTTCGGGAAGATGACAGTGCCCAGCTGCATCACGATGGACGCGGTGATGTACGGGCCGACGCCGAGCATCACGATGGACAGGTTCGAGAACCCGCCTCCCGAGAATATGTTGAGGAGGCCGAGGAACTGGTTATTCGAGAACAGCTGCGCGAGCGCGATGCGGTCGACGCCCGGAATCGGCACGGCGGCGAGCAGGCGGAACACCGCGAACGCGGCGACGATGAAAAGGAGCCGGTTCCTGATGACCCGGTCCCCGAAGATGAGCGAGAGCTTTCGGACCGCAGCGGAAAGCATGATTAGGAGACGAGCGAACCGCCCGCGTTCTCGACCGCTTCCTTAGCGGCCGCAGAGTAGGCGCAGTCGCTTATCGTGAGCGCCTTGGTGAGGGAACCGGTGCCGAGGATCTTCACGTAGGAAAGCTTGCCGCCGCGGGCGCGGATGAGGCCCTTCTTGTAGAGGATCTCCGGAGTGACCGCATCGCCGGCAGCGAAGGTCGCCTCGAGGACCGCGAGGTTTATCGGCGCGTACGGGACGCGCACGCGGACGGTCCGGCTGCGGTTCTTGCCGTGGCCGCGGAGCTTCGGGAGCTTCTTGATGAGGTCGCGCATCTCCGGGCGCTTGCGGTGGCCGGCACGGGCGTTCTGGCCCTTGGTGCCGCGGCCGGAGGTCTTGCCGCGCTTGCCGCCACGGCCGATGCGCGTCGAGGCGATGCGGGGGGTCTTCGGAGCGAGAGTGTTGGACTGCATGGTAACTGGGTTATGCGGCTACGGCCTCCTCGGCCTCGAGCTTGGCTACCTTCACACGCGCTGCGGGAGCGGGCACCTGCTTGAGGGCAGCGACGGTCGCGCGAGCGATGGTGAGCTTGTTCTTGGTGCGGGTGAGTATCTTCGCGACGACGTTCGTGACACCGGCGTACTCGAGGACGGTGCGCATCGCGGAGCCGGCGACGATGCCGCGGCCCGGGGACGGGATGATGGAAACGATAGACGACGCGTACTTCACGGAGACGTCGTGCGCGATGGAGTTGTCCGCGGTGAGCGGGACGGTAACGAGGTGCTTCTTCGCGTCGCGGACCGCCTTATCGATGGCGAGCGCCGTGTCGGCAGCCTTGCCGATGCCGACGCCGACGCGACCCTTCTTGTCGCCGATGACGACAGTCACGCTGAACGAGAAGCGGCGGCCGCCGGCCATGACGCGGGCGACGCGACGCACCTCGATGGTGGCCTGCTCGAACTCGCTGCGCTCGCGCGGCTCGCGGGTCCGAGCGCGCCCGCGATCGCCGCCGGGGCCCCGGCGGTCGTTCCCGCCCGGGCCGCGACGGCCGCGGAAGGGGCTGCGCGCATCGGAAGCCGGCGCGGTCGCCTGCGTCGCAGGAGCGGTCGGGGCGGTATTCGTAGCGGGGGTCTGGGTATCGGTCATAGATATTTAGAAAGTGAGTCCGCTCGCGCGCGCGCTATCGGCGAGCGCCTTGATCTGCCCAGCGTACGCGTAGCCGCCGCGGTCGAATACGACCGCATCGATGCCGAGCGCCTTCGCCTTCTCGGCGATGGCTTTCCCGACGGCAAGCGACTGCACCGAGAGCGAGCCCGGGAACGCGCTTCCGTGGGCTGCCGCGACGGTCTTCTCCGCTGC
>DATAJW010000008.1:0-31674 GCA_036261925.1 Minisyncoccota bacterium | reverse complement strand
GTCATTCAGGTTGCGTGGCTGAATAGTTCATACGTCGTGCCGGTGACGAGCACGCCCTCGCCTTGATTCGGATACCGCCGCTCCATCCTCCAATCCATAGACCTTCCTGAACGTTCAAGATACTCCCAAGCGAGCAGGTCTGCCGTCGAATCGTGCCCGACAACAACGAGCGAGCTGCTCGCCGGCGCGACAGATAGCACTTCCGAAAGCGCTTCTTGCGCAAACTCCCGTGCGCTCATGGTGCGCGGCGGCTTGTTGAGGCCGTTGGAAACACTATAGTGCTTGATATTCCCGAAGGCATGGAGCGTCCCCAGAATGGTAGGTTCCTGCCCGCCAGTGAAGAACCGCGCCGTCTCGATACAGCGCCGAGCGGGAGAGCTGACACCGAGTACGGGTTGGAAGCCGTAGCCAACGAGGCGTTCCTGAATCAGCGCAAGCTGCGCCAATCCTCTTTCGGTTACGCGATCCTCATCCTGATATCCGTGTCGCGTGAAGTAGATCATGCGGCTCATAAAGACCTCCTGTGCCGAAATTAACATGCAATATACGCATTCGGACGTCAATCATGCGCTACGGCAGTGCCGCGGTGCGAGAGGAAGGTGTGGTATAATCCGCGCATATGGAAACCACCGCACCCGCCACCGTTTCGTCAAAGACTACGCCGAAAGACTTCTTCCTCTGGGCCGGCGCGCTCATCGCTCTCTATGGCAGCATCACCTCCTTCATCGCGCTCCTGTTCGAATACATCAATGCGGCGTTCCCTGACCCGCTCGCGTACTATGGCGACCCGTACTCGGGCGCAACGCGTTTCTCCATGGCAGCACTTATCGTACTCGTGCCGACGACTATCGTCCTCTTGCGCATCATTCGCGGCACCATCCAGAAGGATGAGGGCAAGGCGAACATCTGGGTGCGCCGTTGGGCGCTCGTGCTCACGATATTCATCGCGGTCATCACGGTGCTCATCGACCTCATCACGCTCATCAATACGTTCCTCGGTGGCGAGATATCGGAACGTTTCATCCTGAAGGTCGCTGTCGTGCTTCTCGTCGCGGTCGGCGTCTTCCTGCATTTCCTCGCCGATATCAAGGGCTACTGGATAGGGAACGCGGGGAAGGCCAATAGCGTCGGCATCGGCGTAGCTATCCTTGCGCTCGTTGCCATCATCTCCGGCTTCTTCATCATCGGCACGCCCGGAACCGTGCGCGAGCTGCGCTATGATGCGGAACGCGTGAGCGACCTCCAGAACGTGCAGTGGCAGCTCGTGAGCTACTGGCAGCAGAAGCAGGAGCTCCCGGAGACGCTTGATGAGCTGGTCGACCCGCTTTCTGGCTGGTCCATGCCGCTCGACCCGGAGACCGGTAGCGGCTATTCGTACGAGAAGACCGGCGCAACGTCCTTCACGCTCTGCGCAAAATTCAATCAGCCGACCCCGGACACGAAGGGCCAGGGTTCCTACCCGGCGCGCGATATCGCCGTCTCGTATCCGGGCGGCGCGGGAATCGACGAGAACTGGCAGCACGGCGCAAGCGAGACCTGCTTCGAGCGCACCATCGATCCCGACCGCTACCCTCCTTTCGAGAAACCGTTGCGCTAGTTCATCAAGGTCCGTCCTTGATATATAGAACTCATGAGGGAGCGATACGACCATACGGCGATAGAGCAGAAGGCCCAGGCGCTCTGGACCGAGCTCGACCTCTACACGACCGACCTCACCGATGAGGAGAAGGAGAAGTACTACCTGCTCTTCGAGTTCCCGTATCCTTCGGGTGACCTGCATATCGGCCATTGGTACGCGTTCGCGCTCACCGATATCTATGCCCGGTATCTGCGCATGTCGGGCAAGAACGTACTGTTCCCGATAGGCTTCGATGCGTTCGGCCTCCCGGCGGAGAATGCGGCCATCAAGTACGGCAAGAGCCCGAAGGAATGGACGTACGCGAACATGGAGACGATGCGCGCCCAACTGAAGAGCATGGGCACCTCGGTCGACTGGTCGAAGGAAGTCGTGACCTGCTCGCCCGAGTACTACCAGTGGACGCAGTGGCTTTTCGCGAAGTTCTTCGAGCAGGGACTTGCCGAGCGCAGGCTCGCCGCGGTGAAATGGTGCCCGAAGGACCAGACCGTGCTCGCGAACGAGCAGGTGAACGACGGGAAATGCGAGCGCTGCGGCTCGGAAGTCGAGGAGAAGAGCCTTACGCAGTGGTTCCTTTCCATAACGAAGTACGCGGACCGGCTCCTCAAGGACCTCGACGGCCTTCCCTGGCGCGAGGATATCAAGGATGCGCAGCGCGCATGGATAGGGCAGTCGGAGGGCGCGCGCATCGATTTCAATCTCGTTTTCAAGCAGTATCCCGAGCACAATGAATGGCGCGATGCGGACGGGAAGCCGGCGCACATCCCTGTCTTCACGACGCGTCCCGATACCATCTATGGCGCGACGTACCTCGTGCTCGCGCCCGAGCACCCCTGGGTGCGCGCCATCTGGGATACGCCTCACGATAACGCGGCGGGCAACAAGAGCGAGATAGCCGCGTACGTGGATGCGGCGAGCAAGAAGACCGAGCGCGAGCGCCAGGAGAACAAGGAGAAGACCGGCGTGCGTATCGAGGGCGTGGTCGCCCTCAACCCGGCGACGGGCGAGGAGATTCCGGTCTTTATCGCCGACTACGTACTCGCGAGCTACGGCACGGGCGCGGTCATGGCCGTCCCGGCGCACGACGAGCGCGACTTCGAGTTCGCGCAGAAGTTCGGTCTCCCGATAGCGCGCGTGATAGACCCGGTGACGGGCACTCCGCAGGAAAGCCCGGCCGACAAGCAGAAAATAGTCGCCATCGTCGAGCATGAGGGAAAGGTCCTTACCATCAAGTGGAAGCCTGAGCTTGGCGGCCGCCTCACTGTCGGCGGCACCGCGGAGGAGGGCGAGGACCCCGCGACGACCGCGATGCGTGAGATCACCGAAGAGACCGGCTACACCGACCTCGAGCTCGTCGAACGCGCGAGCGAGCAGGTGCATCACGAATACTTCGCGCACTCGAAGGGGAAAGCCTTCATCGCGCACACGACGCTCCTCCATTTCCGCCTGAAGAGCGAGGTACGCGCTGAACCGGCGCTCGAGGAAGACGAGAAAGGTAAGTTCGAGGTCGAATGGCTGCCGGTAGCCGAAGCGGCGAGCGAGATACAGGACCCGCTGCATGCATACGCGCTTGCGCGGTTCACCGCGCCACGCGCATATACCGGCGACGGCCTTCTCTGCAACTCGGGCCCATTCACCGCCAGACCGAATCGCGAAGCGATGGACGATATCATCGCCGCCATCGGCGCGGAAAAGGTCACGAACTATCGCCTCCGCGATTGGCTCGTCTCGCGCCAGCGTTACTGGGGCTGCCCGATACCGATCGTCTATGACCCAGAAGGCATGCCGCGCGCGATACCGCAGGAGCATTTGCCGTGGCTCCTGCCGGAAGACGTGAACTTCCTGCCGGGCGGCGGCGTCTCGCCGCTCGCGACCTCCAACGAGCTCAAGGAGCGCGTGACGCGCATCTTCGGCGAGGGCTGGACACCCGAGTACGATACCCTCGACACGTTCGTCGACTCATCGTGGTACTACCTCCGCTATGTGGATCCGAAGGATGACCATGATTTCTCGGACCAGGCGCTCCTGAAGAAGTGGCTGCCGGTCGACCGATACTCCGGCGGCAGCGAGCACACGACGATGCATCTCCTGTATGCGCGCTTCTTCCATAAGGCGCTCTACGACCTCGCGCTCGTGCCGACGCCCGAGCCGTTCAACGAGCGCTTCAATCGCGGGCTCATCATGGGCCCCGACGGGGCCAAGATGTCGAAATCGAAGGGGAATGTCGTGAACCCGGATGAGTTCGTGAAGAAATACGGCGCGGATGCCGTGCGCATGTACCTCGCCTTCATCGGGCCGTACAACGAACCGGGCCACTACCCGTGGAATCTCGACGGCGTGGAGGCGATGCGCCGGTTCCTCGATCGCATCTACGCGCTCAGGGAGCGGATCGCTGAAGCGCCCACGAGCGAGACGCTCGAGCGCGCGCTCCAGAAAGCCGCGGCGAAGGTCGCGCTCGACACCGAGCGTTTCAAGCTCAACACGGCGATATCGGCGCTCATGGTCTGCCTCAAGGAATTCGAGTCTGTCGAGGCCGTGCCGGCCGACGCGTACCGCTCATTCCTCATACTGCTCGCGCCGTACGCGCCGCACCTCGCGGAGCATCTCTATGCAGCCGTGGGCGGCGAAGGGAGCGTCCATCAGGCCGCATGGCCGGAAGCCATCGTGATCGAGGAGGAGACGGCGACCATCGGAGTGCAGGTGAACGGGAAGAAGCGCGGGGAAGTGCTGATTCCGCGCACCGCGACCGAAGATGAGGCGCTGGCGGCGGCTCGCCAAGTGCCGGAAATAGAGAAATACCTTCATGAAGGCGCTATCGCGAAAGCGATATACGTACCTGGCCGTATCTTGAGCCTGGTGACGGGCCCGTAGTTGACGCTTTTATCCGTATCTGGTATAAGAATACCACACATTACCTATGGCCAAATCAGCAAAGAAGACCGCGAAAGCAGCCAAGCCGGCGCCCAAGAAGGCCGTGAAGGCGAAGGCGGTCGCTTCCCGGAAGGCAGTGACCAAGCTCTCGTTCGATAGCGCGACGCTCGTCAAGAAGCTCCTCGCCGAAGTGCCGGAGCGCGCGCGCGAGGTGCTCATCTACCGCTTCGGGCTCGGCAGCGGCAGCGAGCGCGAGACGCTCGAGGCCATCGGCGAGCGCTGGGGCATCACCCGCGAGCGGGTCCGTCAGATCGAGGCTTCCGGCATCGAAGCGATACGCAACGGCAAGGCGTTCCGCGAATCTTCCACCGCGTTCGGCGAGCTTTCCGCGCATGTCGAGAGCCTCGGCGCCATCGTGCCCGAGGATACGCTCCTCTCCGGCCTCGCGAGCGACGAGAAGGCGCGCAACCGCTTCCGGTTCCTGCTCGTCGTCGGCAGCGAATTCTTCCGCGAGCGCGAGACCGATGATTTCTACGCGCGCTGGCACGTCGACCACCGCACCGCCGACATGGTCCACACCGCGCTCTCGCGCCTCTACACCGCGCTCGATGATGAAGAGGTCCTTTCCGAGGGCGACATCATCAACCGTTTCCTCGAGGAGCTGAAGGGGGTGAACAGCGCCTACCAGCACGAGGAGGTGCTGAAGCGCTATCTTTCCATCTCGAAGACCATCTCCTCCAACCCGCTCGCGGAGTGGGGCAAGGCCGAGGCGCCCGCTATCCGCACCAAGGGCATCCGCGACTACGCCTACCTCGTCATCAAGCAGAAAGGCGAGCCGATGCACTTCTCGGACGTCGCGAAATCCATCGTCGAGGTCTTCTCGAAGAAGGCGCACGTCGCGACCACGCATAACGAGCTCATCAAGGATTCGCGCTTCGTGCTCGTCGGTCGCGGCCTGTACGCCCTCGCCGAGTGGGGCTACTCCCCGGGCGTCGTGCGCGATGTCATCCGCGACGTGCTCAAGAAGCGCCCGATGACCCGCGAGGAGGTTATCGCCGAGGTGAAGAAGGTCCGGTACGTGAAGGACAACACCATCCTCGTGAACCTGAACGACCCGCGCTATTTCAAGCGGCAGAAGGACGGTAAGTACATCTCGGTCTAAGCGAAGGACGCGGCGAACGGGAAACAGTGCACAGCAAGAACAGGCATCCGCCTGTTTTCTGCTTTCTGCGGACGGTATACTGCATGCATGTCCGGCCATGGCCCCTCATCCCCCATCCCGCTCTTCGACGCGCTCGAGGGACTGCTCCACGGCGCGCACGACAAGCAGGGCGTGCACCTGCAGGTCAAGCCGATCTTCTTCACCGCGCTCGCGGCGCTCATCGCGTTCGCGGTCATCGCGCCGAAGCAGACCTTCTATAACTTCCAGCTCCTCATCTTCCTGATGCCGGTCTGGGCGTCCATCATGCTCGCGAAGCTCGCGATCGCGCGCTGGGTGGAGGCCAACCGCATGGCGTACATCAGCCGCCAGGAGCATGTCCTCCTCGAGATACGCATGCCGCGCGACACGCGCAAGTCGCCGCTCGCCATGGAGACGGTGCTCACGAACCTGCACCTCTCGCCGGGAGAGTCCACCTGGTGGAAGAAGTACGTGAACGGCGCGGTGCGGCCATGGTTCTCGCTCGAGATAGTCTCGCTCGGCGGTCGCGTGCACTGGTACGTCTGGACCCGCGCGGGCTTCCGCCGTGCGGTCGAGGCGGCATTCTACTCGCAGTACCCGGACATCGAGATAGTCGAGGCGATGGACTACAGCCTCCTCTACGATCCCTCGCACCATCCCAACAAGATGTGGGGCTGCGAGTACGAGTTCAGCAAGCCCGACCCGTACCCGATAAAGACGTACGCGAACTACATGGACCCGGCGCAGCCGCTCAACAAGCCCGAGGAGACCATCGACCCGATGGCGCAGGTCATCGAGTTCCTCGCATCCATGGGCCCGAAAGAGCAGTTCTGGATACAGATCATGATACGCGTCTCGAAGAAGGAGAAGTTCGGCGGCGAGAAGTCCTGGAAGGATATCGCGCAGGACGAGATCCTGAAGCTCCGCGACAATGCCATCCGCAAGGTCAAGCGGTTCGATGCGGCGACCGGCGCGCTCATCGAGGAGGACGGCTTCGGCCCGCTCACGCGCGGCCAGCAGGACGACATCAACGCCATCGAGAAGAATGTCGCCAAGCCCGGCTTCGACGTCGGCATCCGCGCCCTCTATACCGCGCCCGAAGACGCGTTCCAGGGCTCGACCATCACGAATGTCGTCGCGCTCTGGAAGCCCATCAACTCGGACGGGCACAACAGCCTCGGCGTCACGCGCTGGGACGCCATCTTCAACGACTGGCCGTGGGAGGATCCGGGCGGCCACCATAAGGAACACCTCGAGCACCAGCTCGTCGATGCGTACCGCCGCCGCTCCTATTTCCATGAGCCGTATCGGATGCCGTGGATGATCATGAGCACGGAAGAGCTCGCCACCATCTTCCATGTACCGAGCGCGAGCGTGCGCGTACCGTCGATCGGCCGCATAGAGTCCGCGACTGCGGAGGCGCCTGGTAACCTGCCGACCTAATAGGAAAAGGGCCAGCGAATCTCTCGCTGGCCCTTCATTCGTCCGGACGCTGCGCGTGTATGGCCAGTTCGCCGTCGTCTTCGGCCTTCTCGAGGTTCCGGAACAGCATGCCGTAGCCGCTGAACTCCGGGAAGATTGCCCACTCGTTATCGCGGATGCGCATGATCCATACCGGCGTGGAGTCGGCGCCCGTCTTCCGTTTGATGCGCTCGCGCGTGAGCGGGAGCGTGTAGCCGTTCTGCGGGTTCTTGATCGTGACGGTCTTTCCGGCCTCGATGGTGACGTAGACGGTCGGCTGTTCGGTCGTGGATGCCAAAGAACTCACCTCCTCTCTGAATGCCCCTAGCATCGCAACTTCACGACAGGTGTCAATGGTGCTATCACGTAGGCATGGACCTACGCGGCAAGAAGGTATCCGTCGGCCTCTCCGGCGGCGTCGACTCCGCAGTCACGGCCGCGCTCCTCAAGGAAGCCGGCGCACGCGTCGTCGGCGTATTCATCAAGGGCTGGTATCCGCCCGGCATGCCCTGCACGTGGAGCCAGGATAGGCGCGATGCGATGCGCGTCGCCGCTCGGCTCGGCATACCGTTCCAGACGCTCGACGCGAGCATCGAGTACAAGCGCGGCGTCATCGACTACCTGCTCGATGAGTACCGCAGAGGACGCACGCCGAACCCGGACATCATGTGCAACCGCGAGGTGAAGTTCGGCGCATTCGCGCGCTATGCGCAGGGACAGGACGCGGACTTCATCGCGACCGGCCACTATGCGCGCCAGGAAGGCGGGCAGCTCCTACGCGGCGTCGATGAAGGGAAGGACCAGAGCTATTTCCTCTGGGCGATTCCGCAGGAAGCGCTCGCTATGGCGCTTTTCCCGCTCGGCACGCTCCATAAGGACGAGACGCGCCGCTTGGCGCAACGGTTCGCTCTGCCGAACGCGCAGAAGAAGGACAGCCAAGGCATCTGCTTCCTGGGGCAGGTCAGCGTCGAGGACTTCCTGAAGGAGAAGTTCGGCGAGGCGCCAGGAGCCGCGTTCGACGAAGAGGGAAAGGAGATCGGCACGCATAACGGCGCGCTTCTCCACACGATCGGCGAGCGCATCCATCTTGAGAACGCGCTTCCTGGCCCGTGGTACGTGGTGCGGAAGGACGCGGAAGCGAACGCGCTTACGGTATCCCGTTCGCGCGCGGAGCGCAGGAGCGAAGCGACGATAGGCATCAGGCAGGCGAACTGGCTTTCGGAACCTATCCCGGACGAGATGCTTTCCGCGCAGTACCGCTATCACGGACCGAAGGTAGCGGGGAAGCTTTCGGCGGACCGTTCATCCTTCATTCCCGCCGCGCCGCTCGCCGAAGCGCTCGCATCGGGCCAATCGCTCGTGCTGTATCGGGGCGAACGCTGCATTGGCGGAGGAATAATCGTATAAGGGGGCTGCCTCATCCATCTAACGGGGTGGTATCATTGCGTAAATGCCCACGGAGATAATCAAGGCGGACGGGACCATCGAGGCGTTCAGCGGAGCGAAGCTCGAAGCCTCGCTCCGCAAGGCCGGCGCGTCCGAGCGCACCGCCGAGCGCATCCGCCATACGATCGAATCGACCATGGCGTCCGCGACGCAGTCGAACGAGGTATACCGCCGCGCCTTCCAGATGCTCCGCCAGGAGGCGCGGCCTGCGGCCGCGCGCTACAGCCTCCGCCGCGCCATGTTCGAGTTCGGCCCCTCCGGCCACCCGTTCGAGGACTTCGTCGCCGAGATATTCAAGCAGGAGGGCTGGCTCGTGGAGGGCCGCAAGATGATTCCCGGCAGGTGCGTCCCGCACGAGGTCGACGTCTACGCGAGCCGCAACGGCGAGTACCTCGCCGCAGAGCTCAAGTACCATAACGACCCCGGCTACAAGACCGACGTGAAGGTCGCGCTTTACGTGAAGGCGCGTTTCGACGACATCTTCAACTGCGATCCATCGCAGAAGACCTGCCCGGTCGACCACGGGTTCCTCGTCACGAATACGAAGTTCACTTCGCATGCGGTGCAGTACGCGAAGTGCTCCGGCCTGAACCTCCTCGGCTGGTCGTACCCGCACCAGGGCAACCTGTACGACCGCATCGTCGCTTCCGGCATCTATCCTGTCACGGCGCTCACCACCCTCAAGAAGGCCGAGAAACGTCTCCTCATCGACCAGGGCATCGTCACCTGCCAGATGCTCACCGATCGGAGGGAAGTCTTGCGTGAGATCGGCATCACGCCGGAACGCATCGGTGAGATTCTCGCTGAAGCGCGTACCGTCTGCGAACCGGCGATTAGTCACTAGCCACTAGGCGGTTAGGTTCTTAGGGTGACTATTGGCTAACCACTAGTGGCTAAGGGCTAGTTCTCGCTATACACTAGTTCCATGGCTGATTTCATCAAGAGATACAACCCCCACCGTTCCGCCGACTGGAACTACGGCGGCCGCAAGTGGCGCCTCTCGCGCTCCAAGATCGAGCTCTTCAACGAATGCCCGCGCTGCTTCTACCTCGACAATAAGCTCGGCACCGCGCGTCCGCGCGGCCCGGCGTTCACGCTCAATATCGCGGTCGATGCGCTCCTCAAGAAGGAATTCGATGCGCATCGCGTGGAGAAGTCCGCGCATCCCTTGATGAAGCAGTACGGCATCGACGCCGTACCGTTCGCTCATGCAAGCATGAACACCTGGCGCGAGAACTTCGAAGGTATCGAGTTCAAGCACGAGGCGACCGGCTTCACGATCTCCGGCGCGGTGGACGACATCTGGGTCACGCCGGATGGGCAGCTCATCGTCGTTGACTACAAGGCGACATCCAAGGATGGCACCATCACCACCCTCTCCGATTCCTCATGGGAAGGCTCGTACAAGCGCCAGATGGGCGTGTACCAGTGGCTCCTGCGCCAGAACGGCTTCGACGTCTCGCCGATGGGCTATTTCGTATACGCGAACGCCGCGAGCGACGGGAAGGCGTTCGACGCGAAGCTCGAGTTCGAGGTCACGGTCGTCCCCTGCGAGGGCGATACCGGGTGGATAGACGACATCCTGCCGAAGATAAAGGAAGCGCTCGATAGCGATGCGATTCCGCCGGTAGGCGCTGCCTGCGAGTTCTGCCCGTACCGCGAGGCGGCCGGCAAGAAGCTCCTCGACCTCCACCGGAAGTCCGGGAAGCGGTCGGTAAGGGAATAGCCATGGAGGTGAAGATCGAGCCATCCTGGAAGAAAGCGCTCGCGGAGGAGTTCGACAAACCCTATTTCAAGGAGCTGTCCGCGTTCGTGCGGAGTGAATACGAACGCGGCACGGTCTATCCCGCGCCGAAGAATATATTCCGCGCGTTCGAGCTCACGCCGTTCGATAGCGTGAGAGTCGTCATCCTCGGCCAGGATCCGTACCACGGCCCGAAGCAGGCGCACGGCCTGTCATTCTCGGTGACCGAAGGGGTCCGCAACCCGCCCTCGCTCCAGAACATCTTCAAGGAACTCGAGACCGACCTCGGCGAGAAAGCGAATGATGCGAGCGGAGATCTCTCTCGGTGGGCGAAGCAAGGAGTGCTCCTCCTTAATGCGACGCTTACCGTCCGCGCGAGTTCTGCGGGCTCGCATCAGGGGAAGGGCTGGGAGCAATTCACCGATGCCGTCATCCGGAAGCTCTCCGAGGAGCGGGAGCACCTGGTTTTCATACTGTGGGGCAACTATGCCCGCACGAAGGGCGCGTTCATCGACCGCGCGAAGCACTGCGTCATCGAGTCGGCGCACCCGTCGCCGTTCTCGGCCGCGAACGGATTCTTCGGCAGCAAGCCGTTCAGCAAGGCGAATGCCTACCTGATGGCGCATCACGCAAAAGCGATAGATTGGTAGAACTATTGGTTTCGTAAACCAATAGTTGCTTTTGATTGAGGCCGTCAAAGCTGGTATCTTCAATGCATATGGCGACCTCGAAGGCGAAGCGCGGCATTCCCGGAATCTCCTTCGTCCAAGCGCAGGGCGGCATCGAGGAATACCGCCTCGACAAGAACGGCCTGCGTATCCTCCTCGTCCCGGACGAAGCGTCCCCGGTCGCCGGCTGCATGGTGACCTACCACGTCGGCTCCCGGAACGAGGCCATCGGCTACACCGGCGCGACGCACCTCCTCGAGCATCTTATGTTCAAGGGCTCGGAGAAGTTCAACCCGGAGCACGGCACGGCGCTCGACATGCTGCTCGAGGAGCGTGGCGCGATGATAAACGCGACGACCTGGCTCGACCGGACGAATTATTATGAGGTAGTCCCGCGCGAAGCCCTTCCGCTCGCCATCGAGATAGAGGCTGACCGTATGCGCACCGCGCGCATAGTCGAGGCGGACCGACAGAGCGAGATGCCGGTCGTGCGCAACGAATTCGAGCGCGGCGAGAACCTGCCGATGGAAGCGCTCGACAAGGAGCTCTGGGCGGCCGCCTTCCTCGCGCACCCGTACCATCACTCGACCATCGGCTGGCGCTCGGATATCGAGGGCGTTTCCATAGAGCGCCTCAAGCAGTTCTATGACGACTTCTACTGGCCGGACAACGCGACGCTCACCCTTGCGGGCGGTTTCGATACGGCGAAGGCGCTGAACCTCATCAAGAGGGAATTCGGCCGGCATCCGAAGGCGCCGCGCCCGATACCGCCCATGTACACCGAGGAACCGAAGCAGGAGGGGCAGCGACGCGTGGTCGTGAAGCGCTCGGGCGCGCATATGGTGGGCATCGCGCACAAGATACCGCATGCCCTCCATCCGGATATGCCGGCGCTCCTCATGCTTTCGCATATACTCATGAGCGATAAGACGAGCCGCCTGTACCGCGCGTTCATCGATACGGCGCGCGCGACCGAGGTCGTCGTAGCGGCGAATGAGTTCCATGACCCGAGCCTGTTCCAGACCTACGTGACCCTCGCGCCCAAGATGACGCATGAGAAAGCGGAGGCGCTCGTGCTCGCCGAATACCGGAAGGTCGTAGAGGAAGGCGTGACCGCTATCGAGCTCGCGCGCGCGAAGCGCGCGGTCAGGGGCGCGGTCGCGGAGCGCCGGGACGGCACCTATGCGCTCCTCTCCTCGCTCAACGAGGAGATAGCGCACGGGGACTGGACACGCTTCGTGACGCTTCCAAAGGCGCTCGAGGCCGTCACCCGTGCCGATATCAAGCGCGTCGCGAAGGCGTACTTCGTCGAGGATCGGTCGGTCGTCGGCTACTTCGTCGCCACTAACCTATGAACCTGGCTTCATTCATCACCGAACGCGAGATAGCGCCGGCCGCGCGCGTCTTCGTCGCGCCCACCAAGGTGAAGGACCTGGTGCGCATCGACGGGAGCGTGCTCGGCGGCGGCAACCATTTCCCGTTCAGGGAGTACGCGACCGTATCCCTGGCCGCAGAGCTGTTCGACGCCGGAACGACCAAGCGCAGCAAGGCAGCCATACGCGAGGAGCTGGCCGCACGCGGCATCTCGCTCCATTTCTCGCCGGGCGGCGATCGCACGTACTTCAGCGGCAGCTGCTTCCCCGAGGACCTTCCGCGGCTCCTTTCCATACTGTTCGAGTGCCTGCATGAGGCCGGATTCCCGGTCGCCGAGATACAGGCAGCGAAGGAGCGTATCCAAGGCGCGCTCATCGAGGAGAAGAGCGATACGCGAGTGCAAGCGGCCGGCGCGCTTGCGCGCGCGCTCTACGCGCAAGCCGATGCGAACTATGTCCCAACGTCCAAGGAGAAGTCCGCGAGCATCGAGCGCATCGAGCGCCGCGGCCTTACCGGGCTTTCTCGCACGTTCGGCGTGACCGGGCTCGTGCTCGCCATCGTCGGCGATACCGACGCGAGGAAGGCGCTGCGCGCGGTAGACACGGCGCTCGCCAAGCTGCCGGTCGAAGGATACGCGCCGGTCGCGAAGGAGACTGCGGCGGCGACCGCGGTCCAGAGCGAGACGCTCGTCCGTATCCCCGACAAGGCGAATATCGATACCTATCTCGGCACGCGCGTGCCGCTGACGGTCGACAGCCCCGAATACCTCGCCTTCGTCGCGTTCACGAGCATGCTCGGCGGGCGCGGCCTCTCGACCGGCCACCTCATGCGCACCATCCGCGAGCGCGACGGGTACACCTACGGCATCTACGCGATGCCGGCCGGATTCGATGACCAGGCCGCGGGCTACTTCCGCATCTGGGCCACGTTCTCGCCGCATAACTTCAAGGAAGCGGTGGCTGCGACTCGAAAGGAAATCGGCATCTTCCTGAAGTCCGGCATGACCGAAGAAGCGCTCGCGAAGAAGAAGGGCGAGATAGCCGGTTCCTACCAGGTCGGCCTCTCCACGACGAGCGGTCTCGCGGGCATCCTCCATAAAATCGGCCGTGAAGGGAAGCCGCTCTCCTATATAGACGCGTATCCCGAGCTCGTGCGTGCGCTCACCCTCGCGGATATCAAGGCCGCCTCGGCTCTCGTACCCCTCTCGAAGCTTTCGCTCGCTGCAGCCGGTTCGCTCGCGAAGTAGCGGCTCGTTTGCTATCGTTCTTCCATGACCGTTTCAGACGTACGCAGCCGCTTCCTCGCTTTCTACGCGAAGCGCGGGCATACCGTCATCCCGTCGGCGCCTATCGTGCCGGGCAACGACCCGACCACCCTCTTTACCTCCTCCGGCATGCAGCCCTTGGTGCCGTACCTCCTCGGCAAGGACCATCCCGAAGGCAATCGCCTCGTGAACTCCCAGATGTCGTTCCGCGCGGGTGACATCGAGGAAGTCGGCGATAACCGCCACACCACCTTCTTCGAGATGCTCGGCAACTGGTCGCTCGGCGACTATTTCAAGCAGGAGCAGCTCCCGTGGGTGTTCGAGTTCCTCACGAGCGAGGAGGAAGGCCTTGGCCTCGACCCGAAGAAGCTCTACGTCTCCGTATTCGCGGGCGATAAGGAATCCGGCATGGAACCCGATAGCGAGGCGGTGATGCTCTGGCAGCAGCTCTTCGCCGCGAAGGGCATACAGGCGGATTTCGCCGATATCGGTTCGGAGGAGAACGGCTACGAGCTCGGGATGCATGGCAACGACCGCATCTTCGCGTACGACGCCAGGAAGAACTGGTGGAGCCGCGCAGGCGTGCCCTCGCTGATGCCTGCTGGCGAGCCGGGCGGCCCCGATTCCGAAGTCTTCTACGACTTCGGGCTGCCGCACGATACCAAGTGGGGAGCGCACTGCCATCCGAACTGCGACTGCGGCCGCTTCGTCGAGATCGGCAACTCCGTCTTCATGCAGTTCGTGAAGCAGCAGGATGGTACGTTCGCGAACCTTCCCAAGCAGAACGTCGATTTCGGCGGCGGCCTCGAGCGTCTCGCGTTCGCCACTACTAATACGCCTGACGTATTCCTCATCGACGTCTTCGCAGACGCGAAGCGCATCATCGAGGAGCGTTCCGGCAAGACCTACGGTTCAGATGAGACCACGACGCGCGCCTTCCGCATCATCCTCGACCATATGCGCGCCGCTTCGTTCATGCTCGCCGAGGGTGTGCTGCCGTCGAACACCGAAGCGGGCTACGTGCTGCGCCGACTCATCCGTCGTGCCATCCGCGAGGCCGACCGTCTCGGCATCGAGAATGCGCTCCTCTCCGACGTCGTTCACGGCTTCGCCGAAGCATACGGCGACCAGTACCCGCTCCTGCGCACGAACGAAGCGAGCATCCGCGAGGAGCTCGCGAAGGAAGAGGAGAAGTTCCGCAGGACGCTCCAGACCGGGCTCAAGGAGTTCGAGAAGCTCGCGAAGGGAGGCGCAGTAACGCCCGAACAGGTCTTCACTCTCTTCACGACCTACGGCTTCCCGGTCGAGATGACCGAGGAGCTCGCGAATGAGCGCGATATCGAGATAGACCTCACGGCAGTCATGGCGCTCATGGAGAAACATCAGGAAACCTCGCGCGCCGGCGGCGCGCAGAAGTTCGCTGGCGGCCTCGCCGACCATGCCGAGCAGACCGTCCGTTACCACACGACCCATCACATTCTCCTGAAGGCGCTCCAGCTCGTGCTCGGTCCGGAAGTGAAGCAGCGTGGCTCGAACATCACCTCCGAGCGCCTCCGCATCGATTTCGCATCGCCCGGCAAGATGACCGATGAGCAGAAGGCCGAGGTCGAGCGCATCGTGAACGAGACCATCTACCAGGACCTTCCCGTCACACGCACCGTCATGCCGCGTGAGGAAGCCGAGAAGCTCGGTGCCGAGATGGAGTTCGGCGTGAAGTACCCGGACATGGTCTCTGTCTACTCCGTCGGCCCTGTCCATGCGACCGAAGAGACGCCCGATATCCCGAACGCGTTCTCGCTCGAGTTCTGCGGCGGCCCGCACGTCACCAATACCCGCGAGATACACGATGGCGGTAGGAAGTTCCGCATAAAGAAAGAAGAGGCCGTCGCTTCCGGTATCCGTCGCATCAAAGCGGTTCTCGAATAGGTCTCTTTAGATAGAGTAAAGAACACTCAACACCTGGTGTTGAGTGTTCTCGAGCTGCGTGCTGCTTACTCACTGCTGTATACTTTTTCCATGAACCTGTTCTCGCTCAAGAAGAAGGGACATGCCGTCGCCCTCATCGATATCGGTTCCGCTTCCATCGGCGTCGCGTATGCGTTCGTCGAGGAAGGGAAGCCGCCGGCGATCTACTACACCGCGCGCCTGCCGATAGACGTGCGCGATGGCGAGACCATCGGCGCGGATATGCTCCGAACCCTGGAGCGCATCACGCATAAACTCGTGCGCGAGGGCGCGAAGGAGCTTCACGCGGCCCTCGGTTCGGCACACATCCATACCGTCCTCGTCTCCATAGCCGCGCCCTGGCAGGAAACCGGCGTCCGTATCGAGAGCATCCGCAAGGATAAGCCGTTCGCGTTCACCCGAGCCATCCTCGAGGAGGCGACCAGGCGGAACGATAATCTGCCGGAGGGCCGCATCGAGTCCGGCGAGTCAGTGATAGCGACCATCCTCAACGGCTACGAGACCGGCAGCCCGTTCGGCAAGAAGGTGACCCGCGCCGACCTCGTCATCCTGTCCTCGACCGTCGATAGGGAATTGAGCGAGGCCGTCGAGCGCACGGTGCGAAAGGAATTCCATACCCACGATGTCCGGGTCACCGCCTTCGCGCCGGTCGCGTTCGAGCTGCTGCGCGACCTGTATCCGCTCCAGAAGGACTTCCTGGTCCTCGACGTATCCGGAACCGCGACCGACCTCGCCTTCGTGAAGAACGGCCTCCTCGCCGACGTGCAGTCGATACGCTGCGGCGTGCATGCGCTCATAGAGGCCGGGCGGGCGGGCGGCATGGTGCCTGCCGGGCTGCCCGGGAGCGATGCCGCGCCCGCGGGACTCATCGATACCGAGCGTAATCCGGAATTCGCCGCACGGATGAGCTTCGCGGAACGGCTCTGGCTCGATAGCCTCAAGTCGTCGCTCACCAAGTTCTCCGAACGGCACGCGCTTCCGCGCACGCTCTTCCTGCTCGCGGATGACGACGTCCGGGGCTTCCTCGAGAAGATCCTTAATACGGATATCCTGCGTTCGCTCTGGCTCTCTGACGAGCCGCTCGCGGTCGTCCCAGTGAGGAGCGAGCAGCTCGCCTCGGTCGTGGCTACCCGCGGGAGCGCGACCGGCGACATATTCCTTGCGATGCTGGCGCTCTTCTACTCCCGCCGTGCACAGCACTAGGGAGAGGAACCAAGAGCTAAATTCCAAGAACCAACTCGGAGCGTGTTGGGGTTTTTGGTTCTTTTCCGTGTTGGATCTTGGTTCTTCCCGCGAATCCGGCAATGCACAGCCGCAGGCTGGTATGCGGATTCGCGGGTTATACTGGTTCCCGTAACCCCGGAACATCCCTTTAGACCCATTCCATGAATAAGAACCTCAACGACATCATTCCGCCGTCCCGCCGCCGCACCATGGCGGGCGAGACCGGAGGCACGACCCTCACCCCTGACCTTCCGCCCCCGCCCCAGATGTCCCCCCGCGCGCCTAAGCCGCCGAAGCTGCCGTCCGCCCCTCGCTTCAACCGCGGCGGCCGCGGCGGATTCCCGATAGGGACCGCCATCGTCGCGCTCCTCGTCATCGCCGGCTCCGTCGGCGCGCTCTTCGCTTTCTCGGGCGCGAAAGTCACCGTGACGCCGATGAAGAACCAGGTCGCGGTCACGAGCACGTACGAGGCGACGCGCGGCACGGGCGACCTCCCATTCGATGTCATCACGCTCGAGAAGACCGGCACTGCCTCCATCGATGCGGAAGGCACCGAGAACGTTACCCAGGCAGCCCAGGGCACCATCGTCATCTCGAACCAGCAGGACGCCCCCCAGGCGCTCATCAAGAACACCCGCTTCGAGACGCCGGACGGCCTCGTCTTCCGCATCCGCGACTCCATAACCGTGCCGGCCGCGAAGAACGGCGCTCCAGGCACGCTCTCGGTGACCGTCTATGCCGACGTCGCCGGCGAGAGCCATAACGTCGGGCCTAGCACCTTCACGCTGCCGGGCCTCGCGGGAACCCCCACGTTCGACCTCGTGACCGCTCGCTCGACCGACAGCATGCGCGGCGGCTTCTCGGGCGCGCGTCCGACCGTTTCCGAAGGCACGAAGGACGCGGAGTACGCCCGCCTCCAGAGCACCCTCGACGACCAGCTGAAGACCGACATCGCGGCACAGGTTCCCGCAGGCTACGTGCTCGTTCCCGGCTCGACGCTCTCGACCTTCGAGGAGCAGCCGGATACCGCAGGCGCGGGCAACACCGTCGAGCTCTCGATAAAGGGCGCCATACGCGCTGTCATCTTCCCCGAGGAGGCGCTCGCGAAGAAGATCGCCTTCGAGACCGTCGGCACCTATGCCGGCGAGCCGCTTCGCTTCGCTTCGCTCGATACGCTCTCGCTCGCGCCGGCCGAAGGGCTCCTGCCGAACGAAGGGGAGGAGAGCTTCTCCTTCACCCTGACGGGCAATGCCAACCTGGTCTGGAAGGTAGATGCCGCGAAGATAGCGGGAGCCGTCGCCGGGAAGACCCGTGACGCCGCCCAGCTGCAGCTTGAAAGCCTGCCGGAAGTGGGTCGTGCGCTCATTGTCCTGAAGCCGTTCTGGAAGTCCAGCTTCCCGGACGAGCCCGAAAAGGTCACGGTCGAGGTCGAGGGCGAAACGGGCACCCGATAGCCCCAACGGTGCGATCGGGAGGCGGTTGACGATATACGGCTCTGTTGCTAGGATTACCAGGCTTCACATGGAGGTTGAAAGAAATGAAGATGCCGTCACGGGCACCGTTGAAGAGGTGCTCCCTAACTCGTTGTTTCGGGTTCGGTTAGAGACAGGGGATCTTCAGCTCTCATACCTCGCCGGAAAGATGCGTCTCCACAGGATTCGCGTCCTCGTCGGAGACCGGGTAGAACTGGTCACCGACCCGTATGGCGGCCGGGCTCGCATCGTGAGGCGCCTATAATCACATGAAAGTACGCGCATCCATCAAGGTTCAGCAGCCCGGAGACATCATCGTCCGCCGGCGCGGACGCCTGTACCGTATCAATAAGCGCAATCCGCGCCGCAAGGCTCGCCAGGGCTAAAGTTTTTTGTATTGATTGCCTACTACTAACCGCCTACTACTTACTTCCTCTACCATGCGTATCGCCGGCGTAACCCTTCCCGATGACAAGCAGCTCAAGTACGCGCTGCCGCTCATCTATGGCATCGGCCCGGCGCGCACGCTCGACATCCTCAAGGAGGCTGGCATTTCGGTAGAGAAGAAGGGCAAGGACCTCACGCCTGACGAGGAGCAGAAGATCCGTACCCTCGCCGAGGCGTACACCATCGAAGGCGAGCTCCGCCGCGAGATCGGCAGCAACATCAAGCGCCTCAAGGACATCCGCTCTCTCCGCGGCATGCGCCATGAACGCCGCCTGCCGGTGAAGAACCAGCGCACGAAGACCAATTCCCGTACCGTCCGCGGCAATACCCGCAAGACGATGGGCTCGGGCCGCCGCACTCTGGAGAAGACCTAGAGCCTGACGCCTAATTTCCTAATCACTAGTTATCATGGGTAAGAAACGAATCATCAAGAAGTCCGGCCGCGGCATGGATCAGGGACGCAAGGAGCGCGCCCTCGGCAAGGCGGTCAAGAAGCGCCTCGAGCGCGGCGTCCTGCATGTCGAAGCGACCTTCAATAATACGAAGGCCGTGCTCACCGACGACAAGGGTAATGCCGTCATCGCTTCGTCCGCTGGCGCGCTCGGCTTCTCCGGCGCCCGCAAGTCGACTCCCTACGCGGCCGCGAAGGTGGGCGAACTCCTCGGCGAGCGCGCTATCGCTATCGGCGTGAAGGAAGCGTCGGTCGTCATCCGCGGCATCGGTGCCGGCCGCGAGTCCGCGCTTCGCGCGTTCGCCGGCAAGGGCATCGCTATCCGCGCCATCAAGGACGCGACCCCGGTCCCGCACAATGGCCCGCGCCCTAAGAAGCCGCGTCGCGTCTAGTCTCCTCACGGATTTCTCACCCTCACCATTGAATTATGAAAATCGGACCAAAGTACAAGATCGCTAAGCGCCTCGGCGCTTCCGTGTTCCCGAAGACGCAGACCCAGAAGTTCGCGGTCTCCGAGGAGCGCGCTGCGCGCAACAAGAAGCGCGGACGCCGCAACAACCAGACCGAATTCGGCAAGCAGCTCCTTGAGAAGCAGAAGGTCCGCATGACCTACGGCATCAGCGAGCGCCAGTTCGCGAACTACGTCGCCCAGGCGATGTCCACGCATGGCGCCGTACCGTCCGAGACCCTCCACCGCCTCCTCGAGCTCCGTCTCGACAACGTCCTGTACCGCCTCGGCCTCGCGCCGAGCCGCCGTGCTGCCCGCCAGATGGCGTCGCATGGCCATATCCTGGTCAACGGCGTGAAGACCACCATCCCGTCCCGCGCTATGCGACCGGGCGACCGCATCTCCGTCCGCGAGGGCAGCCGCTCGTCTATACTGTTCGAAGGCTTCGCGGAGAAGTTCATGGAACGCCCGACCCTCGCGTCGTGGCTTTCCTGGAACCCGAAGGCGATGGAAGGCGGCATCCAGGAAGTGCCGACCGAGGCATCTGCGGACACCGCGGGCGACCTCGTGGCTGTGCTCTCGTTCTATAGCCGCTAATCCGTTTTACTTACCCAGCATTGGTTAATCTCGATTGAGTCATGGAATACCACATCACCCTGCCCAGCAAGCCACGCGTCGTCTCCGAAGAGGGGCTCGCCGGCGTGTACGAAATTGATTCGCTGTACCCGGGCTACGGCCACACCCTCGGCAACTCGCTGCGCCGCATCATCCTGTCCTCGCTTCCGGGCGCGGCGGTGACCTCCGTCAAGATCGACGGCGTCTCGCACGAGTTCGCTACCATCGACGGCATCCACGAGTCCGTCATGGAGATACTTCTGAACCTCAAGCGCGTGCACTTCACCCTCCAGGGCGACGAACCGCAGACCATCGCGCTTTCGGTCAAGGGCCCGAAGCAGGTCACGGCCGCCGATTTCAAGATCCCGAGCCAGGTCGAGATCGCGAACCCCGACCAGCACATCGCCGACATCGCCGGCAAGATCTCCTTCGAGCTCGAGGCGACCATCGAACGCGGCCTCGGCTACGTCGCCCGCGAAGTGCTCACCAAAGAGAAGGTCGACATCGGCACCATCGCGCTCGACGCGACGTTCACCCCTATCCGCCGCGCCAACTACGAGGTGGAGAACATGCGTGTCGGCGATCGCACCGATTTCAATCGCCTGCGCGTCCTCATCGAGACCAACGGCACCATCACGCCGCGCGAGGCGCTCGAGCGCTCTATCGAGATCATGATCCATCAGCTCAAGGCCGTCGTCGGTTTCCAGGAAGAGACCGAGGGCGCGACCGGCAGCGCTGCCCACGAGGCTTCGAAGGCAGCGTCCGCTCCGGCAGCGGAGGCGCCGAAGGACGCGTCAAAGGCCAAGCTCGACGAGCTCGGCATCTCCGCGCGCATCGTGAGCGCGCTCGAGGAGAACGGCGTGAAGTCCGTGGCGGGCCTCGTCCGCAAGACAGCAATCCAGCTCAAGGAGATGGACGGCATCGGCGACAAGGCCGTCGAGGAGATCATTACGGGCCTTTCGGGTCTCGGCCTCGAGCTCAAGGGCGAGTAAGTAGCCGAGAGAGGGAATACGTGGTAAAACCTTAGGACTATGCGACATCATCATAAAGGCCGAACGTTCGGACGCACGCACGACCAGCGCGTGGCGCTTATGCGTGGCCTCATGCGCTCGCTCATCATCCATGAGCGTATCTCGACCACCGAGGCGAAGGCCAAGGAGCTCCGCCCGGCAATCGAGAAGCTCGTGTCGCATGCCCGCAAGGATACGGTTGCCAACCGCCGCCTCGTCGCCTCCCGTCTCGATGACGATGAGGCGACCGCGAAGCTCTTCACGGCCATCGCTCCCCGCTATGCGGAGCGTCCTGGCGGCTATACCCGCATCGTGAAGCGCGCAGCGACCGCGACCGACGGCCGCAAGCAGGCGTACATCGCTTTCGTATAATCCTATGGCTACCATCTCAATCACCACCGAGCAGAAGGGCGACCGCACCCGCTACACCATCGACGCGAGCGGCCAGTCGCTCGGACGCGTCGCGTCCAAGGCCGCGTCCGCCCTGCTTGGCAAGAAGTCAGCGCAGTTCGTGAAGAACGAGGTGCTTCCCGTCGAGGTCGAGGTCGTGAACGCATCGAAGCTCGTCATGACCGAGAAGCGCATCGCGAACAAGGAGTACACGCGCTACACCGGCTACCCAGGCGGCCTCCGCACCACGTCCATGGCGATGATGCTCGACAAGAAGGGCATCGAAGAAGTCATGCGCAAGACCGTGGACGGCATGATTCCGCGCAACAAGCTCCGCAAGGAGCGCATGAAGCGCCTCACCGTTACCGCTTAATTACCCCGTCCGTCTCATCTTTCCTATGGCTACCATCCCGTATTTCACCGCAGTCGGCCGCCGCAAGACGGCGAGCGCTCGCGTGAAGATCACCGCCGCTCCCAAGAACAGCGTCACCGTGAACGGCCTTTCGGCTAAGGAGTATTTCAAGACGAATGAGCGCGAGGCGGTCACCGGCGACGTCTTCGCCGCAGGCGAATGGAAGGAGAACTACGAGGTAGTCGCCAAGGTCGCCGGAGGCGGCATCGCGAGCCAGGCGCAGGCGGTCCGCCACGCCATCGCGCGCGCCGTCGAGAAGGCCGAGGCAGGCAGCCGCCCGACCCTCAAGGCAGCCGGCCTCCTCACCCGCGACCCGCGCTCGAAGGAGCGCAAGAAGCCGGGTCTCCTCAAGGCCCGCAAGCGACCGCAGTGGTCCAAGCGCTAGAGCACGAATCCCGCCTTGCATAGAGGCGGGATTTCTCTTTGACTCATCACTTCATCTCGGGCATATTTTTACTATATGGATAGTAACGACGACATCACCATCGAACGTGACGGACGCGAAGAGGACGGCATGAGCGAAGTCGAGCTCGAGGAACGCGAGTCCAACATCGACCACAAGCTCGCGAAGGCCAAGAAGGAACTCGAGGCCGCGAAGCAGGAGAGCAAGGAGCATCTCGACGGCTGGCAGCGCGCGAAGGCCGACTATGTCAACGCGCTCAAGCGGTTCGAGGCAGACCGAAGCGCCGCGAAGGATGACGGCGTGGCGAAAGCCGTGAAGGCGCTCATGCCCGCATACGACGCGCTCGCCCGCGCCAAGGAGCATGGTGAGATACCCGAGGGATTCGACGGCATCGCGCGGCAGCTCGAGACCGCGTTCACGGCGCTTGGCGTCACCGAGCTCGGCATCGTGGGCGAGCCATTCGACCCAGTACGCCACGAGGCGCTCGGAACCGATGTGACCGAAGACGCGGCAATGGATGACCACGTTACGGCCGTCCTCGAGAAGGGCTACCTGGTCGGCCAGACCGTCCTGCGCCCCGCGCGCGTCCGCGTCGCCCATTACGAGCAAACGTAATACCAAGGACCGCCCTTGATACGGTACTAGGATTGATATCAAGGACGGACCTTGATGGGACGGACTTGAACCCCAAAATCGAGAAGCGTACAATGCAGGTGTCAGGGCTCCGGCCCTTTGCGGGTTCAGTTTCTACTTTTAAACTTCTTACCCTTTAACTACTTTTCCCTATGGCAAAAATCCTCGGCATCGACCTCGGCACCACCAACTCCGCCATGGCTATCATGGAGGGCGGTGAGCCGCGTATCCTCGAGAACGCGGAGGGCGGACGCACGACCCCATCGGTCGTCGCCATCGCGAAGAACGGCGAACGCCTCGTCGGGACGCTCGCGAAGCGCCAGGCGGTCACGAACCCGAAGAACACCATCTACGGCATCAAGCGCTTCATGGGCCATCGCTTTGCGGACGAGGCGGTCAAGCGCGACCAGGGCGTCGTGCCATACGAGATGAAGGCGGGCGCATCCGGCGGCGTCGAGGTGCATCTGGGCGACAAGGACTACCGCCCGGAGGAAATCTCCGCGATGATCCTCTCGAAGCTGAAGGCAGATGCGGAAGCGAAGCTCGGCGAGAAGATAACCGAGGCGGTCATCACCGTACCGGCGTACTTCGACGACGCGCAGAGGAACGCCACGAAGGCCGCGGGCGAGGTCGCCGGGCTCGACGTGAAGCGCATCATCAACGAGCCGACCGCAGCCGCGCTCGCGTACGGTTTCAACAAGAAGAAGGACGAGAAGATCGTCGTGTACGACTTCGGCGGCGGCACGTTCGACGTGTCCGTACTTGAGGTAGGCGACGACGTCGTCGAAGTGAAGTCGACCGACGGCGACAGCCACATGGGCGGCCGCGACTTCGACCAGAAGCTCGTGCGCTACATCGCCGACGAGTTCAAGAAGCAGAGCGGCCTCGATGTCACCAAGGACCCGCTCGCGCTCCAACGCCTTGATGAGGGCGCCGAGAAGGCCAAGCACGAGCTCTCGACCTCGAGCGAGACCGAGGTGAACATCCCGTTCATCACCGTCGACAGCGAGGGCAACCCGCAGCACCTGCTCGTGAAGGTCACCCGCGCGACCCTTGAGTCCCTCGCGGAGGAGTACATCACGCGCTCCATCGACATCACCAAGCGCGCGCTCGAAGCGTCCGGCATGAAGGCAGCCGATATCAGCGAGATCATCCTCGTCGGCGGCCAGACCCGCATGCCGAAGATCCAGGAGGAAGTGGAGAAGCTGTTCGGCAAGAAGCCGCACCGCGACGTGAACCCGGACGAGGTGGTCGCCATCGGCGCCGCCATCCAGGCCGGCATCCTCCAGGGCGACGTGAAGGACATCCTCCTGGTCGACGTGATCCCGCTCTCGCTTTCCATCGAGACCATGGGCGGCGTCGCCACCAAGCTCATCGAGCGCAATACCGCGATTCCGACCTCCCGCAGCCAGACCTTCTCGACCGCGAGCGACAACCAGACGAACGTCGAGATCCATATCACGCAGGGCGAGCGCGCGATGTCGGGCGACAACAAGTCGCTCGGCCGCTTCATGCTCGAAGGCATCCCGCCCGCTCCGCGCGGCATGCCGCAGGTAGAGGTGAAGTTCGACGTGGACTCCAACGGCATCCTGACCGTGACCGCGAAGGAGAAGACCAGCGGCAAGGAGCAGAGCATCCGCATCGAGGGCTCGACCGGCCTCTCGCAGGAGGATATCGATAAGATGAAGGCCGACGCGGAAGCGCACGCGAGCGAGGACGAGAAGCGCAAGGAGCTCGTCGAGGCTAAGAACATCGCGGAGCAGCTCGTCTATACCGCCGAGAAGGCCGTGAAGGACGCAGGCGATAAGGTAAGCGAAGAGGTTAAAGCCGAGGTCAACGAGAAGGTCGCGGCGCTTCGTACCGCGCGCGAAGGCGAGGACCTCGATGCTATCAAGTCCGCGTCCGAAGCCCTCTCAACGTCGCTCTCGAAGATAGGGGAAGCCATGATGAAGGATCAGGGCGCTCCAGAGGGCGCTCCCGCACCGGAAGGCGAACCGGCGTCTGAATCAGGCGAGGCGACGACCGATGCCGAGTTCAAGGAGAAGCCGGAGGAAGGATAGCTTGTAGCTGATAGCTTCGAGCTTAGAGCACGTCCCGCTTACGCGGGATTTGCTTTTATCTATATAGATGGTATATTCATACGAGACGTTCACATCCAGCGCCAGGAGGCTCACATGCTCCGTGCATGCACCATCGTCCCGCTCGTATATGCCTTGACCGCGCTCGTCGCCTGTCATACGCCCGAAGAAGAGAAGGAGATCGCGGAATCCGACGTCGCGGAAGCGGCTGCGCAGATCCAGGGCTCCCGCACAGAATCCATGGGCAGCGCCGACGACCAATCCTTCATAGTGATACCCATGGAAGGGCAGCGGATTACCATCGGCCAGAATTCACTGGTCCAGCGCATCGAATTCTCCTCGAGCGAATCGGAGCCATTGACGACGAAGCGCCGGCTCGCGATCGGCGTCATCGACGCGAGCGAGCCTCCCGGGCTCATCCTCTCGCAATCGAGGGTCGGGGTCGCCTCCGAGCCTATCGTGAAGATCCATACCGTGTCCGGGAAAGAGCTCCTGCTCTACACCATGGACGGCGAGACCATCGAATGCCTCGACCGCAAGACCGGCAGCACGTGCGCCATCGGCAAGTAGCCGACGCGACCCTCGGAAACGAGGGTCGCTCTTCTTTTGCCCCCGCTTTTCATCAGGTGTAAACTGACCCCACGGGGCCCCTGCCTACCACCTACTGCTTACTACTTACTTCTTCCTGCTATGTCCAAGAACTACTACGACATCCTCGGCGTCGACAAGAAGGCGACCGGCGACGATATCAAGAAGGCGTTCCGCAAGCTCGCGCAGACCCACCATCCGGACAAGGGCGGTGACGAGGCGAAGTTCAAGGAGATAACGGAGGCGTACGCCACCCTCGGCGACGAGAAGCGCCGCCGCGAGTACGACTCGTACGGCCAGTCCTTCGGCGCAGGCGGGGGTCCGGGCGCCGGGTTCGGCGGCTTCGACTTCAGCGGTTTCCAGGGCGGCAATGCCGAGTTCGACCTGAACGACCTCTTCGAGGGCTTCGGGGACATGTTCGGCGGGGGTGGCGGCCGTACCCGCATGAAGCGCGGCCGGGATATCTCCATCGATATCGAGGTGACGTTCAAGGAATCCATCCTCGGCGGCAAGCGCGCGGTGCTCATCAGCAAGATAGGGAAGTGCGACACCTGCAACGGTACTGGCGCGAAGCCGAAGACCGAGATGAAGACCTGCGCGACCTGCAACGGCGCCGGCCGCATGCACGAGACCCGGAACTCGCCGCTCGGCGCGTTCACGAGCGTCCGCACCTGCCCGGAATGCGAAGGCACCGGCAAGGTACCGAGCGAAAAGTGCGCGACCTGCTCCGGCCGCGGCGTCATGAAGAAGGAGACCGAGATAAAGATAGATATCCCGGTCGGCATCGATGGCGGCGAGATGATCCGCATGCCGGGCCAGGGCGAAGCCGTGAAGGGCGGCGTCTCGGGCGATCTCTACGTGAAGGTCCACGTGAAGCCGCATCCGGTATTCAAGAAGCACGGCCTCAATCTCGTCATGGACATGCCGGTCAAGCTCACCGACGCGCTTCTCGGCACCACCGTCACCATCGAGACCATCGAGGGCAAGAAGCTCGAGGTGAAAGTCCCGGCCATGACCGCTGCCGAGGAGACGCTGCGCATCCGCGGCAAGGGCGTCTCCATCGACGGCAATGCAGGCGATCTTCTCATCCGCGCTACCGTCACGCTCCCGAAGAAGCTCTCCGGCAAGACCAAGAAGGTCATCGAGGACCTCAAGTCCGAAGGACTGTAGCCCAGTAGGCAGAAAGCAGTAGGTAGTAGGCAGTCTTAAAGCTGCAAGAGTTATTAACTCCGGCTACTGCTTACTGCCTACTACATACTGCATACTGTATTGACGATGGACGTAAATTCGATCGCCGAGCAAGTTTCCGCCCTCACCACCACAGGCCTCTCGAGCGCCTGGCTCCTCGCCGGTAATTTCCTCATACTCCTCGTGCTGTTCGGCATCATGCTCGGCTTCTCGTACAAGGCCGGACGCGGCGGTATCATATCGCTTCTCATTGCGTTCTACGCGGGCTATGCCATCTATACCGTCTTCCCATACACCAACCAGATAGTCGCCGCAGGCGGCACGACCCTCATCAAGGCCGTCATCAGCGTCATATTGTTCGGCATCGCGACCTTCATACCGTTCCATTTCATACAGCGGCTCACCACCGGCGGCTTCGGCGTGCTCTCGGTCGTGCCGCGTTTCGTCCTCTCGTTCCTTGCGGCCGGGTTCCTGCTCGCGCTCGGCTACCACGTCTTCGCCATCAGCGAAATCTACTCCTTCCCGGCGCCGCTCGATACCATCTTCGCGCCTGAGGGCTACTTCTTCTGGTGGTTCATCGCCCCCTTGGTCGGCCTCATCTTCCTCGTTCACTAGAGCCCGTTTTTAGAGAGTGTAAAGCCGGTGTGGTATACTGGCCGCTTATGCAGAGCGAGCCCAGGAAGAAGGACAAGAAATCGCAGGCCGTGCTGCGGGATTATGCCCGTGCCGCGCTGAAGTATCCCTGGCTTCTCGCGACGGTATTCATCGGCGGCGCCGTCATCGAGGCCTCGAGCGTCGGCGCCTCGCTTGCGCTCCGGGACGTCATCGACCTCCTGACCGAGAGCGTGCCCGGCGAGGCGGCGGTAGGGGCGCTGTTCGCGGCGCTCGGCATCTTCGCGGCCGTATCGTTCCTCGGCTGGGTAGGGCAGCGCATCCGCCAGGCAGGCCTCGTCTACCTCGAGCCCAAGGTGATGACCGACCTCACCAGCGGCGCGTTCGCCTACCTCATCCGCCACTCGAGCGAGTTCTTTGCGAACAGCTTCGCCGGCACGCTCACGCGCCGTGTCACGCGGTACGCGCGCTCGTTCGAGAGCGTCCTCGACAACGTCTCGTTCAATTTCTACTCGACCGCGCTCTACGTCGCCGGCATCCTCGCCGTGCTCTTCTCGCGCAGCATGGTCCTCGGCGGCATCGTGCTCGCGTGGACCATCGTCTTCATACTCGTCCAGGTCGGCATGGCGCGCTGGCGCCAGCCGCTGCGCGTCGCCCGGGCCGACGAGGACAGCAAGGTCACCGGCGTCATCTCGGACGCCGTCAGTAACCATTCCGCCATCACCCTCTTCGCCGCCGAGACCGCGGAGCAGGGGACGCTCGGCATGGCGGTCGAGAAGTGGCGGAAGGCGACCCTGCGCTCCTGGGTCGCGGACATGTGGATCTGGGGCGTCCAGGGCCTCTTCGTGCTCGCGGTCGAGATCGGCCTGCTCGGCATCGCGATATACCTCTGGGGCCAAGGCGCGTTCACCGTCGGCGACGTCGTCCTCGTGCAGCTCTACGTCATCGGCCTCATCGACCGCGTCTGGAACATCGGCAACGCAATGCGCCACCTCTACGACTCCTTCGCCGACGCGTACGAGATGATCGAGATCATGGAGACCGCGCACGCGGTGCAGGACGCCACGGACGCGACGGCGCTCGGCGCGAGCGCCGGGGAGATAGCGCTCCAGAACGTCGGCTTCAAGTTCAAGGAGGAACGCACTATCTTGAGCGGCTTCGACCTCACCATACAGGGCGGCGAGCGCGTCGCCCTCGTGGGGCCGTCCGGTGCCGGCAAATCCACCATCACCAAGCTTCTCCTGCGCCTCTACGACGTCACGGAGGGCGCCATACGCATCGATGGCCAGGATATCCGTTCCGTGACCCAGGAGAGCCTCCGAAAGGCCATTTCCTTCGTCCCCCAGGAGCCCGTCCTCTTCCACCGCACGCTTCGCGAGAACATCGCGTACGGCAAACCCGACGCCTCCCTCGAGGAGATAATCGAGGCCGCGAAGAAGGCCCACTGCCACGAGTTCATCAGAAGCCTCCCGGAAGGCTACGAGACCTACGTCGGCGAGCGCGGCGTGAAGCTCTCGGGCGGCGAGCGCCAGCGCGTCGCCATCGCGCGAGCCATCCTCAAGGACGCGCCTATCCTCGTACTCGACGAGGCAACCTCCTCCCTCGATTCCGAATCCGAAGCCCTCATCCAGGATGCGCTCCGCACCCTCATGGAAGGGAAGACCGTGCTCGTCATTGCGCACCGCCTTTCGACCATCATGACCATGGACCGCATCATCGTCATCGAGAACGGCGCCATCGCCGCCGAGGGCACCCACGCCGAGCTCGTGAACCATGAGGGCGGTCTCTACCGCAAGCTGTGGAGCATCCAGGCGGGCAGCTTCGTCACGGACGACAAGACTCCTAACTAATGCCTATGCAGCACCAGATGAAGCTGCAGCCTGGCCCGTTCGATGCAATCAAGGAGGGTCATATGAGGTAGTGAAAAGTTATATTCATTAGTCAAATAAGCGCTTATACTTACTGAACACATGCTGAAACGCAAGATAATCATTGATACGGATCCTGGACATGACGATGCGCTGGCGATCATACTCATGGAGAGAAGTGCGCTGTTCGATATCCAAGCGGTAACAACCGTTGCAGGTAACAGCACTATTCAAAATACAACTGACAATGCACGATATGTTCTCGATCTAATCGGGAGCACCACTCCACTGTACTCAGGCTCAGCCGTGCCTTTGAAACGAGAACTAATACAAGCGGAGGTGCACGGTGTTACAGGGCTCGCCGGTGCTGAAATCACAAAGCGAGAGATGCTGACCGAAAATGCTGTTGAGAAAATTGTCGAGATCATCCAAAGCAATCCTGGCGAAGTAACGATCCTTGCATTAGGTCCCCTCACCAATATTGCGAAAATCCTGCTGAAGGATTCAAATGTAAGTAATCTTATACAGCAGATAGTTATAATGGGTGGCGCAATCGCTACACCTGGAAACAAGAATCGAGTTGCGGAGTTCAATATCTTCGTTGATCCTGATGCTGCTGATATTGTATTCAGATCAGATACTGAAAAAGTGCTAATTCCTCTTGACGCATGCAATGACGTCTTTCTGACACTTGAGGATTTCAATGAACTAAACGGAGCGGGCATTTACGGTCCAATTCAAAGTATGATGAAGCATTACATTGAAGGAATCCGGAAGTATGAAAAGACATCAGGGGCACTCATGTACGATCCGCTTGCTGCCTATTATCTGATTAATCCTGGCGCATTTAAAACGGCGATGATGGATCTGCAAATAGAAGCGAGGAGCGAATTAACACGTGGGATGACTGTCGCAGATAGGAGAATCTGGGGAGAGAAGAGTCCTAACGTTCGCGTTGCAATGTCGGCAGATAGAGATGCATTTCGTCAGGACTTCTTAGAGATTCTTGGCAGAGAAAAATGACCTAACGAATCCGTTAGGTCATTTAGTGGCTAGCCTCTATCATGCGTACTTAGCGAGGCATTCCATAACACCCCTTGCGAGCGGGTATGCCGACACAAAAGATGCTTTTGCCTTGTATCGCGGATCTGCATTTGCTACTGCAAATTGCGATACGTAAGGTAAATCTAGAAAATCGGCTAGCCCGTCGCCAATCATTACAGTCTCAACAGGTTTAAGTCGGTCAATGATGCGTGAAATCGCACGGCTTTTCACCGTTATGTTTGCGTGAAGAATTAATACTCCATAGTGAGGGTTCTCATCCCAGAAGAGCTCGTCGCGATTTTTGCTATATCGATTCAGCATCTTCTCTATTAGGTTGCTGGCCTTCACAAGTAGGTCCTGATTGGGCTCAAGACCCTGTTGATCTGATCTAGGCCTAAATGCAAACAACGAAAAGCTTGCAGTTCTGAATCCATTAATCGCGAGGATATCATCCGTCATTGCCAGATTCATACCAGGCGATTTCACAAATCTTGTCGCATCGCCCAGCATAATTGTTATTCCAGGAAACTCACGCATACACTCGACGACGAAATCCTCTCGAAGCCTTTGAAACCAGTTCGTATCAGAGACATCAATAATTTCAGCAGAATTCTCTACAGGATTCCATATGACTGCTCCGCGCTCTGATATAACAGGTCCAGTCAAACCCAATCGAAGTGCCCATTGATTTAGGGTAATCGCCGCCGAATCGGAACAGAGCCCAACTTGAACACCACTTTGCGCGAGCCTATCAATCACAGCTCGAAAATCTGTATCTAAGACGTTCAGTTTGTAATCGGAATCTATAAGTGTGTTATCGAGGTCAAGAAGTATGAGTTTCATTGAACTCCCTTTCTTGGAAAGGAACAGCATCTGTTTATGACCATAACATCAATGGCCACATTGTAAAGATGTTCAAATCTCCATTTGCCTGGACAAATTTACACAGCACTACTACTTGCAAAAAACAGAGTATATGCTATAATACAGAAAGTGACGGGTTTGGGCCGTATTTCCGGCTTTACTCTGCCGATCTTTCCATCCAACCAAGGAGGTTCGCGTGGCGAATCAGATTGTCCAGACGAAGTCTGGATGGCTGGTCCGCCACAAAGAGCGGATCGGTCTCGTGGCCATCGGCCACACTGCGAAGCAGCTCGAAGAGGCTCTCTTCGACTGGCTGCT
>DATAJW010000007.1:0-4392 GCA_036261925.1 Minisyncoccota bacterium | reverse complement strand
CTCCCGTAAGAAAGCGGCGCAGCGCGCGTCAGTTCAATAAACGGCCATGCAAGAAAGCGAGATATTCCATCTGCGTGCCGAATCCCATAATCCGTGGCATCTCTATGCCGCGGCCGTCCTGTGCGATAAGGACGGACGCATCGCCATCGTGAAGGATGAAGACGGTTCGTTCCGCCTGCCGCGCGAGACGGTCGCGTCGGATGACAGCCTCGTGCGCCTGATCCATCGCCTGGTGCTCGCCCAGGTCGGCGTCGTCCCCGACGTGAAGCGCTACTTGGGCGCGCTCGTCATCCCGTTCGACCGGTTCGACGGGACGAAGACGGAGAAGACCGTGCTCTATTTCCACGCGCCGTTCGAGAGCCCGTACCACGGGCAGTTTACGGAGGGCGCGTCGAAGCAGGAAGGGCTGCAGTGGCTTTCCCTGGCCGAGGCGCGGGAACTCCTCGCAGGGCAGCCCGGTAGCGAAGCGGAAGCGCTCGACCGTCTCGATGCGTGAGCCTTTTGGCCCCCTGCGCCGCTCCTCGACTTATCAAGGTCCGTCCTTGATAAGTCGGCTGGTTTACGGAACCGGCCGCGGAACGTAGCCGCACGGTTCCGGTTTTCGGTCGCTATGCTACAATCGCCCCGTTAGGTTCGCCACCTTAGCTCAGTTGGTAGAGCGTGTCACTCGTAACGACAAGGTCCGCGGTTCAATCCCGCGAGGTGGCTCCGAGAGAGTGTAGAAAGGCGCGATGGGGTATCTCATCGCGCCCTGCGCGTTCATTCGGACGCGGCGCGCACCCTCCTTTGCTATACTCCACCCATGAATCCCGAGGAGCGCATCAAGGAGATCGAGCGGCTGATGGCGTCACCCGATTTCTGGAGCGACAAGGACGAGGCGCAGCGCGTCGTGCGGGAATACCAGAGCCTGAAGGAGGGCGGTTCGGGCGACAGCCTCGACGGCGGCCCCGCGACGCTCGCCATACTCGCGGGCGCAGGAGGCGACGACGCGGAGGACTTCGCGGCGATGCTGCGCCGCATGTACGAAGGCTACGCGGAACGCAAGGGCTGGAAGGCGTTCGAGCTGCACGCGAATGAGAACGACCATGGCGGCTATCGGAACGTGCTCCTCGAGATAGCGGGGAAGGGCGCGTACGGCAGGCTCCGGCACGAATCGGGCGTCCATAGGCTCGTGCGCATCTCGCCGTTCAATTCCAACGCGAAGCGCCAGACCTCCTTCGCGCTCGTCGAAGTGCTCCCGAAGCTCTCGGGAACCGAGCAGGTCGACCTCAAGCCCGATGAGCTCGAGGTGCAGTTCGCGAAATCGGGCGGCGCTGGCGGTCAGAACGTGAACAAGCGCGAGACGGCGGTGCGCATCACGCATATCCCGACCGGCATCGCGGTCCATGTCTCGAGCGAACGCAGCCAGCAGGCCAACCGCGAGCGCGCGGAAGGCCTCATCGCCGCGAAGCTCTATACGCTCGCGGAGGAGAAGCGTCTCGCCGAGGCGAAAGGCCGCTCCATCGCCGGAAGCACCAAGAACGAATGGGGCAGCCAGATGCGCTCCTATGTACTCCACCCCTATAAGATGGTGAAGGACCACGTCACGGGCCAGGAATCCCATGACCCGGACGCGGTGCTTGCCGGAGACTTGGATGCATTCATAGACGCCACAGCGGGGGGTGGGGTATAATGACCATCGTTGTTTCACCTATGATCCACTTCGACCAGGTCACCAAGGTTCATCGTGACGGCACTTCCGGCCTCGACGGCGTGAACCTGAAGATATCCCCGAAAGAGTTCGTCTCCATCGTCGGCCATTCGGGTGCGGGCAAGACGACGCTCCTCAAGATGCTGCTCGCCGAAGACCGTCCCACGGAAGGGACGGTCTTCTTCGAGGACATCGACGTGCACGCGGTGCCGAAGGGCTCGCTTCACCACTACCGCCGCAAGATCGGCATGGTATTCCAGGATTTCCGCCTCATCCCCCACAAGACCGCGTACGAGAACATCGCGTTCGCGATGGAAGCGGCGGGGCGTCCGCAGGACGAGATCGATTCGGACGTGCCGCATGTGCTCGGCCTCGTCGATCTCGCCGATAAGGCGTGGCATTTCCCGCACCAGCTTTCGGGCGGGGAGCAGCAGCGCGTCGCCATCGGCCGCGCCATCATCAATCAGCCGGATGTCATCGTGGCCGACGAGCCGACCGGCAACCTCGACCCGGTGAACACGTTCGAGATCATGGATATCCTCAAGAAGATCAACGAGCTCGTCGGCACGACCGTGCTCATTACCACGCATAACAAGGGCGTCGTCGACTCCCTCGGCAAGCGCGTCGTCACGATGGAACGCGGCAAGGTCGTGCGCGACGATGCGCAGGGCCAGTACGTTCTTTAATTCCTATGCTTACCACCAACCTCAAGCGCATCGCGACCGCCGGCGGAAAGAATTTCCTCCGCAGCGGCGCCGTCTCGTTCGCCACCGTGCTCATCATGACCGTGACGCTGCTCATCGTCGGCTTCCTCGTATTCCTTTCCGCGCTCCTCACGCACACGCTCGGCCTCGTCGAGGATAAGGTAGACGTGAATGTCTACTTCACCGTCGACGCGCCCGAAAGCGCGGTGCTCGCGGTACAGGACGACCTCGAGGGCTTGCCGGAGGTCGCGAGCGTGGTCTACACTTCCCGCGACCAGGCGCTCGCCGAATTCCGCGAGCGTCACGGCGACGACGAGCTCACCCTCCAGGCCCTCGACGAGCTCGGCGAGAATCCGCTCGGCGCCTCGCTCGCGGTCAAGGCGAAGGACCCTACCCAGTACGAGGGCATCGTGAACTACCTCGCCGACTCGCCGACGACCGTCGTCAACGGCTCGGATATCGTCGACCGCATCAACTACTACCAGAACAAGGCCGTCATCGACCGCCTCACGGGCGCCATCGATACCATGGAAAAGGCGGGCGCGCTCATCGTCGTGCTCTTCGCCGTCGCCTCCGTCATCATCGCGCTCGCGACCATCCGCCTCGCCATCTATACGGCACGCGATGAGATCGCGGTCATGCGATTGGTCGGCGCTTCCAATATGTACATCCGCGGCCCGTTCATCGTTGCGGGCGTGCTCTCCGGCATCGTCGCGGCCGTCATCTCGCTCATCGTCTTCTACCCGGCCACCTGGTACGCCGGCAATGCGCTTGCGACCTGGCTCGGCGGATTCAATCTCTTCACCTACTACCTCTCGAACTTCGCCATGATATTCGGCATCCTCGTCGGCTCGGGCATCCTTATCGGCGCGCTGGCCAGTTGGTTAGCCGTTAGGCGTTATTTGCGAGTGTAAGTTCGTGTATGAAGCAGGGCCATAAATACATTTTCGTCCTCGGCGGCGTGATGAGCGGCGTCGGCAAAGGCATCGCGAGCTCCTCGATGGGTCTCATCCTGAAGGAGCGCGGCTACGAGGTGAACCTCGTAAAGGTCGACCCGTACCTCAACGTCGACGCCGGCACCATGAATCCGACCGAGCACGGCGAGGTGTTCGTGCTCGCGTCGGGCCTCGAGACCGACCAGGACATGGGCAACTACGAGCGCTTCCTCGGCCGCGACCTCGGCTCCCAAGACTACATGACCTCGGGCATGGTGTACCAGACGGTCATCGAGAACGAACGTGCGCTCAAATACGGCGGCAAGTGCATCGAAGCCATCCCGCATGTGCGCGACGAGATTCTCCGCCGCATCGAAGCCGCAGCCGATCATAACGGCAGCCGTATCTCGGTTATAGAGATAGGCGGCACGGTCGGCGACTTCCAGAACGCGCTCTTCATCGAGGCGGCGCGCGTGCTCCATCTCAAGCATCCGGACGACGTGCTGTTCGTGATGGTCTCGTACCTGCCGGTGCCGGGCACGCTCGGCGAGATGAAGACCAAGCCGACGCAGAGCGCCGTCCGCGAGCTCAATTCCTATGGCGTGCAGCCCGATTTCATACTCGCGCGCTCGAAGAACGCGATGGACGCCAAGCGCAAGGAGAAGCTCGCTATCTGGTGCAATGTACGTCCGGACCATATCATCTCGGCACCGGACGTCGATTCCATATACGACGTACCGCTCAACTTCGAGCAGGACAACCTGGGCGACCTGCTGCTCGACGCGCTCAAGCTCGGCAAGGAGACGCCCGCCGACTTCACCGAATGGCGCGCGTTCGTCGAGAAGGCGAGGATAGCCAAGCCCGTCGTCAGGATCGGCATCGTCGGCAAGTACTTCGACACCGGCGACTTCGTGCTCTCGGACGCCTACCTCTCCGTCATCGAGGCCTTGAAGTTCTCGGCCGCGGAAGCCGGCGTGAAGGCGGAGATAGAGTGGGTGAACGCGAAGGACATCGGGAGCGACCAGGACGCGGAGGCGCTCGACAAGTACGACGGCATCATCGT
>DATAJW010000006.1:0-12350 GCA_036261925.1 Minisyncoccota bacterium | reverse complement strand
AGACCTGCTCGCTTGGGAGTATCTTGAACGTTCAGGAAGGTCTATGGATTGGAGGATGGAGCGGCGGTATCCGAATCAAGGCGAGGGCGTGCTCGTCACCGGCACGACGTATGAACTATTCAGCCACGCAACCTGAATGACTAAGGGCGAAGAGAAGATTACCTTCTCTTCGCCCTTTCATTTCGCGCTAACTATGGAGGAACACCATCACATCGCCATCGTTTACGATGTAGGTCTTGCCCTCGGTGCGAATGTCGCCCTTATCGCGCGCAGCGCCCCACGAACCGTTCTGTAGGAGCTTATCCCAGCCAATGACTTCCGCGCGGATGAATTTATCCTTGAAGTCGTTATGGATGGCGGCGCCCGCTTCCGGCGCTGATGCGCCGCGCGAGACGGTCCATGCGCGGCTTTCCTTGGGTCCGGTCGTGAAGAAGGTGATGAGGCCGAGCGTCTCATACGCTCCGCGAATGAGCGCCTCGAGGCCATCCACCTGCACGCCGAGCTCCTGACGGAACATATCCTTATCGTCCGCAGCCACGTCGTTGAGCTCGTGCTCGGTGCGCGCATCGACATTCACATAGGTAGAGCCAAGCGACTCGACGAGGCGGTATGCGGCTTCGGCGCGGCCGTCGTTGCTTTCCGAAAGGTTGTGGCCGCCTGCCTTGCCGTTGAAAGAATAGAGAATCGGCTTCATCGTGAGCAGGTTGAGCGATTTGATGAGCTTCCGCTCCTCGGGCGAGAGTCCCGCGCTACGCGCGAGCTCGCCCTTCTGAAGCGCGTGCTGCGCCTTCGCGAGCGCCGCATCCTCGGCGACCGCATCCTTATTGCCGGACTTCACGTCGCGAGCGAGCTTCTCGCGGCGCTTCGTGACCGCTTCGGTATCGGCGAGCACGAGCTCGAGGTTGATGACCTCGATATCGCGTACCGGATCGACTTCGCCATGCACGTGAATGACGTCGGGGTCGTCGAAGAAGCGCACCATCTGGAGGATGGCGTCCACCTCGCGGATATTCGAGAGGAACTGGTTGCCGAGACCTTCGCCTTCGGAGGCGCCCTTCACGAGCCCGGCGATATCGACGAATTCGATAGCGGCGGGGATGGTCTTCTCCGACTTCGAGAGCTCGGCGAGCTTGTCGAGACGCTCGTCCGGAACCCCGACGACGCCGACCGAAGGGTCGATGGTGCAGAACGGGTAGTTCTCGGCAGGGACCGCTGCCTTGGTGAGCGCATTGAAAAGCGTGGACTTCCCCACGTTCGGCAGGCCGACGATTCCGATCTTGAGCATAGGGATACCTTACGCGTGAACGTACGAAAAGTGAACTACGCGCCCCGTTGGCCGAGGTAGGCCATACGCTGCTTCCATGCGTCGGTCGTGCGTTCCGAGAGATGCTCAGACCTGCCGACCGTGGTGACCCAGGTGCGGAATCCGGCGAACTGGAGCAGCGAACGCTTGATGCCCGCAGTGAAGTCGCCGAAGGCGAGGTGGTCGAGGATGACCGGATTGCCGCACGTGATGACGACGCGCGCCGTGCGGCCCTTGAGGAGCGCATCCCAGCCGAAGCGGTTCTTCCACATGCGGAAGGCGAAGCGCGGCAGGAACATGCGATCCCACATGCCCTTGAGCTCGCCCGGCATGCCGCCCCACCAGTTCGGGTAGAACAGGGCGAAATGCTCGCACCAGGAGAGGTTCTCCTGCACGAGCTTGAGGTCCGGCTCGAGCTCCTGGATGGCGCGGTAGCCCTTGTGGAGAATCGGGTCGAACGTGAGCGCGGAGATATCGAGTCGGCGCACCTCGTGGCCGCTCGCCTCTGCTGACGCCTCATAGGCGTCAGCGAGCTGACGTGAGAGAGGCTCGGCGCCGTCGTCGGGATGCCCGAGGAGAATGAATATTCGTTTAGTTCGCATGTCGTTCAAATTACCACGAGGGTTTCTATAAAAGCTCGGGGACAAGGCGCGAGTGAGGAGTGAAATGAGGCGTATGACGCATACGATGAATGAGCACCGGAGCGAGCAACGCAGTAGCCGGGCTTTTTAGGAAGCCTACCCCATCAACTTACTTAACTCCGAGCGGTACTTTTTCATGACTTCCATCGTGGCCTTCATCTGCGGCTCGCCGTTCTTGGTGCGCTTCTCCACTTCCTCACCGATCTTCTTGAAGAGCTCCGGGTCCTTCTGCACCAACGCCATGATCTGCTCCTGCTGCTCCTTCGGAACGTCCTTCATCTTCCACTTCATCGCCTGCTTCAATAGAAATTCTTGGAATGCCATATGCAGGCAGTATACCAATCGGCGATTGCAAAGGAAAACGGCTCCGCCTAGAGGGCGGAGCCGTTACACGGCTCTATGAGATGCCATGCATTCCTGAAAGGTGCGACGTCGAGACGCGGCTTCTTCCAAGGAGCGGTCGGTCTCGAAACCGGTATGCGCAGGGTTTGCGTTTGCCGGCCAGCGAGCTCGAGCCTGCTCGGAAAGTAGGTATCGAGCAATACGGCCGTAGGAAATACATAGAATGCCGTTTCCCTGCCCGATACGCAGATATGCACGATGTGATACGCGCACCGCAGCACGGTGGCGTGGGCGAGCGTTACGTGCGCGTGGGTCTGATGACCTTCCTTAGTGTATTGACTGATCTCGCGCGCAATCGTATGCAGTCTGCAGCTTGCGCCGTTCATCGTCACGCAGTGCTTGCGCATGCCGTGCGCAAGCAAGCTCGAAAGCTCGCGGTACGGCGGCACCGGAACGTCTACGCCGCCGTCGCGGGCAGCGCGAACGACCGGATGCAGGTTGAACGATGCGACGAGCAGCATCCGCCGCTCGGCGCGTTTACCGCGCGGACGTTTCTCGCCGCGTTGATGAGGTACGCGGTCGGGCAGGCCGACCGCATCAGATACTGACATGGAGGCCTCCCTTCCTGTCTAGCTCGACACTACTATGCAGCTCCATGAGCCGCAAATGGGGATGCTAGAGGAGAACGGTGACCTGGTTCCCTGACACCTCGGCGACGCCGCTCTCGATAGTGATGAGCAGTTCCTCGCCTTCCGCTGGCTTCACGAGCGCTTGGCCGGGGCGCAGCGGCGTGACGAACGCCTCATGCCCCGCAAGCACGGTGAAATCGCCATCAGCGCCCGGAAGGGACACCGAGAACGCTTCACCGTCGAAGAGGCTTTCGCCGACTTTTGCAACCGTGAGATGGAATGATTTCATGTGAGGAAGTAGGCAGAAGGCAGTATGCAGTAGGTAGTCGGAGGGTATTGGAGTTTTCTACCTACTGCCTACTCCCTACTGGGCTGTTACTTGGTCTATGGAGCCCTTCATGTAGAAAGCGGACTCCGGCTTCTCGTCGTGCTTTCCCTCGACGATCTCCTTGAAGCCGCGGACGGTCTCTTCGCGCGAGACGTACGCACCTGGCGTGCCGGTGAACACCTCGGCGACGCTGAACGGCTGCGAGAGGAAGCGGGTGACGCGGCGTGCACGCTCCACCGTGGTGCGGTCCTCGTCCGAGAGTTCCTCGATGCCGAGGATGGCGATGATGTCCTGGAGGTCCTTGTAGCGCTGGAGGAGGCGCTTCACGGAGTTCGCGACCTGGTAGTGCTCTTCGCCGACGACGTCAGGCGTGAGCGCGGTCGAAGTCGAGAGAAGCGGGTCGATTGCCGGGTAGATGCCGAGCGAGGCGAGCTCGCGCGAAAGCACCACGGTACCGTCGAGGTGGGCGAAGGTCGTCGCTGGCGCAGGGTCCGTGAAGTCGTCGGCCGGCACGTACACTGCCTGCACGGACGTTATGGAGCCCTTCTTGGTCGAGGTGATGCGCTCCTGGAGCTTGCCCATTTCCTCCGCGAGCGTCGGCTGGTAGCCCACTGCGGACGGGACGCGACCGAGCAGCGAGGACACTTCGGAACCTGCCTGGATGAAGCGGAATACGTTGTCCATGAAGAAGAGCACATCTTTACCGCCCTCGTCGCGGAAGTACTCCGCCTGGGTGAGTCCGGTGAGCGCTACGCGAGCGCGAGCGCCTGGCACCTCGTTCATCTGGCCGAACACGAGCGCGGTCTTATCGAGAACGCCCGTCTCTTCCATCTCGTGGTAGAGGTCGTTACCCTCGCGCACGCGCTCGCCGACGCCGGCGAACACCGAGTAGCCGCCGTGCTCGCTCGCGACGTTGTGGATGAGCTCCTGGATGGTCACCGTCTTGCCGACGCCCGCGCCGCCGAAGAGGCCGACCTTGCCGCCCTTGATGAACGGGGTCATGAGGTCGATGGCCTTGATGCCCGTCTCGAAGACTTCCGCCTTCGTGGTCTGCTCATCGAACGCGGGAGGGTCGCGGTGGATGGGAAGGCGCGCCGCGGAAGCTTCGATAGGCCCCTTGCCGTCGATAGGCTCGCCGAGCACGTTGAAGAGGCGGCCAAGGGAGGCAGCACCCACAGGAACGGAGATGGCGGCACCGGTCGAGGTCACCGTCTCGCCGCGCGCGAGACCGGCGGTCTCGTTCATGGAAATGGCGCGTACGCGGTCGAGTCCGAGGTGGCTCGCGACCTCAAGGACGATGCGTCCGTGAGCGTCGTTCGCCTCGATGACGAGCGCGTCCTCTATCGCGGGGCGATTCTCGGGGAAATGCACGTCGACGACCGGCCCGATGATCTCTGTGATGGTTCCTTTATTCATAGGATTAGTTGCTAGCCACTAGGGTATAGGGAGTTGGGGTTAAAGAAAAGACTTGACACTAGCGGCTCATGACTAGTGGCTAATCAACTGCTAAGTGCTTCGCTGCCGCTCACGATTTCCGACACCTCGCGGGTGATGGCTGCCTGGCGCGCGCGGTTGTACACGCGCGTCAGGTTGCCCACCACCTTCTTCGAGCTGTCGGATGCGTTCTTCATCGCCACCATGCGCGCGGAGTGTTCCGACGCCTTGGCTTCGAGGAGCATGTGGTAGAGCGCGACCGCGGTAAGGCGCGGCACGAGCACATCGAGCACTTCTTCCGGCGACGGCTCCGCCTCGTACGCGGCAGGCACAGGCTCGATAGATACGTCGCTCCACATGCCCTTCACCGGGATGATGCCTGCGACGATGTCCTCGAGCGCCGGAAGCGAGAGCGGCAGGATGCGGCGCATCGTCGGAATCTGCTCGAACGTGGACTTGAAGTTGCTGTAGACCGCGACCACCTTATCGAATTCCTTGTCGAGGAATCCGCGCGTGACGTCGCGGCTCAGCTCCTCCATGATCGACAGCGGCACATCGTCCTGCTTGTTCTCATACGCGCGCGCTATCGAGTAGCCGCGGCGCGCGAAGTAGTCGCGGCCCTTCTTGCCGTACGCGAAGATGGTGACATCCGAAGCCGCGCGGCCTTCTATCGCTTCGACGGCGCGCTTGAGGACGCCCGAGTTGAGCGCGCCCGCGAGACCCTTATCGCTCGTGATGACGATGAGCGCGAGCGTGCTTCCCTCGCGATGCTCGGCGAGCGCATGACCGGTGATGTGCCTCGTCGCTGAAAGACGGGTCAGGATCGAGAGCGCCGCGCGCGCATACGAGCGGCCGGCAAGCGCTGACGCTTGCGTCTTGCGCATCTTCGCGGCGGACACGGCCTCCATGGCGCGCGTCACCTTGTGCATGCGCTCGGTCGCCTTGATCTTCGATTTGATGTCTTTGAGGGCCATGAGGGGAAGTAGGTAGTACGCAGGAAGCAGTAGGCAGTCTGATTAGGAAGAACGGGAGACGAAGGTGTCGAGCGCTGCGCGGAGGTCTGCCTCGGTCGCCTCGCCTATCTCGCGGGTGGTGCGGATAGCGGCGAGCACGTTCGTGGCTTCGCGGTTGAGGAAGTCCTGGAGCCGTGCCTCTGCTGCCGCGGTCTCGCGCGGCGCGAAGGTGTCGAAGTAGCCGTTCGTCGCTGCGAAGATGACCGCTGCCTCCATCTCGAACGGGAGCGGCTTGCCGTTGGGCTGCTTGAGCATCTCCGTCATGCGCTCGCCCGACTCGATGCGCTTCTTCGTCTCGGCATCGAGGTCCGAAGAGAACTGCATGAAGGCCTCGAGCTCGCGGAACTGCGCGAGCTCGAGCTTGATCTTGCCCGAGACCTTCTTCATCGCCTTCGTCTGCGCGCTGGAGCCCACGCGCGAGACCGAGATACCGACGTTCATGGCCGGGCGGAGGCCCTTGTTGAAGAGGTCCGTCTCGAGGAAGATCTGGCCGTCCGTGATGGAAATCACGTTCGTCGGGATATATGCCGATACATCGCCTTCCTGCGTCTCGATGATAGGGAGCGCGGTGATAGAACCGCCGCCCTTCTCCTTCGAGAGCTTCGCTGCGCGCTCGAGGAGGCGCGAGTGGAGGTAGAAGATATCGCCCGGGTACGCTTCGCGGCCCGGCGGACGGCGGAGCAGCAGGGAGAGCTGGCGATACGCGACGGCCTGCTTCGAGAGGTCGTCATAGATGACGAGGGCGTCCTTGCCCTGCTCCATGAAGTGCTCGGCGATAGCGGCACCCGCGAACGGGGCGAGGAACTGGAAGGCTGCCGGCGAGGACGCCGGGGCGCTCACGATGATGGAATACTCGAGTGCGCCCGCGTCTGCGAGCTGCGCGACGATGCGCGCGGTCTTGCTTTCCTTCTGGCCGATGGCGACGTATACGCAGATGGGGCGCGTCTCCGGGTTCTCGGACTTCTGGTTGAGGATGGTGTCGATAGCCACCGTCGTCTTGCCCGTACCGCGGTCACCGATGATGAGCTGGCGCTGGCCACGACCGATCGGCGTCATGGCGTCGATAGCCTTGATGCCGGTATGGATAGGCTGGTTAACGGGAGAGCGGTCCATCACGCCGTAGGCTTCGCGTTCGATCGGGCGGTAGTTCTCCGCGCCGGTCGGGCCCTTGCCGTCGATGGCTTCGCCGAGCGGGTTCACGACGCGGCCCACGAGCGAATCGCCCACCGGTATGGAGAGGAGACGGCCGACGCGACGCACGAGCATGCCCTCGTACACCTTCGAGGAGTCGCCGAGGATGACCGCGCGGACGCCATCCTCTTCGAGGTTCAGCACGAGCCCGTAGACCGGATTCGCATCCTTCAGGGCGTCCTCGAGACTGCGGTCGAAGGTCGGGTCGAAGAGCACCATCTCGGTCATGATGGCGTTGTCGAGCCCGTCTATCTCCGCGATGCCGTCGCCGGTCGCGCGCACGACGCCCGTCTCTTCACTGCCTCCTTCGGGGGCGAGGTTCGCGATCTCTGTCTCTATCCTCTTGATAATGCTCTCCATACCTAGTGCGTTACGATGTTCCTATAAAGTTCGACGAGCGCCTTCTTGCCCGAACGGTCGATGAGCATCCCTCCCTCCTGCGCGCGCCAGCCGCGGATGATGTCCGGGTTGATGGTCACGAGCGGGGACTCGATGCCTGCTTGCTTCGCCTCCTTGAGCGCCTCCGCCTTCTCGCCTTCGCTCGCGACTTCCAGGCGCGCAGCGCTTTTCGCTTCGCGGGCGTTGAGCGCCTTCAGCTCGGCGAGTATGCCCGGAAGCAGCTTCGAGCGGCCCTCGGCCTTCAGGTGCGTGACGAGCCAGGCGACGAGCTTCTGCTCGTCGATTCCCTTCTCGAGCGCTTCCTGGAGCGCGGCTGCGTAGGCCTTCTCCATACTTATTGCTGCGTCCTTCCCTCTTCAGGGACCCGGCTGCCTCGCATCGCTTTCTCGGCGGCAAGAATCGCGAGACGCGCTATCTCCTTCTCGCTATCACGGAGCGCCTGAGCGGCTGTCTCCTTCGCCTTCGTTTCCGCGTCGGCGTCGATTGCGGCAGCGCGAGCCTCCGCCTCCTTCTGGATGCGCGCCTTCTCGAGGCCTGCGGCGTCGCGCGCCGAAGCGACGATGCCTTCAGCTTCTACGGATGCGGCCTTCACGACTTCGGCTGCGTCGCTGTCAGCGGTCGCGAGCTTGCGGCCCGCTTCCTCAGCATCCTCCACGCCCTGCTTGATCTTCGAAGCGCGTTCGTCAAGCGTCTTCATCACCGGCTTGTAGAGAAGCCAAGTGAGAATGACGAAGAGCACGCCGAAGTTCACCAGCTGCGCGAGCAGCAGCCTGCCGTCGATACCGAATGCGTTCAAGAGAGAATCCATGGTTTCTTAGCCACTAGCCATTAGGGATTAGGGATGAAGGGGATTTCCCTAAGCTCCTAACGCCTAATGGCTAACTACGCCCGTAGCTATCCTACGAACCTGATAATGAATGAGACGACGAGCGCGAGGATACCAAGCGCCTCCGCGAACACGATCGCGAGGATCATGTTCGAGACGACCTTGCCGGACGCTTCCGGATTGCGTCCGATTGCTTCCATAGCCTTTCCGCCGATAAGGCCGATACCGATACCCGGGCCAAGCACGCCGAGACCGGCTGCGATTGCCATAGCGATGAGCTGTGCTCCTTCTGCTTCCATAAATGAATAGATTGAGTTAATAACGGCTCTCCCAGAGCCACACAGGAACAAGAGCCTAGTGGCTCTCGTTGCCGTGCGGTTCCATGACAGCAAGCTTGATGAAGAACAGCGTCAGCATGGCGAACACCACCGCCTGGATGAAGCCCACGAACACTTCGAACGCCATCAGGGGCACCGGCACGAGGTACGCCACGAAGAATATCGCCACGGCGATCATCACCTCGCCCGCGAACACGTTGCCGAAGAGACGGAAGGAGAACGAGATGAGGCGGCCGATGTTCGAGAGGAGCTCGATGATACCGACGACGAAGTTGACCGGTGAACTGAAGTTAACATACTTGCCGGCGTACTTGAAAAAGCCGAGCGCGACGACGCCGGTTATCTCGATGGTGAGGAACGAGATGATGGCGAGGGCGAGCGTCATGTTGAGGTCCGCCGCCGGCGCGCGCAGGAGCGGCGTCAGCACGCCATGCCCGTTATCGATGCCGATGGAGCCGACGCCCGGCAGGAACGCGAGCTCGTTCGCGATGAGCACGAACAGGAATATCGACATGATGAGCGGGAAGAACTTGCGCGCGAGCTCCCGGCTCTCAAGCGTCTCCGCCATGTAGTCGAGCACGCCCGAGAAGAGCATTTCGACGCCCGCCTGGAGCTTGCCGGGAATCATCGCGAGCTTCGTGCGCACGGCGAAGGCGAAGGCCAGGAGAACCGCGATCGTTATCCATGTCATGAGAAGCGAGTTCGTGACCGGGAAGCCGAAGACGCTGAATAGCTCCTCGGCCTTCAGGACGACATGGATGCCGCCGGAAGCGTGCTCGCTCGCCTCCGCAGCGTGCGCTGCAGCAGTGGTTGCGGTGGACGTCGCAAGAGAGGCGTCTATCGCCATATAGAAAAAAGACCCTGGTGGGCCGTACCCCGAGACATGTTCAGAGTGTACCAAAGCCCAGGTAATGGGCCAAATGTGAAAGGCCGAAAAAATCAGGTGTGGACCCGGGGGGACTCGAACCCCCTACCTCGCGAATGCCATCCGCGCGCTCTAGCCAGATGAGCTACGGGCCCGTTTGAGCATGCTACCAATCACCATGAGCTCACACAACAATTCAGACGAAAGATAGTCTATTCTGCATACGCCCTTGTACACTTTCTTGCGAGTCTCTTTACCTAAGCTCCTCGGGTCGATTCTCGCTTTGTAGAACTTATCTGCAGGTATCTGCGTAACCTCGGACCAGAATCGTTCTAGTCCGGCAATATCCTGATCGGCGCGTGCTTGAAGAGTGCATCTGAATTTTGACTCATCGATATCAAAAGTATTCCGAAGCAGCCTGAGGAAGAGAGCAATTATTTCTGGATCTGAGTTTCCGAAGGTGACATTTCCGCTCGCCCTTTTGGTTCCTTCGGCCATGTAGAGAATGCCGAGCATAATCCTTTGCGCCTCATCGGTCCCTTTAATCGCAAGAATATGCTGATTCAGCTGTTCCTTCGTCGCTATACGCTCAGCCATCTTTCGTTTCCTCATCGCTTGAGACGCTAGCTGCGCTCTACCTAATGACGAGGCTCTCTTCTCGTCGAGACGACCACGTCCCTGAATCGTATATCTTATTGACTTGAACCAATGATAGAAAGTCGACTTCGGAATAACTTGGCCCAACTTCTGGCTGATCTCGGCATACGTATGGCCAGCAGAGCGAAGTTCACGTGCGCGCTCTATATCGATAAGTGAATGCCTACGCATTCACTTATTGTAAAAAGTTGATATCAAATCGAGATGAAATCGAAGTAAAGGATTACTTGCTCTTCTTCAGCGCTTCAAGGTCGGCTAGTACCCGAGAGACATCCTCCGCCAGCCGGTCGAGCGTATCGTTCACGTCCTCCACCTTCTTCTTCACCTTCTGGCGCTTCTTCTCCTGCTCCTTCGGGTCGCCATCTTCCTCGTTGAGCTCCTCGACGTCCTCCTGGATCTCGTCGATGTCTTCAGATATCTCCTCGATGTCCTCGGAAATCTCCTCGAGGTCTTCCTGGATATCCTCCATGTCCTCGCCGAGCTCCTCGACGTCCTCCTGGATCTCGTCGATATCCTCCTCGACCTCCTTGAGGCTCTGGGTGTGGCGGTTGACCGTGATCTGGATGAATATCGCGAGGTAGATGGCCTCGAGCGAGACGAGCGTCGTGAGCACGAGGAGCATGAGCTCCCAGCTGATGAGGCCGAGGAGCGACAGCAGGAAGCACACCGCGAAGGCGACGGTGTGGACGATAAGGGACGCGGTCGAGCCGATCCCTCCGACGGCACGCTCGACGAAGGTCGGTTCCGCTGCTGGTTTGGTGAGTGGCAGCATAGCTCATCAGACCGTACCACGGCAGGCCGCGCCCATGCTACCGGTTATGCACCCGCCGCTGTCAGTCGCGCACGGTTCACAGCGCACGTATTCATATATAGAATATGAGCAGTGCCAGGCACCGCACCTCGTTCCCTGATGCCGCATCCGGCTCCCCCGAAGAAGAAAGCGCTACCGCGCGCTCTTTCGCGTGCCAAGCGGCTCGGTCCTGCCGTCGTCTCCGTCATAGTGCTTGCCATCGCCTTCTTCGCGCTTCCCTCGGTGCTCGCCATCGACTTGAAGATAGCCGAGCTCGGCGACGTGAAGGGCGAGTTCCCCGTCACCGTCAACCCTATAGCGCGCACCATCACCGAGGACCCGGAAGTGGAAGCGCTCCTCTCGGGCAATTCGAGCGGGCTTCCTGCGGCTGTCGGCCTCGCTGGTAACGTATTCACCTGGTTCGCCTCGGTCATCGCGGATACGCCGGTCTATCGAAGGATAGGCGGCGCCGTCGGTGCCGACACCGCATTCGTCGTCATCCAGCCGGGCTTCCGCGAGGAAGAAGTCGCGGCCGCGTTCGGCAAGACGCTCGGATGGAGCACGACCGAGCGCACCGCATTCCTGAAGCAGGTGCATTCGACGCCGCCGACCCTCGGCGAGGGCCAGTTCGTGCCGGGAACCTATGCCGTACCGACCATCGCCGAAGCCGCCGACATCCAGGCCCTCCTGAACGAGCGCTACTCCACGGAGATACTCGCCCGCTACAGCACCACCACCGCCGAGATAGTCCCTATCGGGGACGCGCTCACCATCGCGTCCATGATAGAGCGCGAGACGCGCAATCCGGCCGAGATGCGCATGGTCTCCGGCATCATCTGGAACCGTCTCTTCAGCGGCATGAACCTGCAGATAGACGCGACGCTCCAGTACGTGAAGGCCTCGAACACCAACACCAAGTCGTGGTGGCCGAAGGTCGTGCCGGACGATAAGTACCTGAAGTCGGCCTATAACACCTATAAGAACAAGGGCCTGCCGCCCGGCCCCATCAGCAATCCCTCCACCGCGGCGGTCATCGCGGCGCTCAACCCGAAGAAGACCGATTGCATGTTCTACTTCCATGACGACTATGGCCGCTTCTACTGCTCCGACACCTACGAGGAGCATGTCGCCCAGTTGAAGAAGCAGTTCGGGCGCGGCAAGTAATCGCCCAGTAGTACCGATGGATTGAAGCCTCGTTCCTGCCGCGGACGGATGAGGCGCATGATACAATCGATGTATATGGCTCCTAATGATTCGAGCAACTTCGACCAAGAACCGACTTCTCGGGATATCATGGCCATCCTGCGGACAATGCAGGAATGGATGCACGGCATGAGCGTACAGCTAGCGACCTTCGAGCGAAATCAGAACAAGATGACTAACGCCCTTGCGGATATTCAGGACGACCTCACCTCCGCGCTTGCGGCTGTAGATAAGGATTCAATCGTAATCATTGACCACGAGCGACGCCTCAAGAAGCTTGAACGGGTATAGCCAGAGTTAAGTGGGATCAGCCACCACTCAAGACGAGTCCCCAGCAGCAATGCCGGGGCCTTTTGCGTAACCTGCGTCTGAAGTTCTCTACCGCGGAAGC
>DATAJW010000005.1:0-6048 GCA_036261925.1 Minisyncoccota bacterium | reverse complement strand
CGTACTTCTCGGTGAGCTCGTCGACCTTCTCGAAGAGCTTGCGCGTGCCCTCGGCCTTCCCTGGCGCGGAGAAGAGGTCGAGCTGCTCGGGCAGCGCCTCGCGCAGGCCGGTGAGGGTGATGCCGGCGGTGCGGTAGCGGGTGCCGCGACTGTACACCTTGAAGAAATAGGGCTCGAGCGCGTGCAGTATCTCCCCCGGCACGTTCGTGGGAAGGGGAAGGCTGACGGCATGGGTGCGGTACCGGAACTCGCTGGTTTTCAGGAAGAACGAGAGGCCGGTCGCGACGAGGTTGTAGCGGCGTGCCTTCCGGCAGGCGCCCTCGATGTCCTTCGAGAGCTCGGAGTAGAGGAAGCGTGCGTCCCCGGATGCGGGACTGAAGGTCCGGGTCTTCTGTATGGAATGGTAGTCGTCCTTCGCCTCGGTCACGAGCGGGAGCACGGAGACACCATTGAGCTCCTGCCAGAGCTCGACGATGGGCTTGGTGACCGTATCCCGCACCCATCCCTCGTTCCTTGCCGCGAACTCGTGCGCGGTGCGTATGCCGTGCTTGTTCAGGAGGGCCGCGGTATTGGGACCGATGCCCCAGACCTTCTCGATACGTACGTTCTTCAGGTAGCTATCCTTCTCGATGAGGCGTATGGGCGTGAAGCCGTCGGGCTTCCGGTAGTTCGAGCCGACCTTCGCGAGCACCTTCGTACACGAGATGCCGACCGAGAAGGATATGTCGAGCTCGCGGCGCAGATCCTGCTTTATCTTCTGCGCCATCTCCTCGTAGCTCATGCGGTGCACGCGCTTGAGCCCGGTCAGGTCGCCGAAGCACTCGTCGATGCCGTACTCCTCGACCTCGGGCGTATAGCGGCGCATGATCTCGTACATGCGCAGGGAGTAGAGGGTATAGAGCTGGTAGTCCGAGGAGATGATGATGGCCTCGGGGCATATCCGCTTCACGTCCTTCAGGGGGACGCCGCGCTTGATGCCGAGCGCCTTCGCCTCGTAAGTCGCGGCGGAGACGATACCGCGCTCCTTGCCGGTGACGACCGGTTTGCCGCGTAGCGACGGATCGCGCGCGACTTCGCAGGCGGCGAAGAAGCCGTCGCCGTCGACATGAACGATGGCCTTTGGATAATAATAGTGCTTACCCCACCCAACCTCCTGCATATCGCAACCTTCAGGATTGGCGGTTAGCGTCGTTACGGGTCCCAGCGAGCTCATCCGTCGTACGCTTCAGTACGCCTCCTTCGCTCGCTTTCCCGTGCCTCGCTCCCCATCCAATCCTGAAGGTCGCTCCGGTCTGCGGTCGGAGGGTATGTTTTGTGGTGATCGAGCGGCGCAGCACGCGCTCGAAGCTCGGGGACTCACGCTGCGCGGTGTAGGTGATGTGCATGGTCATGGTAGGGAGGATTAGTACTTGCGGACGACGCCGGTAACGACAGCTTCGATGGTAAGGGCGCCCTTCGGGTAGATGGGCTTGTACGCGGCATTGGCGGGCTCGAGGTAGTATGTGCCGTTCTTCTGGCGGAGGTACTTCATGGTGTAGTCGCCCTCCACCGATGCGATGACTATCTGCCCGACCTTGTAGGTGGGGCGCCGCTCGACGATGACGAGGTCGCCCGGGCAGATGCCGGCGTCGATCATGGAATCGCCCTTCACCTTCAGGATGTAGCTCGACTCCTTGTTCGGCGTGAGATACTCGTCGAAGTCCATGACGTCGAGCAGCTCCTCTTCCGCGGGGGAGGGGAAGCCGGCCTCGACGAGGCCGAGGAGCCGGGTGCCGCGCATGAGGCGGCCGGGCGAGAGGCGGCCCTCGCGGTCCTTCTCGACGAAACCGGCTTCCACAAGACGCTGGATGAACTTATAGACGGCGTTCTTCGACTTATAGCCGGTTATGGCCATAAGCTCCTTGTAGCCGGGCATGCGGCGGTGCTTCTCATAGAAGCCGACGACCTGGTCCTTGTAACGCTCGTCCATGGGATACATCATAGGTGAACTAGGGTTCACCAGTCAAGGGGATAGCGGGAATAGGTTCGACTTCTCGCCTTGCGCCAAGAGCCATCCTCTAGAATAGATCGCTGTGCGTGCCGAAATCGGCAATCACCACCATCTTCAACGACTCGTCCCTCTCGTATTTCACGAGCAGATCGAAGCCGAGATGGCATTCGCGGAAGGCGGAAAGCTTCCCCTTGAGCTGGTGATCCTTGTATCGTGCTGGCAGCGCAGAGCCCTGGATGAGATATCCGAGAAGCGCCTCGAGCTCCTTCGCATCGAACGAGCCGCTCCGACCGAGCTTCTTGAGCGATTTCTTCGCGAGATGGGTGAATCGGAGCTCGTACATTCACCGCCAAATGCTATTTCAATAGATCGCGCATCGCCGATTTCGCCGAGCGGTACGACGCGCCGCTCTTCTTCGCCTGCGCAGCGGCGCGAACGAGACGCGATTCATAGGCAGCAGTATGCCCATTCACGGTGCGCGGGGTGAAGGGAAGCCCTTGCTCGCGTATGACCTGCGTCAGGTAGAGCTTCACGCCGCTCGAGAGATCGAGGCCCATATTCTCGAAGACAGATTGCGCATCCTTCTTGAGCTTCGCGTCGATGCGGACCTGGATAGTGGTAGTCATATAGGTAGCCTATAGCGCTATGCTCCTGGTGTCAATACATCGTATATACAATGTCATACGGCGCGGCATCGGACGCCGCGGATATTCACGAAGACTTAATGCGGCGGCGGGTAGGGTACGAGGGCTCCGCGGTTCCCGTCGAGCAGTGCGCCAACCTAATCCACGAATGCCTATGCCTACGCCAGAAGAGCTCCGCGAACAAGCAGAACGGGCCCGCGAGGAGGGGGCCGACAAGGCCGACCGTCTCGAGACGGCGGCGGATGACCAGCAGCGGGCCGATGAGACGAATGAAGAGGCCCAGGAGGACGGGAATGAGTAATCCTCTCCCGCCGCTCGCCCGAAGCCCGGTACTTGGATACGCGCTAAGGCGGGGTTTCGCCGTGCCGGCGTAATCCTGCCGGCGCACGATCGTCCCCTACCCGGGAGACCGCACCCGCTACTCATCTACATTCCTATGCACCGACCATCGCGCATATCGTATGCGCTCATAGCCCTGCTCGCGTTCACGCTCGTGCTGCCCGCCTTCGCCCTGCCGCGCGCGGCGGAGGCGCAGTCGTCGCGTTACTCGCGCGACCGCGACGACGATCGCTCGTCCCGTTCCTCGTACTCCTATGGCCGCGTCTCTTCGAGCATCCGCAAGAAGATAGACCAGCTCGACGACGATGCGGTCGAGAAGCTCCCGATACCGATACTCATCGGCGTCGCGGTACGCAACCTCTATCCGAGCTTCGGCGACCCGCGCGACGGCGGCGCGCGGGAGCATCAGGGACTCGATATCATGGCGCCGATGGGCTCGTTCATCGCGTCGCCGACCGAAGCGGTCGTGACGCGCACGGGCGAGGGCGAGACGGAAGGCATCTATGTCTACACGGCGAACCCGGGCGGCGAGACCTTCGCTTATATGCATCTCTCGGGCATCGCCGACGGGGTGAAGGCCGGGACGGTGCTCGAGGAGGGCGACCTCATCGGCTACGTGGGCGACACCGGGAACGCCAAGGGCGGACCGGCGCATCTGCACTTCGAGATACGCGACGGGCGCGAACCGACCGACCCGTTCCCGCGGCTCACCCACGAGTTCGGCAACGACATCCGCCTGCGCACGCTTACCGAGATACTCAAGGCGCTTCTGGAGGAGCTCGAGGACCGGAACTAGGCCGCCTCGCTAGCGAATACGAACGAGAACGCCCCGGCCAGAGCCGGGGCGTTCTCGTTCGTCAGCGACGGGCTACGCCTCGTCGGTGACGTGGTGGGTCGGCGCGATCATGCCGAACTTCTCCTTCACCTCCTTGCCCGGCCAGCGGTGGTAGAGGACCGGGATGAGGATGAGGGTGAGCACCATGGACCAGGCGAGGCCGAACATGATGGCGAAGGCGAGCGGGCCCCAGAGGCTCGACGCGAACGAGAGGGGAATCATGCCGACGACGGTCACGACGGTCGTGAGGATGATGGGCCGGAAGCGGCTCGATGCGGCGGCGACCACGACATCGGTCAGGGACTGGCCCGGCCGCTCGCGGCCGATGCGCGCGATGGAATCCATGAGGATGATGGCGTGATTGATGATGACGCCCGCGAGCGCGATGACGCCGAGCATGGACGGGAAGGAGAGCGGCGAGCCGGTGATCATGAGACCGGTGAGCACGCCGACGAGGGAGAGGGGGATGATGGAAAGCAGGTAGAGCGAGTGGCGGAAGGAATTGAACTCGAGGATGAGGATGGCGAGCATGAGCGCGGCGCCCGCGAGGAGCGCGATGCCCATTTCGGCGAAGGACTTGTTCACGTCCTCGCTCTCGCCGCCGACCTTCTGGGTCACGCCCTCGGGAAGCTCGACCGCCGCCATGCGCTTCTGGAATTCGCTCGCCATGACGATGGGATTGCCGGTCGCGGTCGCGTCGGCGGTGAGGGTCGCGATGCGCGTCCCGTCCTCGTGGCGGATGGCGGCGTTCGCGGGACCGTACGCGATGGACGCGATGGACGCGAGCGGCACGGGTCCCTGCGCGCCCTGCACGGTCAGCTCGCGCACGGCGTCGATGGTGGCGTGCGCGGTCTCGGAAGGGTCCTGGTACGCCGGATTGAGGTCGAGCTTGGTGCGCACCTCGATATCGCCGTCCGCGTTGCGGATGTCCGCGGCCTTCGCGCCGTAGAGCGCGGTGCGGAGCGTATCGGCGACGATGGCGGGCGAGACGCCGAGCTCGGCCGCGCGCGCGGTATCGAGCGTGATGACGAACTCCGCGCCGTCGTCGCGCATGGAGGTGGTGACATTGGTCGCGCCCGGCACCTCGGAGAGCACACGCGCGCCCTGGTCGACCGCGCTGCCGAGCGCCGCGAGGTCGTCGCCGGCGAAGGTGATGGCTATCGCGCCGCCGCTCGGCGGACCGCTCGCGGGCTCCGAGACGGTGATGCGCGCCGACGTGACCGCGGCGAGCTTCTCGCGAAGCGAGGCGACGATCTCGGCGCTGGACTCGTCGCGGTCGTCATCGAGATTGACGGTGATGTTGCCGAGCTTGCTGCCGACGCCGCCCGAGCCGCCGAACGCGTTCGCGCCGCCGACTTCCGAGACGAACGAGGCGATGCGCTCGTCGCCGTAGAGGACCTCCTCGACCTCGCGGACGGCGAGATCGGTGTCGGCAAGCGAGGTGCCCTGCGGCTTCTCGATATCGACGTAGATGAACTCCATGTCCTCCGCGGGGAAGAAGATGACCTTCACGGCACCGACTGCAGGGAGCATGAGCGCGAGCACGAAGAGGCCGACGAGCCCCCAGATGAAGCGGTTCTCCTTCTTGCGGTCGCCGAGGATGCCGCGGAGGAACGTCTCGTACCAGGCCTTGGCGCGCTCGTTGAGCTCCTCCTGGCGCTCCTCGATGGGCGAGAGGGAATCGCGCACGCCGTACATCGCGAGGAGCGGGACGAGGCCGAGCGCGACGAAGATGCTTGCGAGGAGCACGAAGATGACCGTGAACGGGATGGACGCCACGAACTTGCCGACGATTCCGGAGAGGAAGAAGAGCGGGACGAATACCGCGACGGTGGTGAGCGTGCCGGCGACGAGCGGCCAGGCGTACTCGCGTATCGCCGCGATGGCGGCCTGGCGCTTGTTGCCGGTCGTGACGAGGCGGGTATGGATGGCCTCGACGACGACGATGCCCGAGTCGACGAGGATGCCGATGGCGAGGATGAGCGAGAACAGGGATATGAAATTGATGGTGTTGCCGGAAGCGGCCAAGCCGATGAAGGCGATGAGGAACGAGAGCGGGATGGACGCCGCGGCGACGAGGGACTCGCGCCAGCCGAGCGTGAGGAAGAGCATGATCATCACGAGGACGATGGTCTCGATGCCGACGCGCGAGAGCTCGGTGAGATCGGTCTGCACGTACTCCGCGGCGTCGTACGAGATGACGGTCTCCGTGCCCTCGAGCGGGCCCTACTGGAGCTCCT
>DATAJW010000004.1:0-37227 GCA_036261925.1 Minisyncoccota bacterium | reverse complement strand
ACCGCGTTCCCGGCGGCGAGGAGTTCGGGTGCCGGCAGGTAGACGAGGATGCCCCAGCCGGCGACATCGATGACCGCGCCTGCGGGCTCGACCGATAGCACCGTACCGCGTATCTCTCGGACCATACGGCTATCCTACCATTTGCGCGTCGCAGCCAGATAGCGTACTATTGCCGCCACATGGCAATCACCAAATCAGCGAAGAAGGCCCACCGCGCGTCCCTCAAGAAGCGCGTCTTCAACGTACGCCGCAAGCGCGTCCTCACCGACACCACCAAGACCGTCCGTAAGTTCATCGCGACCGACGTGAAGGAGGCGGAGAAGTCCCTTTCGGCTGCCTACCAGGCTATCGATAAGGCGGCGAAGACCGGTGTCATCAAGAAGAACGCGGCATCGAGGAAGAAGTCGCGGCTCGCGAAAGCGATAGCGCGCGCGAAGGCGTAAACGAAAGCCCCGAGAGGGGCTTTCGTTTGCTGGTGCTCCCAGCAGGAATCGAACCTGCATTTCTTCCTTCGGAGGGAAGTGTCCTATCCATTGAACGACGGGAGCGTTCGCACACTTTACCAGAATCGGCAGAAGCCGCCGGAAGTCGCTTCGGTCGCGCCTCGATAATTTCGCAGTTCGAGTAGGAACCGTCGATTACGACTTTCGGCCACGAGTCCAATCTCGTCGTCACTCGATTGGCTCTCGGCCCCGCCTCGCGGTTTTGTCCTGCTGGCCAAAACATCGCTCCGGCTTTCGATTCCTAACGGAAAGCGCGCAGGCGCTTTCCTCCGAGAGCACACGTATTCACTTCGCTTATATGTGCTCTCGGTAGGAATCGAACCTACATTGCATCCTCCGCAAGGATGTGTCCTATCCATTGAACGACGAGAGCGTTGGGAATGACTGTAGCGTTTCCGGGGCGTAACCGCAAGGAAACGCTACAGCTTCAGCATATCGATGACGCGGTCGATGACCGATTCATCGTGCCGGCCCTCCTCGACGCGTTCCATGAAGAACTCGTAGATATCGACCGGGTCGTAGCCGACGATGGGAATGAGGAGGTGCGGCGCGAGGAGGTGCTTCGTCTTCACCGAGAGGGAAGGCGGCAGCGCCTCGTCCGCGTACTCGAGCACCGAGAACGTCAGCATGTCCTCGTAGGGATAGAGGCGCTCGTCGATGGCGAGACCCTCCTCGTAGATAGCGAACCGGTGCACGCGCGGCTGTTTCGCGGCGACCAGCGCGAGCGTCGAGGCGCCCGCGCCGACGACCAGCGCGAGAATGATGTTATTGAAGAGGATGCACGCGATGATAGCGGCCGCGGCGATGATGCCGAGCGCCCAGTACCAGTCGGCGCCTTTCTCCTCGAACGAATATTCCGTTCCTTCCCATGCGTAAATCGGCGGGCGTGCCATAGCTGTCGCTATGATAGCACTCGCGCATGCGCTCTTCGCGTCGTTTCTCCCATCCGTGTGTGCGGGCCGTCAGCGTTTCAAACTTTCGAGGCCAATAACCACAAGGCTATCCTAGCGAACTTTTCTGATTCGCACCGAGGCCTCCGGGTCACCTGCTCTCCAGAAACGCTTTCAGGGCTGCGAAAGGCTTGATCTGCATGTAGGTCTTCTGGTCGTCTTCTTCACTCAATTGGGCGCGCGTGACCGTGTACCCGTCGGGAACGAAAAGCCTGTCCCAGCCATAGCCATTCTCGCCAGCGGGAACTTCCGCAATCTCGCCGCCCAAACTGCCTTCAAACAGCTTCAGTTCTTCTCCGTCGTAGTATCCAAATACGCATTTTGCGGTTGCGCGGCGGCTGTACCCGTTAACCATCGAACAGATGGTCTCGAATGGAACCTGATCAACGAAAAAGCGTATAAAAGGTCCGGGTAGGCCGCCAAGCGCCTCGAATTCTAAAGACACATCCTCAACAATTACCGGCTTCTTCATCTCCCCGTATGCTTGTCGGACTTTATGCTCCACGATTTCTTTCAGATCGAGAGATTGAATCTCGTCTAAATCGAGCTTCACGTGATTAACCGGATGGCCGAGATACTTGGCCAGGTAGTCTGCCTTCCTCTGGTTGCCGGTTATGAAGGTTATTTCCATACCACAAATCTTAGCTTAGATACCGGCCATTAGGTATCCGGGTCAGTCCGATACTAAATACTACGGGCGGAGGAGGTGGGATTCGAACCCACGAGACCTTGCGGCCTGGTTGTTTTCAAGACAACTCGTTTCGACCACTCACGCACTCCTCCGTGGCGGGACTATAGCATGCGGCGTATGAAGCATGTAGGATTCCCGTATGCGCTATCTCGGTATCGATTATGGGACGAAGCGCGTCGGCGTCGCGCTCTCGGACGAAGCGGGCGTGATGGGCTTCCCGCACGCGGTCATGGCCAATGACCGTCGCCTGATGGACGAGCTCGCGCACCTCATAAAGGAACGCGCGATAGGCGCTATCGTGGTAGGGGAGTCCCTCAACTACCAGGGCCAGGAGAATGCCGTGATGGAAGCAGCGCGCGCGTTCGCCGAGGAGCTCGCTGCCCGTACCGGAGCGGAGCTCCATTTCGAGCCGGAGATGCTGACCACGCAGGAGGCGAAGCGCGACGGCGAGGGCGTGCACCATAGCCGGCGCGTCGTCGATTCCTCCGCAGCCGCCCTCATACTTACCAGCTTTCTAAGCAGGGCTTAGCCATTAGCCGCGAGCCAGGGAATTCATCGGGCTTACATTCTCTGACTCCCTAGAGCCTAACGCCCACTACCTAGTTCATATGATTTCCATAGATGATTTCGCGAAGATAGAAGTGAAGGTCGGCACGGTCCTCAAGGCCGAGCGCGTTCCCGAGACGGACAAGCTCCTCGTGTGCTCGGTGGATTTCGGCGAAGAGAGCGGGCCGCGCACCATCGTCTCGGGCATAGCCGAGTACGTGCCCGAGCCCGAAGCGCTCATCGGGCGCCAGCTCGCATACGTTACGAATCTCGAGCCGCGCGTGATCAAGGGCATCGAGAGCAACGGCATGCTCTTCGCCGCTGGCGATGGCGACTCGTTCGCGTTCATGGTTCCCGATCGACCCGTACCGCCCGGAACGAGCACGCACTGACGCCAGGCGCGCGTCGGCATGCAGTATAATTGCTGCATCATGCCGCTTACCGATACGCTCAAGCGATTCGCGCGCGTCGAGCTCGCCGCACCGCGCTACCTCCTTCCGCCCGCTGCCGGCATCGACATCTCCGCGAGCGGAGTGAAGCTCGCCGTCGTCGCGGAACGGCTCGCGGGCCTCGAGCTCGTCGCGTTCGGCGAGGAGCGGCTCGAGCTCGGCGTCGTGGCGAGCGCGGAGCCTGCCGATCGGCAGCGCGTCGCGGACGCGGTCCGCGCGCTCGCGAAGAAGCATGGCATCCGCTCCGCGAGCATCGCGCTCCCGGAATCGAGGAGCTACCTCTTCGAGACCGACGTGCCCGGCACGGGCCGCAAGGAATGGCGCACCGCGGTCGAGCCGCATATCGACGAGTTCGTGCCGCTCCCGCCGCAGGAGACCGCGTTCGATGTCGCATCGACCGGGGAGACGGATGGCCGCACGCATGTCGTCGGCGTCGGCTACGCATCCCGGGTCATCGAGGAATCGCTCGCGACCTTGGATGCGGCAGGCATCGCGGTGACCGCGATCGAGAGCGAGACCTTCTCGCTCCCGCGCGCGCTGCTCTCCGCGCACGATACGGATACCGTCCTCATCATCGACATCGGGCGCACGACCACGAAGCTCATGATCGTCGAGAAGCGCCTACCGCGCTTCGCGACGACGCTCGATATCGGCGGGCACGCGCTCACCCTCGCGGTCGTGAAGCACTTCGGCGTCTCGGAGGAGGAGGCGAAGCGCGTGAAAGCGGACAAGGGCCTGGTCGGCGGCGCGGGGAACGAGGAGTACCTCGCCGCGATGCTCTCGACGGTCTCCGCGATACGCGAGGAGATAGCGCGCCGGCTCGCGTACTGGCAGGCGCGCGCGGGCGAGGGAACCGGACGGACGCCCGTGAGCCGCGCCGTGCTCGCGGGCGGCAACGCGACCGTGCGCGGTCTCCCCGAATACCTCGAGACCAGCCTCCGCATCCCGGTCGTGCTCGGCGACGTGTTCGCGAATCTCGCTTCGCGCGACCAGTGGCTGCCGCCGATCGACTACATGGAATCCCTCGCCTATGCGACCGCTATCGGCCTCGCGCTCCGTACCCATGACCGCTGACCGCATCAATCTCCTCCCGCGCGACCGGCAGCGCGCGCTCGCGCGCGAGTACCTGTTCCGCGCCGCGACCGTCGCGCTCGCGCTCCTCGCGGCGCTCGTCGTCGTGCACGGCGTGCTCCTGTTCCCGACGTACCTCTCCGTGCTGCAGGAGACGAGCGAACGCTCGCACGAGCTCGCCGCGCGGCAGGCGGCCCTCAACGCCGCCAATCAGGGAGAAGTGGGCGCGCGCATCAATGCGCTGACCGCGACCGCGAAGAAGCTCAGCGAGCTCGGTGAGCGGTCGACCGCGAGCAGCGCGCTCGCGCTCGTCCTTGCCGTGCCGCGCCAGGGCATCGCGCTCTCCGCGTTCACGTTCTCGCCGGCAGCGGCTAAGGACGAGGCGCGCATGATCGTGAGCGGGAACGCCCCCTCCCGCGACGCGCTGCGTCGGTACCGCGAGTCGTTGGCCGCGCTGCCGTTCGTCTCGAAGGCCGATCTCCCGATAAGCGCATACGCGCAAGAGAGCGACATCGAGTTCGCCATCACCCTGACGGGCACCTTCCTGCCATGATGCGACGTCCTGTCTTCCATCTCATCGCGGTCGCGGCGCTCCTCGCGCTCCTCGGCGTCGCGTACGGATTCTGGTACGTCGCGGTCGAGCGGAAGAGCGCGGAATCCGCCGCGCTCGCCGCCGACATCGACCGCGCCATCGCCGATGCGGAGCGCGCTGCGGCGACCAGGAGCGCGCTCGCGTCGCTCGCGGTCGACGAGCGGACACTCGAGAATTACTTCCTCTCGGTCGACGGCATCGTGCCGTTTCTCGAAGGGCTCGAAGCGACGGGACGCGGTACGGGCGCGCTCGTCGAGGTGGTGTCGGTATCCGATACGCCGACGAGCGACAATCGCGTCGCGCTCTCCCTGCGTATCAGCGGTCCCTTCGATGCGGTCGTGCGCACGATCGGCCGCATCGAGTACGGCGCGTACGACAGCCGCATCGAGAACCTGACGCTCGACACGGGCTTCGGCGCGGCAGGGGAGTGGACGGCAGCTGCGGTCTTCTCGATAGGGCTCGCATCCCCGCAATGATGATATGAAGCTCGCGCTCCCCAAGAATCTCGGTTCGCTCAAGATGCCCCGCCTTTCCGGCAGGCCCAAGCCGCAGCGCGACTGGTTCATGTTCCTATCCGCGGCCGCGCTGCTGCTCGCGCTCTCCGTCGGATGGAACGTCTGGATCTTCTACACGGCCGCGACCGGCGGACAGGTCGGCGATACGGCGCCTGCTGCCGCTCCCGACACGAGCTCGTTCGATGCGGTGCGCGCGCTCTTCGAGGAGCGTGCGACGGAAGAGGCGCGCTACCGTACCGAGTACCGGTTCGTTGACCCGAGCAGATAGGAGGGTAAGGTAACAGGGCCCCTGTAGTTCAATGGACAGAACTCCGGACTTCTAAGCCGGCTATGTAGGTTCGATTCCTGCCGGGGGCACAAGTGAGGATGTTTCGGTATACTGCCCAGAAGCCCGGGTGGTGAAATTGGTAGACACGCTACGTTCAGGTCGTAGAGCCCGCAAGGGCGTGGAGGTTCAAGTCCTCTCCCGGGCACCACAACGAAAGGTCCCGACGCGAAGCGTCGGGACCTTATCGTTTGGTAGTCCCAGGAGAGGACTTGAAAGCCGGAGACGTGAAGCCAGACGAGTCTGCGAGTCTGTTGTCGAGGCGGGGTCGCGAGCGAAGCGGTCGCTTAGCAGAGTGCGAGTGCCCGCAGCACTATGCTTAGCGATACGTGACCAAAAGTGTAATCGCGTGTCCTCTCCCAGGCACAACGCGAACGGTCCGATGCATTCGCATCGGACCGTTCGTTTATGGTGCGCGCTGCAAGACTCGAACTTGCGACCATCCCGGTGTAAACGGGGTGCTCTACCAACTGAGCTAAGCGCGCGTACGGACACCTTAGCGCATTTCCTCCGCTTTTTGAAGCAACCCCGGGGCGCTATGCTGGGTTCTTATCCCTATGCACGAACGCCTCGAAGCCATCGTATCCGGACGCGTCCAGATGGTCATGTACCGCGACTTCGCGCAGCGGAAGGCGAGCGGATTGAAGCTATCTGGATGGGTGAAGAACCTTCCCGACGGCACCGTCCGCGTGGTCGCCGAAGGTCCGCGGGAGAGGCTCGATGCGTATCTCGCGAAGCTGAAGAAGGGCTCGCTCCTCTCCAAGGTCGAGCAGGTCGTTCCGTCATGGTCGCCAGCGACCGGCGAGCTCAAGAAGTTCGTCATCGCCTATGACTGACGGCCCGAAAGCCATCGGCGTCATCCTCGACGGCAATCGCCGCTGGGCGAAGGAACGCGGTCTCCCGACGCTCGAGGGGCACAAGAAAGGCCTGGAGAAAGTGAATGAGCTCATGGAGTGGGCGCGGGAAGCGGGTATCGACGAACTGACCATATACGCGTTCTCCACGGAGAACTGGAATCGCGCGAAGGAAGAGGTGGAGTATCTTATGCAGCTCTTCGAACGCGCATTCACGGAGCAGTTCGAGAAGGTGGTCGAGCGGGGAGGGAGGGTGCGCTTCATCGGCGACCGCGCGCGCATGCCCGAGAAGCTCCAAGGCATGATGCGGGATACCGAGGACCGCAGCGCGGCGAACGCGGACGGTACGCTTATCGTCGCGCTCTCCTATGGAGGCCGCAGCGAGATACTCGCCGCCGCGAATGCGCTGCTTGCGCAGGGAAGCGGAAGCGTGGACGAAGAGCGCTTCAAGAAAGCCATGTGGAGCGCGGGCCTCCTCGATCCTGAACTCATCATCCGCACGGGCGGCAACCAGCGCCTCTCGAACTTCCTCACTTGGCAATCCGTCTATAGCGAGCTTTTCTTCACCGATACCAGATGGCCCGATTTCTCCAAGGAGGAGTTCACCGCCATCCTCGCCGACTACGCCTCCCGCGAACGCCGCCACGGCAAATAGGAGATCTGTGTCGCCACTACTAGGTCCGCTGTAAGTGACGACCGTCACTTACAGCGGACCTTTCCGATGAACGTGCTAGGGTGGCGCTATGGATATGAGGATTCTCTATGAGGATGCGGACATGGTCGCCATCGACAAGCCGGCGGGCGTGATGGCGCACCCGGACGGCCATACGACCGACGAGACCGTCAGCGACTGGTTCGCGCGCGCGTACCCCGCTTCAGCGGAGGTGGGGGAGACGCAGCGTTTGCAGAACGGAACCGAGATTCGCCGCCCAGGCATCGTGCACCGGCTCGACCGCGACACCTCGGGCGTGCTCGTGCTCGCGAAGGCGCCCGAAGCGCATGCGCACTTGAAGGCCGCATTCCACGACCGAGCGGTGAAGAAGACGTACCTAGCATTCGTCTATGGTGTCCCGAACGAGAGGAAGGGAACCATCGAGTTCGCGATAGGGCGGAGCAACAAGGACTTCCGTCTCCGCAGCGCGCAGCCGAAAGCCAAGGGCACGCTCCGCGACGCGACCACGCATTACGAGGTCGTAAGCGATATCGGCACCCACGCGCTCGTGAAGGCCCTGCCGGCGACCGGCCGCACGCACCAGATACGCGTGCATCTGAAGGCGCTGCACCACCCGGTCGTCGCTGACCCGCTCTACGCGCCCAAGCATCCGCACGATCTCGGCTTCACGCGGCTCGCGCTCCATGCGTACGAGCTCGAGGTTCCGATGCGTTCCGGCGAGCTGCTTTCCATCATTGCGCCGCTGCCGCCGGATTTCGCCGCCGCGATTGCGCGCTTCCCTGATACGGAGTACTTTCAGCGAGGATAATTCTTTATAGGGAGCGTACGAAATGGATCGACCGACGCGCGCGCAGGAAGCGCAGCGGCTTTCCCGGCAGCGATTGCTGGAGCAGGTGCTGACAAGGAGCGAGAGAAGCGCGCTCAAGAGGTGGAGGAAGGAAGCGGGGCCGGAAGGATGGCGGATGTATGCCGCGAAGCGCATCCTCAAGCGCCTCGCTCGATCCGTCTTCTGGTTCGGGACCCTGACCTACGGGGATAGGCTGGTCGTCGCTCGGACCCATGAGCGTATCGCGCGCATGTTCGAGCTCGCTCTAGCGCTCTCGGCGTTCGTCGACCTTGCGCCGGAAGACCTCGAGCGGTGCGCTCTCGAATCCTTGAGCAGGAGCCAGCCGACCGAAGCGCAGATGCGTGCGCGCCATCGCGGGTACATGCACAGCCCGGCTGCGCGCAGGTTCGTGGGCGAGCTCGTGCAGGCAATCACTGTCGCGCACACCGCGCTCTATCAGGCATACGACGGGTTTCGCTTCAGGGATACGGACCTGCACGAGCCGGTTCGGAGCATACTCATCGCCCTCCGCGGCATAGCGTTCTATGCCGACTATAGGAGAGAACAGCTCCATGAAGAGGTGGCGAAGCTCGTTCGCGACCACTGGGGTATCCGGGCGCCGAGCCCGCCCGCCCCGTCGGCGGCTTCCTCGTGAAGCCGCCGTTTTGCTTTCTATATAGGCCGTGGTACAGTACCCCGGTCATGCAGAACGTCATCACTCCCGTCAGCGTCAGCGAGCGCGCCCAGATTCAGGTGCGCCCCGGCGACACCGTGCGCGTCCATCAGAAGGTGGTCGAGAAGGGTAAGACCCGCATCCAGAACTTCGAGGGCCTCGTCATCGCCGCTAAGCACGGCACCGAGCCGGGCGCGACCTTCACGGTCCGCACGACCATGTCGGGCATCGGCGTCGAGAAGATCTTCCCGCTCTACTCCCCGGTCATCGATAAGATCGAGATCGTCCGCCGCTCGAAGGTTCGCCGCGCGAAGCTCTACTTCATCCGCGAGAAGGTCGCCCGCGAGGTGCGCCGCCAGCTCCGCAACATGCGCATGGTCAACATCTCGACCGACGATTTCAAGGAAGAGGAGAAGCCGGCCGAGCCCGAGGCGGTCGAGGAGACGGCAGGAGATACCGAGGAGGCAGCCCCAGAGGTAGTCGTGGAGGCTGCGGAGGAAACGACTCCCGAGGAAGAGGCGGTTGCCGAGGCCTCGGTAGAGGCAGCGGAGGAGAAGAAGGACGAGGCAGCGTAAGCGCTTCGATTTGTAAAAGTAAGGACGGCTCGCTATAGTAAGCGGGCCGCTTCCTTTAGCGGAGGAGCTACCGAATGCCCAGGTGTTGAAATTGGTAGACAAGCATCCTTGAGGTGGATGTGCCGCAAGGCGTGGAGGTTCAAGTCCTCTCCTGGGCACCAAAGTGAACAGATAAAAGAAACGACTAAGCAAAATGCTTGGTCGTTTCTGGTTTTAGGGTTCGTAAAAATCCAACCAATATTCTACCGTTCCGAACTCGCAGAAACACAAAGAAACAGTCCCCGGCACGGGTCCGGGGACTTTTCATCGAGCGCATCGAGTCAGGGCGTCAGAGCCAGCGGCAGAGATAGGTGAACTGCCGGCGCTGGCCGATGACGGTGATGTTGATGCGGAGGGGAAAGACGAGAATGAACGAGATGATGCCGGCGAGCACCAACGCAGCCACGAAGACTTGTTGCGCGGGGATGTACTGGTTGATGCTGGTGAGGGCGGACAGAGCCGTCGTCAGAAGCATCGAGAGCACGAACCCGACAACGCAGGTCATCACGAAGCCGTGAATGTCAGCGCCGAGCCAGTCCAGCTTTTTCGTTCCGTCGAATGGGGTCAGAGTAATTCTCGAACCTACCACTTTCGTCTCCTGTTGTTTTGGATGTTAGCCGCAGATGGTTTGCGGGACGAGCAAAAGCTCTGCTGGTAAACTAACACTTAGTTCGGTAATGTCAATGTTTGGTCGGCTCACGTAGAAACATCAATTTCTCCATTTTCGTCGTGCTCTCCTGAACCGCCTTGTAGATTTGAGGTAGTTCGGAAAAGAGGTCAACCTGGGCACCAGAAAAGATGAGCTGCAGCTTTCGCTACGGCTCATTTTTTTAGCCCTCATGTGGTATAAACCTTCTACATGGCGGCTATGGTGTAACGGTTAACACTACAGATTGTGGTTCTGTCAATTCGGGTTCGATTCCCGGTAGCCGCCCCAGAAAATAATCAAGAAACGGCATGAAATCATTCTTCGAAGAGTTCAAGAAGTTCGCGCTGCGCGGTAATTCCATCGACCTCGCGGTGGGCGTCGTCATCGGCGCGGCATTCACGGCCATCACGAACTCGCTGGTGACGAACATCATCACGCCGCCCATCGGCCTTCTCATAGGCGGCATCGACTTCAGCAGCCTCGGCATCGAGCTCGGCGGCGATGCGGTCATCCAGTACGGCCTCTTCATAGAGGCGGTCATGAACTTCCTCATAACCGCGTTCGCGCTCTTCCTCTTCGTGAAGTTCATCAACCGCGTCGTGCACCTCGCCCGCAAGGCGGAGAAGGACGGCACGGCTCCGCAGGCAGAGAAGAGCCCCGAGCTCGCCGTGCTCGAGGAGATCCGCGATTCCCTCAAGAAGGGGGAGTAAGAACGGGGACGCGCCTACGTCAGCACCTACACACTAACCATGCTATCCATGAAACAGCTCATCGCGGGAATCGTGCTCATACTCGTCATCGGCGTCGCCGCGTTCTTCTACCGGAACATGACCGAGCGTCCGGAAGGGGGCGATGCGGTCGCCTGCACCATGGAGGCGAAGCTCTGCCCGGATGGGACCTCGGTCGGCCGCCAGGGGCCGAACTGCGAATTCGCGGCGTGCGCCCTGCCCAATGTCGAGCTCGCTGAAGACGGCATCACGTTCCTGCCGCCCGCAGGCTACGAGCGCATCCTCACCGGGGCGCCGGGACAGGAGACCCTCGTGACGTACCAGAAGGCGAGCCAGTCGGAGACGGTGCAGCACACCATCTCCATCAAGCGCTACCCTATCCCAGCAGGACAGACGGCCGATGACGTCATCCTCGCGAACACACGCTACCAGCCGTCGGATATGCCGGCAGCGGACTTCGCCCGGTTCGAGACGGTCGCCATCGGCGGCCGCGAGTACCGCGTGACGGTCATCGAGCGCTTCGAAGCGCTCGTACAGAGCTCCTACTTCACCGTACGCGGGAACGAGGTGCTCCGGTTCGATGTGGTCGAGCACGACGTCACCGATTGGATGGAGCAGGGCCTCGACGTTTCGGAGCTCCCGGAGCACGCCGCGCTCGAGGGCATGCTCGAGACGATACAGATAGCGGGATAGCGGCTACTCGTGCGCGTGGCCATCATCCAGAAGCCCATGCGGAGCATGGGCTTCTTCCGTATGCGTACCGCCGTCCTCCTCGTCGTGCGCGTGCGCCGGCTCCATGAGCGCGAGCGCGGCGAGCGCGGCGATGCCGACCACGATGGAGACGATCTGCAGGAGCGCATGCGATACCCGCTCATGCTTATGGAGCTCGGGAATGAGGTCGCTCATCGCGACGTAGATGAAGCCGCCGGCAGCGATGGGGGCGAGCCACATCACCGCGCCCTCGACATAGCTGCCCATGACGAATACCAACCCGGTGCCGAGCACCGCGAAGAGCGCCGAGAGGAAGTTCAGCCAGAGCGCCTGCATCTTCGAGTAGCCCGCGCTTATGAGCACGCCGAAATCGCCGATCTCCTGGGGTATCTCATGGAGTATCACCGCGAGCGTGGTCGCGAGGCCGACCTCGAACGAGATGAGGTAGCTCGCTCCGATGATGAGGCCGTCGATGAAGTTATGGAGGCTGTCGGAGACGAGTATCATCTTTCCGGACGGGTGGAGCGTCGCGTCGTCCGCATCGATGCCCTGGTGATGGTGCCAGTGGAGGAACTTCTCGAGGATGAAGAAGAGGAGGATGCCGCCGAGCACGGCGTACGACACCGATGAGACCATGCCGATCTCCTCGAGGGACTCGGGGATGAGATGGATGAACGCATCGCCGAGCAGGGCGCCCACCGCGACGGAGACGAGCACGAATACGTACTTGCGCAAGAGGCTTTCCTTGAGCGAGAGCGTGAAAAGGCCGATGAGCGATATCGCGCTCACGATGAGGACGCTGGCGAACGAATAGAGGGCGGGTAGAAGCATGAAGTGCGGTTACGTGGGTATGGCATCGAGCATACGCCATGGATCTGTAATTGCAAATAGTTCGCATGTGCAAAAAGCACGGAGAGCGGTATCATGGCAGGAATGAGAGGGATCGACGCATCGTCCGCGGACACGCTGCGCGCAGCGGGCATGCGTGCTACCCGGCAGCGTACCGCGCTCCTTTCCCTGCTCACGGCTGCGGAAGGGCCGCTCCCGGTAGAGGCGCTCGCGAAGCGGGGGAAGGGCGCGTTCGATACCGCCACCGCCTACCGCATGCTCGAGGCGTTCCAGACGGCCGGCATCGTGCATCGCATCGAGCTTGCCCAGGGCCGCGCGCTCTTCGAGCGCGCCGGGACGCACCACCATCATGCGGTATGCCGCTCCTGCGGCCGCATCGAGGACGTTGAGGCGTGCGTGCCTGCATCCATCGACGAGCGCGTGCGCGCAGCGAGCGGATTCGCGCGCATCGACGAGCATGCGCTCGAGTTCTTCGGCCTCTGCCGCTCCTGCGTATGAGACGAATGCTCGTCCCGCTCCTCCTGTCCCTCGCGCTCGCTCTGCCCGCAAGCGCCCAGACCCTTCTGCCCGATACCGAGACCCTGCAGAAGGCGCGGGTGATCGACGTAGTCGATGAGCGCATAGAAGCGGTCGTCGGTACGGCATTGACCGCGACCGTCCAGACCCTCACCGCGGAGGTCCTCGACGGGCCCGAACGCGGAGAGACGGTCACGTTCCGCAATGATTTCACGCAGCTTACGGCAGGCGAAACCTTCTTCCTCCGGCATCGGACGAGCGCGGTCGACGGGACCGATGCGTATTCGGTCGCCGATCCCTACCGTCTCGACGTGCTCCTCATCGTGCTCGCTGTCTTCATCGGGCTCATCTTCGCTTTCGGCGGCATGCAGGGCATACGCGGCCTCGTCGCGCTCGCGGGCAGCTTGGTGCTCATCGTCTATGCGCTCTTGCCGGGCATCATCGCAGGCTATCCGCCGCTGCCGATCGCGCTCGGCGTCTCGTCGCTCATCATCATCGCCGGCTCGTACGTGACGCACGGATTCAATCGCACGACGACTGCCGCCATCCTCGGCATGATAGCTACCGTGGTTCTGACCGGGCTCGCAGCGTGGTATGTCGTGGGCGCGGCCGCGCTCTCGGGCTACAACTCCGAGGACAGCACCTTCCTGCACTTCCAGTTCCAGGGGGAGCTCGACCTGGTCGGCATACTCATGAGCGGCATCATCATCGGCCTGCTCGGCGTCCTCTACGACGTCGCCATCGGCCAGGCGGTCGCGGTCGAGGAGCTGATGAGCGCGGGCGCGCACCTCACGAAGGCGGAGATTTACCGCAAGGCGCTCCGCATCGGCCGCGAGCACATCGGCGCGCTCGTGAATACGCTCGCCATCGCCTACGTCGGCGCGGCGCTGCCGCTCCTCCTCCTGTTCTATGGCGCGATGGACCGCGCGGCCTACATCATCAACGGGGAAGTGTTCGCGACCGAGATACTCCGCATCCTCTTGAGCGGGTGCGGCATCATCCTCGCGGTTCCCATCACGACCGCGCTCGCGGTCATGCTGGTAGGTAGCGGCGCGCCCGGCGCGCCGCGGCACGGCCATAGCCACCGGTGATATACTTCCGGTATCCCGTAACCAAACGCATATGAACCAATTTCTTACCGAACTGCAGGGCAACAGGGCTATCCGCCTCGCGCTCCTGGCCGTCTTCGTGCTCCTCGCGCTCTTCCTCCTCGTCATGGCCTGGAAGACCGCGTTCGGCTACACCGCTGGCGAGCCGTACAACACCATCACCGTAGAAGGCACCGGCGAAGCGGTCGCGGTGCCGGATATCGCGCAGATCACGTTCACTGTGACCGAATCCTCGGCAAACGTCGCAGAAGCGCAGGAAGCGGCGACCGCGAAGACCGACGAGGCGCTCGAGTACCTCACGAGCCAGGGCATCGAGGCGAACGACGTGAAGACCCAGTACTACAACGTATCCCCGCGCTACACGTACGACTCGGTAGCCTGCGGCTACGGCATGCCGTGCCCGCCGCAGGCTCCGCGCATCACCGGGTATGACGTATCGCAGAGCATCCAGGTGAAAGTGCGCGATATCGCGAAGGCTGGCGACATCCTGGGCGGCCTCGGTTCCATCGGCGTCCAGAACATCAGCGGCCCGAACTTCATCGTCGACGATGAGGATGCGGTGCGCGCGGAGGCCCGCGAAGCCGCTATCGACGAGGCCCGCGAGAAGGCGCGGGCGCTCTCGAGCCAGCTCGGCGTCCGCTTAGGCAAGGTCATGAGCTTCTACGAGAACACCGGTGCGTATCCGATGTACAGCGGGTACGAAGCCCGCGGCGGCGCGATGGACGCGATGCCGCAGTCCGCGCCGACGCTTCCGGTGGGGGAGAACGAGACCTCCGTCTCGGTCTCCATCACGTACGAGATCAAATAGCTCCGGTCGCAGTCGAATCTCAACCCTGGAGTACCTTAACGGGTTAGATTAAACTGCTCCCTCCGTACTCAAACGGCCACGACCCCGCGTACGCGGGGTCGTGGCCGTTTGACACAGTAACCAGGCCGTACTATCATGCAGTCACATAAAGCCCGCGGGGCTTTTTTAATTGGAACTCGTAATCAACCCTTGGTATGCGCTCATTCATCAGCTACCTCAAGAACGTTCGCGGCGAGATGGCCCATGTCGTCTGGCCGTCGCGCGGGCAGGCAGTCATCTACACCGCGCTCATCGTGCTCATCTCCGCGATCGTGGCCTTCATGCTCGCCGGGTTCGATTACGCCTTCACGAGCGTCGTGAACCGCATCGTTTCAGGAAGCTAACCCCCTCACCATGGATATAAAGAGCATCCCGCATTTCTCCGATGAAGGAGCGGACACCGAGCCGCGCTGGTACACCATCCACACCTACGCCGGCTACGAGAACGCCGTCGAGCGCAACCTGAAGCAGCGCATCGAGTCGCTCGGCATGGAGCACAAGATCTTCGAGGTGGTCGTGCCGACCGAGAAGAAGATACGCGTGAAGGGCGGCAAGCGCATCGTCGAGGAGGAGAAGATCTACCCGGGCTACATCCTCGTGCGCATGATCGTGGACGAGGACTCCTGGTTCGTCGTCCGCAACACGCCGCGCGTGACCGGGTTCGTAGGCGCGGGCAATACGCCGGTGCCTATGGAGGACGCGGAAGTCAGCTCCCTCATGAAGCGCATGGGCGCCGAAGCGCCGAAGCACCGCATCGATCTCATGAAGGACGATCCCATCGTCATCGCCGATGGCCCGTTCAAGGACCTCGAGGGCAAGGTGGGCGAGATCGATGAGGAACGCGGCAAGGTCAAGGTCATGGTCGCCATGTTCGGCCGCGAGACCCCGGTCGAGCTGGATTTCTTGCAGGTGCGGAAGCTATAGCGTAGAGTCGTAACACATTCATATGGCAAAAGTAGTAAAGAAGATCAAGCTCCAGATTCCCGCAGGCAAGGCGACCCCGGCTCCGCCGGTCGGTACCGTGCTCGGTCCTGCGGGCGTCAACATCGGCGACTTCGTGAACAAGTTCAACGAGGCGACGAAGGACCGCATGGGCCAGATCGTCCCGGTCGAGCTCTCGGTATACGACGACCGCACCTTCACCTTCGTCCTGAAGGTCTCCCCGATGTCCCGCCTCATCCTGAAGGCGCTTGGCGTCGAGAAGGGCTCGGGCAAGACGCCGAACGCGAAGGTCGGCACGCTCTCCCGCGCGCAGATCCGCGAGATAGCCGAGACCAAGATGCCCGACCTTTCGGCTTCCTCGGTAGAGGCAGCGGAGAAGACGGTGGAAGGTACTGCCCGCTCTATGGGCGTCGGCATCGGCAACTAGGCCGAGCGGGCCTGGAAAGCCCATCTGCTTTGTTGCGAGTTCGATTCCTCGCTGCGCCGTACTTCTCGTACGTCTCCACTCCTCATCTCCTCGCGCCGCGCACCTGGAACTTTCCATCTCCCCTCGTCTGCGCAGTAGATTCGAAAACGGCCCCGGCCTTGTGCCGGGGCCGTTTTCGTTTAGAGTCCAATGATGCACGTCATCGGTATTCGCACGCGTCCGCTCATCGCGCCTAAGGATTCTCTCCTCGATGCTATCAGGGCATCGAAGCTCTCCCTCAAGGAGGGCGACATCGTCGCCCTATCCTCGAAGGTCGTCTCGATAGACGAAGGACGTACGCTGCCGCTCGAGGCGATGGAGAAAGAGGCGCTCATACAGCAGGAGGCCGACTGGTACCTGAAGGCGCCGAAGTCCTCGCGCTATCGCACGCGCTACACCATCAACGAAGGCGCGATGGCAGGCTCCGCCGGCATCGACGAGAGCAACGGTAGCGGCCACTACGTGCTGTATCCGAAGGACCCGTTCAGGAGCGCGAAGCGCCTGCGCGCGTGGCTCCGGAAGGAGTACGGCATATCCTCGCTCGCGGTCATCATCACCGATTCCATGAGCATGCCGCTGCGCCGCGGCGCCATCGGCTTTGCGCTCTCCTGGGACGGCATCGATCCGCTCCGCGACTACCGCAACACGCCCGATATATTCGGCCGCTTGATACGGGTGGAGATGGCGAACCTCATCGATGCGCTCGCGGCTGCTGCCGTGCTCGAGATGGGGGAGGGCGATGAGCGGATTCCCATCGCGGTCATACGCGGCGCGAAGCATATCGACCTGAAGAACCGCTCGAAGCGCGCGAGCGCGCAGCTTATCGTGGAACCCGAAGACGACGTCTTCGCGCCGTTCTTCTTCCACAAGGCGTTCAAGTGGAAGCGGGGAGGGAAGAGCGTTTAGCGCTCGAGCGTGAGGAGCTCGTACCGGATGCCGTTCTCCTCGCAGCTTTCTTTTTCAATACTCGTTGAGAACTCCTGATAGTCCGGGAAATAGGCGTCGCCTTCAGTGGGGTCGTCGACGAGCGAGAGGTATAGGCGGTCGGCGTAGGGAAGCGATTCGAGATAGAGCTGCCCGCCGCCGATGACGAAGATTTCGTCGTTATCCGGCACGGCGCGTGCCTTCACGAGCGCATCCTCGAACGAGTAAGTAACGATCGCGCCCGGTGCCTCGTATGACTCGTCGCGCGTGACGACGATATTAGTGCGTCCTGGAAGGGGACGGAACTTGGCGGGAATGGATTCCCACGTCTTGCGGCCCATGATGACCGGGTGGCCGTTCGTTATGCGCTTGAAGCGCGCGAGCTCGCCCGGGAGATTCCAGATGAGTCCGCCATCCTTGCCGATGGCGCGGGTCTGCTTGCTCAAGACGGCGATGAGGCTGGTGCGCGGCATGATTCCTATAGCGTATCAGGAACGCGCGTCCGTCGCATGGAGGGTGAGCGTGTTGGTGTCGCGCGCGACGACCGCGACGTAATCCATGACCTGGTCCCAGGATTCACGCGGAAGGGGAGTACTGCTGAACTGATCATCGAAGCAGAACCCGATACGCAGCCATTCGGCCGGGACACGCGCGAGGAACCGGTCGTACCAGCCGCCGCCTTGCCCATGGCGCGTGCCCGACGCGTCGAATCTGCGGCCAGGCATCAGGATGCAGGCGGACTCGTCGTTCGCGAAGGCGATAGTCTCCAACGCTTCTTTGATCGGGTCTATCGCGGCTCGTGCCGGTATTTCATACACGCGTCCTCCGATATTCGGAAGGAATGAGGAAAACGCCACTTCTGTACGAAGCGGCGCATACGCGATCACGACCGGATACTGACTGACGAGTGCTGCTAGCTTTTCTTGTGCCACGTCTGCTTCTTCTTGATGTCCTTGTCCGCCCAGAGCCGCGGAAGCATCATATCGGGCTTCCATGCCCTCTTGAGCTCGGCGACGTTCGTCGATGCCGCGTACTTGCCGGTGGATGCGTAATCGCCGGCGCGTATCTGCCCGGTCTCGAAGAAGATGATCTGCGCGATGCGGCGGCCGACGACGAGCGGGATGATGTAGTTCTTCGAGTTGTTGGTGATCTCCATCGTCCAGCGGTTCACGTAGCCGACATCGCCCCAGCCGGCGCACTTGCATACCTCGATGAAATTGCGTCCCATCGAGCTGCGGGCCTTCATCATGGTCGTGATGTGGTCCTTGCCGCCGATGAACTCGTTCGTATGCGCGAGGATGGTCTCGCCGGGCCGCAGCACGATGACCTTATCGTCCGGGCGGATGCCGTCGAACTCGAAGTTGTATTTCTTGAACGCCTCCTTCGCGGTGACCGCGCGCTCGACCTTGTCGGCGCCCCACACATGCTCCATGTGCTCCTTGCTCCAGATGTTGTAGAGCGCGTGATTGTACTTCGGCGGCTGTTCGCGGTAGAACCATTCGCCGAGCGTGACATCGTAGCTCGACGTCGCGAGCTGCTCCTCCGAGAAGGGGTGAATGACGATATCGCCCTTCTTCATCTCCTCGAGAATGCGACGGTCGGAGAGTGCCATAGGTACGGATTATACGGCCATCTCCGCTTTTATCGAAGCGTGGGACTCGTAACCCTCGAGCTTGATGTCGTCCATGGTGAACGAGTCGATATCCTTGACGTCAGGATTGAGCCACAGCTTGGGGAAGGGAAGCGGGTCGCGGGAGAGTTGCTCGTTCACGGCATGGAAATGGTTCTTGTAGATATGCGCATCGTTCAGGCTCATGACGAGCTCGCCCGGTTTGAGGCCGGTCACCTGCGCGACCATGGAAAGGAGCAGGGCGTACGACGCGATATTGAAAGGTACGCCGAGGAACATGTCGCATGAACGCTGCACCATATGCAGGGAGATGCGGCCATTGGCGACGAAGAACTGGAAGAACATGTGGCAGGGCGGCAACGCCATCTGCTCGAGCTCGCCCGGATTCCATGCGGTGACGATGAGTCGTCTATCATTGGGGTTCGTCTTGATCCGCTCGATGACCTGCGCGACCTGGTCGAGGACGCTTCCGTCAGGTCGCTGCCAGGCGCGCCACTGCACGCCGTAGATGCGGCCGAGGTCGCCCGGGAACTTCGCCTTCGGCGTCCAGTAATCCGCCTCCGCGTTCGCGGTCCATATCGTCTTCTCGCTGCCGTTCAGCTCCTTGAGCCGATTGTCGTCGCTCGAGCCTTCAAGAAACCAAAGGAGCTCGCTTTTGACCGCCTTGAATGCGAGCTTCTTCGTCGTGAGCGCAGGGAAGCCGTCGGCGAGGTCGTGGCGGAGCTGGAGCGCGAAAAGGGCGCGCGTGCCGGTCCCGGTGCGGTCGTCCCGGTCGACGCCTTCATCCATGATCTTCTTAAGCGCGTCGAGGTAGGCCCGTTCCATAGGGCCAGTATACTAGGGAGATGAAGAAGGGGATATTCATCGTGCTCGATGGGAACGACGGCTCTGGAAAAGCGACCCAATCGAAGCTCCTGGCGGATGCGCTCGAGGCCGCAGGAAGGCCGAGCGAGCGGATGGATTTCCCCGGGTACGACCGGAACCTATTCGGAGCGCTCATCGGCGAGTGCCTTGCGGGAGCGCATGGGGATTTCCTCACTCTCGACCCGAAGATAGCTTCCTCCCTCTATGCGCTCGACCGGCTCGAAAGCGCGTCGCATATCCGGGAGCTCCTCGAGTCGGGAACGACCGTCATCGCTGACCGCTTCGCGAGCTCAAACCAGATACATCAGGGCGGAAAGATTGCCGACGATCCGGAACGCGCGGCATTCCTCGAATGGCTCGATCGCATGGAGCATGAGGTGCTTCGAATACCGCGGCCGGATGCCATCATCTACCTTCGCGTGCCGGTAGAGACGAGCCTCGGCTTGCTTTCGGAGAAACGCGCGCAGAAGAACGCCGCGCTTGGCGAAGCATCGAAGGACATGGTCGAAGAGGATCGTGCATATCTGGAACGCAGCCACGAAACCGCGAACTGGCTGCTTGAGCGCCAGCCGAACTGGCAGGCCATAGAGTGCATGGAAAACGGACGGATCCGCAGCATCGAATCGATACATGAAGAGGTATGGGCCGCGGTGTCACGTCTCCTCGAGCGCTGACCATTCATTTGGTGGGCATGCTCGCGCACGGTACGATTACGGAAACGACGCCTATGGTATGAGACCGCTCCAGTCCTGATTACGAGATTCACCCCACTTTCCATGGAGCAGTACCCCCACATCAAGAACGAAGACCAGGAGATATTCGAGACGATACTCGAGGAAGAGAAGCGGCAGGACGAAGGCCTCGAGCTCATTCCATCGGAGAACTACGTTTCCCGCGCGGTGCGCGAGGCGATGGCGTCCGGTCTCACCAACAAGTACTCGGAAGGCTATCCCGGCAAGCGCTATTACGGCGGCCAGGAATTCACCGACAAGATAGAGACGATCGCCATCGAGCGCGCAAAGGCGCTCTTCGGTGCTGACCATGCGAACGTGCAGCCTCTCGGCGGCGCGGCAATGAACGTCGCCGCGTACTTCGCGTGGCTCGAACCGGGAGACACCATCCTCGGCATGGACCTCGCCCACGGCGGCCATCTGACGCACGGCTCGCCCGTGACCTACATGGCGAAGCTCTACAACTTCGTGCGCTACGGCATGAAGGATGCGGACACGGGCGAGATCGACTATGACGCGATGCGCGAGGTCGCGAAAAAGGAGCGTCCGAAGATAGTGCTCGCCGGCTTCTCCGGCTACTCGCGCTCCATTGATTGGAAGCGGGTAGCGAGCATCGCGCGCGAAGTGGATGCGGTCGCGATGGCGGACGTCTCGCACATCGCAGGGCTCATCGCGGGCGGCGCTCTCGAGAATCCGTTCAACCACGGTTTCAACGTGGTCACCACGACGACGCACAAGACGCTGCGCGGACCGCGCGGCGGGCTCATCCTCACCAAGGGCACCGTCTCCTCGCCGCTCCGGGCGCCGGAGAAGACGATAGAGAACCTGCCGACCCTGATAGACCGCAGCGTGTTCCCGGGGCTTCAGGGCGGACCGCACATGCACCAGATAGCGGCGAAGGCCATCGCCTTCAAGGAAGCCTCGACCGAGAGCTTCAAGGACTATGCCTATCAGACCGTGAAGAACGCGCAGGTGATGGCGCGGGTCTTCATGGACGGCGGCGTGCGCCTCATCGGCGGCGGCACCGACAATCATCTTCTCCTCGCCGACGTGTTCGGCTCGCTCGGCATATCGGGCGGCGACGCCGAGACCCTGCTCGACAGGGCCGGCATCACGCTCAATAAGAACTCGATAGCGGGGGATGCCAGGAAGCCGTTCGATCCGTCCGGTATCCGCTTCGGCACGCCGGCGATGACGACGCGCGGCTTCAAGGAATCCGAAGCGGAAGAGGTCGCGTACCTCATGCTCGACGTCCTCAATAAGCGCGATGATGCGACGGTCGCTTCCGTCGGCATACGCATAAAGGAGCTCGCCGCCGCGCATCCCATTCCCGAGAGCTTCATATAGCGCTCACTCGGCGCGAAGACGGACGAGGTCCGCGGTAACTGCCGCGGACCTCGTCCGTCTTATAGGGAGGTCGCTTATCAGTAAGCACCTCTCTCTATATGAACAAACTTACCCAGACCATGCTGCAGTCGCTCGCGATACTCCTTGCCGGAGTCATCGCTATCGGCGCGCTCATGTTCGCGTTCTCGCCGGATGCGCAAGCGAGGGAAACGGGTCCGTCGAGCGTCGGCTCGGCGCTCGAGATCATCCTCTCGGATAACGGGCACGCGGTCGTCCGCGGCGCGGAAGTCACCGCGATAAGCGACAGCGCCATATCGGCGCGCACCGTTTGGGATGAAGCGTCACTCACGTGGACCATCCGGACGGACGGCGGTACCGAGTACCTCGAGAAGAACGGCACCAGCGCCCGCCGCAACGATATCCGCATCGGCGACTACGTCAGCTTCAGCGGCGCCATCGATGGTGACGAGCGCGCGTTCGCCGTCGACGCCGACGTCGTGAAGAACTGGTCGAAGGATTCGACCGCGAGCGTGCTGACGGGCACCGTGACCGACATCGATGACGATTCGTTCACCATCCGCATCAAGGGCGATACGCTCGTTACGGTCGAGCTCGAGAGCGATACCACGTTCGCGGGCGGCGATTTCGACGACCTCGACGAGGGCGATCGCATCGTGGTATCGGGCTCGTACGACGCGACCCAAGGCGTCATCGACGCGACGAAGGTCAGCGTGAGCCTCGCAGCGAGCATCGCGCCTATCGTGCACGACTGGAAGGATTGGATGAAGGACATGCCGGTATTCAACTGGTTCAAGAAGAACGGCCGCTAGCTGCGGCGCGAGAGGGAAGCGGCCTGCGCCGTGAGGCGCGGGCCGTTTTCTGTTACTATCGCCGCATGGAGGACCGCATCAGGACCGCGATACAGGAAGCCCTCGCCGAGCTCGGCGCGCGCGAGGCATCGTTCGAGGTCGAGTGGCCGACCGAGCTCGCGCACGGCGACTTCGCGACGAATGCCGCGCTCGCGACGAGCAAGCGGCTCGGGAAGCCGCCGCGGGAAATCGCGGACGCGCTCGTGCCGCGCCTAAAGGAAGCGCTCGGCGATGCGGTCGAGCGTGTCGAGGCGGCAGGGCCCGGCTTCGTGAACATCACGCTCGCACCCGCGACCATAGCGAGCATCATCGAGACCGCAGCGACGAGCGACGCCTGGGGGAAGGGCAGCGCGCAGGAGGGCCGAAGGGTCATGGTGGAGTACTCATGCCCGAACCCGTTCAAGGAGATGCATATCGGCCACCTCATGAGCACGGTCATCGGCGAGGCCGTCTCGCGGGTCATCGAGAACGGAGGAGCGGAGGTCATCCGCGATTCGTACGGCGGGGACGTCGGTCCCCATGTCGCCAAGGCGCTCTGGGCGCTGCGGCGGGACGGCGTTACCGATGTCGCGAGCGCGACCGAAGTCGATGCGGCGTACGCGCGCGGCGCGCGCGCCTACGAGGCGAGCGAAGAAGCCAAGGCCGAGATCGACGCGCTCAACCAGGAGATATACCGGGGCGAGGATCCGGCGCTCATGGACCTCTGGAGCACGTGCCGCGAGGTGTGCCTCGAGGCCTTCCGCGACCTCTACCGCGCGCTCGGTACCCATTTCGATTACTACCTATTCGAGAGCGAGACGGCTCCTATCGGCATGCGGGTCGTGGGCGACGGCCTCGCGCGCGGCGTCTTCACGGAAAGCGAAGGGGCCGTCATCTACGACGGGGAGAAGAAAGGGCTGCATACGCTGGTCTTCATCACGTCCCGCGGCACCCCGACGTACGAGGCGAAGGATATCGGGCTCGCGTTCCTCAAAGAGGAGAAGGTAGCGCCCGACGAGTCCATCATCATTACCGCCGCGGAGCAAGTGGGGCATTTCAAGGTCTTCCTCGCGGCGCTCGAGGACATCGCGCCGCTCGTAGCGCGGAAGACCTCGCACATCCCGCACGGATTCATGCGCCTCACTACCGGGAAGATGTCGTCCCGCGAAGGGAACACCATCACCGCGAAAGGGCTCATCGAGGAAGTGATGGAGCGGGCGAAGGAGAAGAACGACGACCCGCTCATCGCGAGCGCGGTCGCGATAGCGGCGGTGAAGTACATGGTCCTCCGCCAGGCGTCGGGCGGCGATATCGTCTTCGATCCCGAGCAGTCGCTCTCCCTCGACGGCGATTCGGGCCCGTACCTCCAGTACGCGTACGTGCGCGCGAAGAAGCTCCTCGCCTACGATGCCGAGAGCGCGGGCGGCAAGGAGCCCCTGGCTCCCTACGCGGTCGAGCGCCTCATCATCCGCTTCCCGGGCGTGGCCGCGCGCGCGGAGCGCGAGCGCGCTCCGCATCATATCGCGCAGTACCTTACCCGGCTCGCGGGGGAGTGGAACTCGTTCTATGCGAACGAGCAGGTCCTCGGGAGCGACGAAGAGGCCTATAAGCAGCGCGTCGCGCGAGCATTCGCCCGTACCATGGAGAAGGGTCTCGCGCTGCTCGGGATACCGGTTCCGGAGCGCATGTAGATAGCGCGGTTGCGTGACGCTCCCGTGCGCGCTAAGGTTGCCGACAGACTGTATATCCCGTGCAGTTCGTTAGGGAAGGACATCATCCATGGGCGATGGCTTGGAACAGCTGGTCCAGCAGGGCATCAATCCGATCGCGGTAGCGGCGGAGCGCCTGAAGATCGATTCGGATATCGCGCTGCTCGAGCAGCAGGCGAAGAAATTGCGCGTTCCCGAGCATACCGCGACCGCGTACATCGACCTGTATCGCGAGACGAGAGACCAGCCGGACCTCTTCATCCCGTATTTCTGCAGGCCCCATCTCGTGGAGGTGCTCGCCGAAGAGATCGGGCACATCCCGCCGGCCACCGCCTGTACATCCCGACCTCGTCCGACCGCCGGGTCTCCCAAGAAAAAGAAGAAACGGAAGACCGCCATGGTCTCCCGCCGCCCGAACTAGCGGGTCGCGCGGGAGCTGAAACAGCCCGCCTCCTGGCCGGGCTGTTTTCCTTTTGTTCCGCCAAACGATAGGATGAACGGATATGGAAGGGAGCGAGAAGAGCGAGACGGTACGTCGCGAGGAGAAGGTGCTCGCGTTCTGGAAGGAACGCGGCATCTTCGAGAAATCGGTCGGAAAGGCCGCGACCAAGGGCGAATTCGTCTTCTTCGAGGGTCCGCCAACCGCCAACGGAAGGCCGGGCGTCCATCACATGGAATCGCGCTCCTTCAAGGACGCGCTCCCGCGCTACAAGACCATGCGCGGCTATCGCGTCCCGCGCCGCGCCGGCTGGGATACGCATGGCCTCCCGGTCGAGCTCGAGGTAGAGAAGCAGCTCGGGTTCAAGGGCAAGAAGGATATCGAGGCATACGGCATCGGGGCGTTCAACCGGAAGTGCCGCGAGAGCGTGATGACCTACATCGATGAATGGGGCAAGTTCACCGACCGTATCGGGTACTGGGTAGACCAGGAGCAGGCGTACTTCACCTTCGATGCGCCGTACATGGAATCGCTCTGGAATATCATGAAGCGCGTTTCCGATGACGGCCGTCTCTATAAGGATTACAAAGTGCTGCCATGGTGCGTGAAGTGCGGGACCGCACTCTCCTCGCACGAGCTCGCGCAAGGGTACGAGGACGTGAAAGACCTCTCGCTCACGGCAAAGTTCAAGGTGGTGGGCGAAGAGCGCACGTACTTCCTCGCATGGACGACGACGCCATGGACGCTTCCGGGGAATGTGGGCCTCGCGGTCGGCAATGATATCGAATACGCGAAGGTGAAGATAGACGGCTCCGATGAGGTATATATCCTCGCGAAGGAACGGCTGGCCCATGGCTTCCAGGTGCCCGAAGGGAAGGGCGTTTCCGTCATCGAGACGATTGCGGGACGCGAGCTCGTAGGCAGGTCGTACGAACCGCTGTATCCGTTCGGACCGAATGTCGCGCCCGAAAGCGAGAAGGCGAAGTTCGAGCGCGCGTACAAGGTGTACGCGGCCGATTTCGTCACGACCGAGGACGGCACGGGCATCGTGCATACGGCGGTCATGTACGGCCAGGAAGACTTCGACCTCGGCCAGGAAGTCGGGCTCCCGAAGGTGCATCTCGTCGCCCCGGACGGGACGTTCGTTCCGGGCACCGGCATATTCGAAGGAAGGTCCGTCATCGATGCGGATACGAACCTCGAGGTGCTGAAGGATCTCCAGGCGCGCGGCCTCTGTTTCTCGAAGGAGAATCATGCGCACTCCTATCCGCACTGCTGGCGCTCGAAGAATCGCCTCATCTACTACGCGCGCGACTCGTGGTACATCCGCATGCAGGACCTGCGCGAGAAGCTGCTCGCGAACAACGCGACGGTGAACTGGGAGCCATCGCATATCCGCGACGGACGCATGGGCGAGTGGCTCTCGAACGTGAAGGACTGGGCCATCTCGCGCGAGCGGTACTGGGGCACGCCGTTGCCGGTGTGGGAGAGTGCCGACGGCTCGGAGCGCGTCGTCATCGGTTCCATAGAAGAGCTGAAGGAACGTACGAAGAAGAGCGGCAACCGGTACTTCGCCATGCGGCATGGCGGCGCGGAGAACAACGCGCAAGGAATCCTCGATTCGAGCGATGCGCAGCGCTGGCCGCTCACGGAAGCGGGGAGGCAGGAAGCAGCGGCGGGCGCGGCGGGCCTCGAAGGCGCGGGCATCACGCGCATCTATGCGTCGCCGTTCGCCCGCACCGAGGAGACGGCGCGCATCGCCGCCCGCACGCTCGGGCTCGATGAATCGTCGGTCGTACTCGACGAGCGCCTGCGCGAATTTCCATTCGGGGAATTCGACGGCAAGCAGCATGCCGAGTTCATCGCCTGGCGGGATACGCATGGATATGCGGATGCGGTCGCGGGAGGAGGGAGCCACCAGGACGCGAAGAACCGGTTCGGGGAGTTCCTGTATGCGCTCGAGAGCGAGCTTTCGGGCGAGAATGTGCTCATCGTCACGCATGGCATCGGCATCGAGACGCTCCAGGCGGTTGCGACAGGAGCGGACGCAGCGGAATCCAAGACGATAGCGGAGGAACGCATGCCCGCATTCGGCCAGCCGGTCGAGCTCGGCTTCGTGCCGCTGCCGCATAACGAGGACTACGAGCTCGATCTCCATCGCCCGTATATAGATAGCGTAATCCTTGCGGGAGTGACCGGCGAGCTCCGCCGCACGCTCGAGGTCATGGACGTCTGGTTCGATTCGGGCGCGATGCCCTTCGCGCAGGACCATTATCCGTTCGAGAACCGGAAGAAGCTCGATACGTCCGGCTACCCGGGAGATTTCATATCGGAAGCCATCGACCAGACGCGCGGCTGGTTCTATACGCTCATGGCGATCGGGACGCTCATGGGACGCCGTGCGCCGTACAAGAATGTCATCTGCCTCGGGCACCTGCTCGATGCGAACGGCCAGAAGATGTCCAAGTCGAAAGGGAATATCATCGATCCGTGGGACGCTATCGAGCGGTACGGCGTCGATACGTTGCGGTTCTGGATGTTCAGCGTGAACCAGCCCGGCGACTCGAAGTCGTTCGACGAGAAGACCGTGAAGGAGGCGGCGCGCGTCATCTCCTGGCTCGATAACAGCGCGAAGTTCTACGCGCTCTTCAAGGACGGAGCGCATCCATCGGAAGTCCAGGCCATCGACCGGTGGATGGAAGCGCGGACCGACGCGGCGGCGCGCGAGGTGACGCGCGCCATGGACGCGTACAAGCTATACGATGCGTCGCGCGCGGTCGCGCGCCTCATCGAGGACGTATCGCAGTGGTACGTGCGCGGCATACGCGATCGCGCGCGCGATGGCGATGCGGCAGCGCTCGAGATGCTGCGCGAGACGCTCAAGACCTGCGCGCTCCTCATCGCGCCGTTTGCGCCGTTCATCGCCGAGGAGGTCTTCCAAGGAGTCCGTCGAGAGACCGATGCGGAGAGCGTGCACCTCGCCGACTGGCCGATACGCGAGCACGGCTTCTTCGAGCGCCTCTTCGGCAAGGCGCGCACGGATGCGGCGCTCATCGCCGACATGGCGACGGTCCGCGCATTCGCCGCGGGCGGCCTCCGTCTCCGCCAAGCCGCCGACATAAAGGTCCGCCAACCGCTCGCGGCGCTTTCCATACCAGGCGACCTCGCGCCCGAGTTCGCCGCCATACTTGCCGACGAGGTGAACGTGAAGGAGGTGCGCACCGGTGCCGCGGAGATGGCGCTCGACACCGTCCTCACGCCGGCGCTCGTCGCCGAAGGCGACGAGCGCGCATTCCAGCGCGCGGTTGCGGAGGCAAGGAAGGCCGAGGGCTTCGAGCCCAAGGACAAGGTCACTGCCGTTAAGGGAGAGGACGGCCCGCATACCGCGGAGCTCTCAACCGGTCCGGTCCGCTTCACGCTCGTAGCCGATGCGGCATAAATACGTCACCGAGGCCGTGGTGCTCGGCCATACTGCGGCGCGAGAGCAGGCGGCGACCGTGACGCTGCTGACCCGCGATCTCGGGCTCATCCGTGCGCGGGCAGAAGGCTTCCTGAAGCCGGCATCGAAGATGGCGCATGCGCTCCAGACGCTCTCCGCTTGCGAGGCGACGCTCGTGCGCGGAAAGGATACGTGGCGCCTGACCGGCGCGCTCCTCACCGATAACCGGTTCCTTGCGCTCGACCGGAGCGCGCGCCTGCGCGCCGCGCGCGTGACTGGCCTCCTCCTGCGCCTCGTGCAGGGCGAGCATGCCGACACCGAGCTCTTCGAGGCGTTCGAGGGATTCCTCGCGGCGCTTCCCGGCAAGGGCGAGGAGGCGCAGGATGCGCTCGAATGCCTCGCAGCGCTCCGTATGTTGCGCTCGCTCGGTCTCGATACCGCACGCCTGCCGGAAGGCGGCGAGCTCTACGAATCGAGCGCGCTCGAAGCCATCGAGGCAGACCGCGCCGATGTCATCCGCCGCATCAACCGCGGCATCGCCGCCTCCGGCCTCTAACGTCCGCCCCGCTTCTCCTCATCAAGGTCCGTCCTTGATGAAGGATTCCATCGCTATTTTCGCGCCTGCCACCATTCTTCCTTATCAAGGACGGACCTTGATGAGCGGGCGGGGTATACTGGGTTCCGATGCCTCCTGAATCCGGGAACAAGACGCCGCTCGAACGCTTGCGCGACCGCTTGTACGCGCCGAAGACGGATGCGGCACGCGGCACGCCTTCGCTCCCGAGCGCGTCCGTCGCCGCGGCCGCCGGCTGGACGCAGCCGAAGCCGCACGCTCCGAAGGCGCCGAAGAAGCCCGGGCTGCCGCCCGCGATACTGTTCGTGGCCATCGCCGGTGGCTTCTTCCTCGTCGCCGTCGCCGTCGCCGCGGCACTCATCATTTTCGGCGGTCGCACCGTCTCGACCGACCATATCGAGATACTCGTCGACCGCGGCACGCCGACGGTAGGGAGCGGCGACCGCATCCCGCTCCTCATCACGATACGCAACACCAATCCGGTCGCGGTATCCTCGACCCGCCTGATGGTGGACTTCCCGACGGGCACGCGCTCCGCTGACGACATCGCCACGCCGCTCGAGCACTACGAGGACACCGTGGGGGACATACCGCCTGGAGGCGTGGCCGAGCGCACGGTGCAGGCGGTGCTCTTCGGTGCGGAGAACGAGCGCATCACGATACCCATCCGGTTCGAGTACCGCACCGAGGGCTCGAACTCGCCGTTCGTGAAGGAAGCCTCGTACGATGTCACCATCAGTACCTCGCCGCTCTCGGTGTCGGTCGCGAGCCTCGCCCAGGTGTCGGCCGGGCAGCCGTTCACCGTGACCGCCACCGTACGCTCGAATGCGCAGACGCCGCTCCAGAACGCCGCGGTCCTCATCGAGTACCCGCCCGGATTCGTGCCGACCGCGACGGACCCAATGCCGCTCGCGGGCACGCTCTTCGATCTCGGCACCATGGACCCAGGGGAAGAGCAGTCCGTGCGCGTCACCGGCACGCTCGCGGGCGAGAATCGCGACACCCGCGTCTTCCGCTTCACGGGCGGCACGCGCGCGTCGGCCGAGAGTACGTCGCTTGCGGTCTCCTATACCACTACCCAGGCGCCGCTCACCCTCGAGAAGCCGTTCATCGCGACCACGCTCGCGCTCAACCGCGATACGACGGGGGACACGGTCCTCACGGGCGGGGAGACGGTCGAGGGGACGCTCAATTTCCTCAATACGCTCGCGGTCCCGGTATACGACGCATCGATCATCGTGAAGCTCTCGGGCAGCGCGCTCGACCCGGCGAGCGTGCGGACCACCAACGGTTTCTATCGCTCGTCCGATAGGGCAGTCGTCTTCTCGAAGGAGACCGAGAGCCGGCTCGCGACGCTCGCGCCCGGCGCCGCCGGCATCGGCACCTTCACGTTCGCGACGCTCGCGGGCGCGAACGGGACGTCGCTGCGCAATCCGGTCGTGACCATCGAGATAGCCATATCCGGCCGTCGCGTGAACGAGCGCGACGTCGCGGAGACCGTCTCCTCTACCATCACGCGCACCCTCAAGGTCCGGACCGACCTCGCGCTCTCGGCGACCGCGCGGCGGACGACCGGGCCGTTCGCGAACACCGGCCCGTGGCCGCCGCGCGCCGATGAGGAGACGACGTATACCGTCGATTGGTCCCTTTCCAATACCGTGAATTCCGTTGCGGGCGCGATAGTCACCGCGACGCTGCCGTCCTATGTGCGATACACCGGCGCAGTCAGCCCCGAAGGCGCGAACGTGAGCTATAACGCGAGCACTCGCACCGTGACCTGGCTGGCCGGGGACGTGCCGGCGGGCACCGAGGCGAAAGCCGTCTCGTTCCAAGTAGCGCTCACGCCAAGCACGTCCCAGCGCGGCACGATGCCCGTGCTCGTGACGGGACAGACGGTCACCGGCACCGACCGGTTCACGGGCGCGAAGCTCGAGGGCGACCGCAGGGAACTCACGACCCAGATCGAGAACGACCCGGCTTATCAAGGGACCTTCGGTCAGGTACAGTAGGCGCTATGAAAGCCCCGGTCGCCCTCGACACTATCGTCTCCTTCGCCAAGCGGCGCGGGTTCGTATTCCCGGGCTCCGAGATATACGGCGGCCTTGCTGGCACCTTCGACTACGGCCCGCTCGGCGTGGCGCTCAAGAAGAACATCGAGAATCTCTGGTGGCGAACCTTCGTGGAGGAGCGCGACGACATGTACGGCATCGACGCGGCTATCCTCATGAACCCGCGCGCCTGGGAAGCCTCCGGCCACGTGTCAGGATTCTCCGACCCGCTCGTCGAGTGCGGCAACTGCAAGAAACGGTTCCGCGCCGATCATCTCGAGGACACGAACGTTTGCCCGGCCTGCGGCAAGGAGGGGACGTTCGGCGACGTGCGGCAATTCAACATGATGTTCAAGACGCAGGCGGGCGCTGCGGAGGACGAGTCCGCGACGGTGTACCTGCGCCCCGAGACCGCGGGCGGCATCTTCGTGAATTTCAAGAACGTCGTCGACTCGCTCCATCCCAAGCTTCCGTTCGGCATCGCCCAGATAGGGAAGGCTTTCCGCAACGAGATAGCGCCGCGCGAGTTCATTTTCCGCGTCCGCGAGCTCGAGCAGATGGAGGTCGAGTACTTCGTGCGTCCCAACGAGTGGGAAGAAGCGTTCGAAGCGTGGCGCGTCGGCATGCTCGCGTTCGCGCAGGCGCTCGGCCTTCCGGAGACGGCGGTGCATGAGCTCGAGGTCGCTCCCGAGGATCGCGCCCACTACTCCGAGCGCACCATCGATTTCGAGTTCGACTACCCGTTCGGCCGCAAGGAGCTCTGGGGACTCGCGTACCGCACCGACTTCGACCTGAAGGCGCATCAGGAAACCTCGGGCGCGAAGCTCGAGTACCTCGACGAGTCGACCGGCGAGAGATTCCTCCCGCACGTCATCGAGCCGTCGCTCGGCGTCGGCCGTACGCTGCTCGCGGCGCTCGTTTCCGCGTACGACGAGGACGAGCTCGGCGGCGAGACGCGCGTCGTCCTGCGCCTGCCTCCCGCCATAGCGCCGATAAAGGCCATGGTCGCGCCGCTCCTCAAGAACAAGCCCGAGCTCGTCCTGAAGGCGCGTGCGGTGCGGAAGCTCCTGCGGGAAGTCCATCCCGCCATCGCCTGGGACGACAATGGCAACATAGGCAAGCGCTACCGCCGCCAGGACGAGATCGGCACGCCGTTCTGCATCACGGTCGATTTCGATACCCTCGGCGAGACGCCGGAGCTGAAGGACACCGTGACCCTGCGCCATCGCGATACCGGCGAGCAGGAGCGCGTTTCCCTCGAGGAAGCCGCGGCGCGCATACGGGCCGCCATTTGACGCAGCGGGTGAAGGGGTGCACTCTGGTGCCGGAAGCGGCAACCGGAGGAGGTATCCATGCGCATTCCCGCACGGCTCCTCACGAGCCGTCAGTTCGTCATCATCGCGCTCGCGTGCGCATGCAGCTTCCTCCCGAAGGAAGCGCAGGTCGTGACCATGGCCGAGACCGGCGTCGAGGCCGTTCGTACGGCGATCGCCGCCCGGACGGAGCCGTCATCGCTCCGGACCGCTACGGTCTATGAAGCGGCGACCTTCGCGGGAGCCGATAAGCCGCTCGCGCTCGTTGGGCCGGTGCAATTGCCGGCCACCGAGGAGAGCCGTTACCTGCGCGCCCGATTCGCGTGCGACGGTATCATGGAGGTATGCCGCCTGATGCCGCGCGCGAACGGTACGTTCGAGCACCCGGGCAACGAGAGAGAACGGAAGCGGTTCTGCGTCACCGCCGCTCCCGACCCGAACAACTGTACGCCGCCGGCGTCCTAAGGCCGTCCTCTCCGAGGACGGCCGTTTCTTACCCCAATCCTGCCTCTGTGCTAGCATTTCCCTATATGGACAAGAACGTCTCCATCACCATCACGACCGGCACCATCATCAAGATCATCCTCATCGGCGTGGCCGCCTATGCCCTCTGGATACTTCGCGACCTCGCGCTCCTCGTGCTGACCGCCATCGTCATCGCGTCCGCGATAGAGCCGGGCGTCGATTTCTTCACCAAGCGCCGGGTGCCGCGCACCCTTGCGGTCGCGTTCATGTACCTCGCGGTCCTCGGCACCGTATTCGGCATCATCTATGCCTTTCTGCCGCCCGTGCTCGACGACGTGCAGAGCTTCCTCTCCTCCGCGCCGCAGTACCTCACTACGCTCAACATACCCGAGCCGCTGACGAGCCTCGCGGGGCCGGAGGCGCTCAAGGAGGGGGAGAGCCAGACGCAGTCGCTCCTCGATACGGTCTTCGCGTTCCGTTCCGCCTTCTACGACACCTCGGGCGGCATCGTCCAGATAGTGTCGGCCTTCTTCGGCGGCGTCTTCTCGTTCTTCCTCGTCGTCACCCTCTCGTTCTATTTCGCGCTCCGCAATACGGGCGTGGAGGAATTCCTCCGCATCGTCACGCCCAAGAAGAACGAGGAGTATGTCGTCGGCCTCTGGCATCGCGCGCAGCGGAAGATCGGCCAGTGGATGCAGGGCCAGCTCATCCTCTCGCTCATCATCAGCGTCATCGTGTACCTCGGCCTCCTGCTCTGCGGCGTGCCGTACGCGCTCCTGCTCGCGCTGCTCGCTGCGCTGTTCAACATCATCCCGATATTCGGCTCCATCATCGCCGGCGTCATCGCAACGGTCGTCGCCTTCGGCGCGGGCGGCCTCACCCTCGCGCTCATCGTCGCGGCGCTCTTCTTCATCGTGAACCAGTTCGAGGGAAATCTCATCTACCCGCTCATCGTCGACAAGGTCGTGGGCATCCCGCCGCTCCTGGTCATCATCGCGCTCATCGCAGGCGGCACGCTCGCGGGCTTCCTCGGCATCCTCCTCTCGGTCCCGCTCGCGGCTGCGTTCCGCGAGTTCATCGCCGACGTCGACAAGAACAAGCACCTGAAAGCGACGGGTGCGTCCTAGCATGGCCCGGTACCTCACTACCACGCTTCCGTATGTGAACGCGGACCCGCATATCGGGTTCGCGCTCGAGCTCGTGGAAGCCGATGCTCTCGCCCGCTCCTGGCGGGCGCAGGGCGAGGAGGTGTTTTTCACCACCGGCACCGACGAGCACGGGCAGAAGATCCTCAAGGCAGCGGAGGCCGCGGGAGAGAGCGTCGCGGATTACACGGACCGCTACGCCGGCCAGTTCGAGAAGCTCAAGGCAGCGCTCCTGCTCGCGAACGACGCGTTCATTCGCACGACGGAGCCGCGCCATTATGCAGCCGCGCAGGAATTATGGCGCAGGTGCGACGCCGCGGGCGATATCTATAAGAAGAAGTACCGGGGCCTCTACTGCGTCGGCGACGAGGCGTACGTGAAGGAGAGCGATTTAGTGGACGGGAAGTGCCCGAACCACCCGACGCTCGACCTCGTGGAGATAGAGGAAGAGAACTACTTCTTCCGCTTGAGCGCGTACCAGGATCGCCTGCTCGGCTACCTCGAACGCACCGACTGCATCGTCCCCGACTGGCGCCGCCAGGAAGCTATCAATTTCGTACGCGCGGGCCTCGAGGACTTCAGCATCTCGCGCGACAAGGCACGCATGAGCTGGGGCGTTCCGGTGCCGGGAGACGATGCGCAGGTCATGTACGTCTGGTTCGACGCGCTCGCCAACTACATCTCCACGCTTGGCTGGCCTGCGGATGAGGAAGGGAACTTCAAGAAATTCTGGGAAGAGGGACGGACGCTTCAGGTCGCAGGCAAGGACCAGGTACGTTTCCAATCAGTCATGTGGCAGGCCATGCTCATGTCGGCCGCCATCAAGACGACCGACCAGGTCTTCTATCATGGCTTCATCACCTCGGGCGGGACCAAGATGTCCAAGTCCATCGGCAATGTCATCAGCCCGTACGAGCTCGTCGAGAAGTACGGCACCGAAGCGACGCGCTACCTCCTCCTGCGGCACGTGCACCCGACCGAAGACTCCGATGTCACATGGGAGCGTATGGACGAGTGGTATACGGCGGACTTAGTGAATGGGCTCGGCAATGTTGTGGCACGAATCACGAAGATGGCCGAAGATAATCTCGATAAGCCTGCATCGGTCCAAGAGGTGACTTTCAAGCGAATTGCAGAAACTCGAGCTCTGCATCATGTATCAGAAGACATGCGTCTAAACTTTAGCCTCGGAGAGGCTCTAGATAACTTCGAGTTCTACCGGGCGATGGGGTTGATATGGAGTTACATACAGGCACTGGACGAAAGAATTACTGCTGAAGAGCCATTCAAACTGATCAAGACTGATTCCAGTCGAGGGAAAGAACTTATAACGCAGCTTGTAAAGGAACTCCATGCTGTCGGGATGATGCTGGAACCATTCATGCCAACCACCTCGAAATCCATTATCGCCGCCGTTAATCAGAACATGAAGCCGGAGAACCTCTTTCCCCGCCTCGCCTGATGAAGTATTTCGATGCGCATGCGCACGTGCAATTCCCCATGTACGACGCCGATAGGCGCGAGGTGCTTGAGCGCATGCGCGAAGAGGAAGTCGGCGCGCTCATCGTCGGCGTGGATGAGGCGTCCTCCAAGGGCGCGCTCGCGCTCCTTGATGAGTACGCGGCGGATATTCCCGACCTGTACGCCGCTGCAGGATTCCACCCGAACCATGCTGCGGACGGGGCGTTCGACGAGCGCGCGTTCCGCGCGCTGCTCAAGGACCCGCGCGTAAAGGCGGTAGGGGAGTGCGGGCTCGACAACTATCGGCCGGCTGATGCGGATGCCGTGAAACCCAAGCAGCGCGAGGTGTTCGAGAAGCATATCCAGCTCGCGCTCGACGCCGACAAGCCGCTCATGATCCACTCACGTCCGTTCAAGGGTACGCAGGACGCGTACCGCGACCTCATCGACATACTGACGAGCTATAAGCGGGAGCATGGTGAGAAGCTCCGCGGCGACATCCATTTCTTCGTGGGCGGGGTGGACGAGGCGCGCGACCTCATCGACCTCGGCTTCACCCTCTCGTTCACCGCGGTCCTCACGTTCGCGCGCGACTACGACGAAGTGGTCAGGTTCGCGCCGCTCGCGAGCATCCTCTCCGAGACCGACGCGCCCTATGTCGCCCCCGCCTCACGCCGGGGCCAACGCAATGACCCGCTCTCCGTGAAGGACGTGGTCGCCGCCATCGCCGGCATCCGCGCCGAGGATGAGGAATCCGTCCGGCGCGCCATCCTCGCGAACGCCACGCGTCTTTTCAGGCTCTAACTATTGGTTTCGTAAACCAATAGTGACCGCGACAGCGCCGCAGGTCCGGTTTCGTAAACTGGATATGCGCGTACGGGGGCCAAATTGCGGGGTGTGGGGACGCGTGGTACAGTTCGCCCGTAATGAATAAGGACATCGAACACGGTGGTGAGACCACCGAGCAGACGCCGGAGGCGGGATATAACGAGTCCCGTATCTACGAGCTGAGCTTCCACATCGATCCTGAACTGCCCCAGGAAGAAGTGAAGAAGGTTTATCAGGGCATCCGCGAGCATATGGCGAGCGTCGGGTCCGTGGTCGCCGAAGGCGAGCCGCAGCGCATCCCGCTCGCGTACACCATCTCGCGCATGGAGACCGGCGGCCGCCGCGACTTCAACTCGTCCTACTTCGCGTGGGTCGCGTACGAGGCCGACGGCGCCGGCCATGACGCGGTGAACGCATCCATGAAGAATCCGTCCATCGTGCGCTTCCTCGATATCCGTACGGATAGGGAGGCGGCCCAGCATGCCGCGGAGCTCCATGAGATGTACGCGCGCATCGGCGAGAAGCAGGAGGGCATGACGGACGAGGAGGAGGTCAACGACACTCAGCTCGACGCCGCCCTCAAGGACGCTGGGGTATAATAGGCGCATGTACCTCAACAAAGCCCAGCTCTACGGAAACCTTACCCGCGACCCTGAACTGAAGGCGCTGCCTTCGGGCCAGCAGGTGGCGACCTTCGGTCTCGCGACCAACCGCAGCTACAAGAACAAGGAAGGCCAGCGCGAGGAGCAGACGGAGTTCCACAACATCGTCGCCTTCGGCCGCACGGCTGAAGTCATGGGCCAGTACCTCAAGAAAGGCCGCCCGGTCTACATCGAGGGGCGCATCCAGACCCGTTCCTGGGAGGCGGAAGGCCAGAAGAAGTACCGCACCGAGATAGTGGTCGAGAACTTCCAGTTCGGCGCATCGGCAGGCGGCCCCGGTGAAGGGGGTGGTGCGAGCCGTCCGCAGGCTCCGGCCGCGAGCCAGGACACGAGCGACGCTGGCGATACCGGCGGTTCCATCCAGTACCCCGACGAGGAGATCAATCCGGAGGACATTCCATTTTAGCAACCCAGTAAGCAGTACGTAGTAGGCAGTAGGCAGAAGCCCGCTTGCCAAATCCCACTACATACTGCTTACTACCTACTACTTACTGAATTCATATGGCTTACCAATCAGAACGAGAGGAGATAGAGCACAAGAAGTTCGTGGACTACAAGGATGTCGCGTACCTCCGCCAGTTCACCAACCCGCATGCGAAGATCCTCGGTCGCCGCCGCACCCGCATCGCGGCGAGCCGCCAGCGCGAGATAGCGCTCGCTATCAAGCGCGCGCGCTACATGGCGCTGCTTCCGTACCTCGC
>DATAJW010000003.1:0-17703 GCA_036261925.1 Minisyncoccota bacterium | reverse complement strand
CGTTTATGTAGGACGCGACGCGCGCATCGGTGTAGTAGAGGTTGGTGCCTTCGGCGAGGTCGCTCGTCGACTTGGTGGAGAGCCAGTAGTTAGCCGACGTCGTCGAGTATGCGGTACCGCCGTTCTGGGAGAGGAAGTATGTGGCGGAGGTGGTGCTGAAGAAATCATTCTGGCCCTTCCAGTAATTGGCGGAGGTGGTCGAGAAGGAGTTGGCGAGATAGTAGGTTCCCTCCTGGCCGTCGAAGGTACCGGTCCAGTTGCCGGTGGCGTCGAGGGTGAGCGCGCCGCCCGAGTTCGTGAGGCCCGTGCCGGTGAGGTCGGTGAGGGTTTCGGCGTTGATGGTGATGCCGCTGCTGAACGTCGTGAGGCCCCCGAATGTCGCCGTACCGTTGAAATTCGCATCGTCCGCACGCACGCGGAAGAGACCCACATTGTCACCGCCCGGGTCTTCGATACCCACGGTAGAATTCGTGCCGTTACCGAAGAGGAACGTGCTCGCCGGGAAGGTGCCGTTGGCGGTATTGTAGCGCGCGAGCAGCGGGTACCACGCCGCATCGCCCGAGTCGTACTGGCGGAAGATGTCGCCCTCTGCCTGGACACTGAACGTGCCGGCCGCCGTGAGCGCGCCGCTCAAGTTGGTATCAGTGCCGATGCCGACCTGCGTACCCGAGTCGTATACCATCGAGTCGGCGAAGGCGGAACCATTCCACTTCGGCAGGAAATTCGCCGCGAGCGCCGAGACGATATCCTGGCCGAGCAGTCCGAGCGACGAAGTCGCCGTTTGCGTCCATCCGGTCCCGCTGCCGTTGCCGATCAGGAGCTGGTTGGCGGTGACCGACGAGATGCCGGTACCGCCGCGACCGGACGCGAGCGTGCCTATCCACGACGGCGCGAACGTATGGACGGAGCCGGAGGACGTGATGGTGAGTCCTATATTGGTATCGCTCGTCGTCGCAAAGGTCTGCGTCGATGCAGAGAGGCCGTTGAGCGAGGTGAGGCCGCCGCCCGCACCCGCATCGCTCGAGCAGACGAACTGGCCGAGCGCGGCGTCGTAGAGGAGCTTGTCGTCCGCGTCCGCGCATGCGGTGAGGCCCGCGCCGCGGAACGCGCTCGCATAGAGGTTCGTGCTCGTCGCGTTGGTCGTGGTGCCGTTCGTGGCCAGGAAATCACTGAAAGTCTGCATGCCTGCGAACGCATTGTTCGCGTACGTCTTCGCGATGGTCGTCGACGCAGCGATGAAGCCGTTCACGCGCGCATCGGTGTAGTAGAGGTTGGTGCCTTCGGCGAGGTCGCTGGTGCTCTTGGTGGAGAGCCAGTAGTTGGCGGAAGTGGTCGAATAGCCGTCCAGACCCGCTTGCGCGAGGAAGTACGACGCGCTCGAGGTGGAGAAGAAGTAGCCCTTGTCGAGCGTATCGAGATAGGACTGCACGCGGGCGTCGGCGTAGTAGAGATTCATTCCTTCGGTCACCTGGTCGGTGGTGTAGTCGCCGTTCGCAGCGATGACCGCGCCCGTGCGACCGAATACGGACGAGACCGCGCCGCCCACGCCGTTCCCGATGCAGGTGCCGTTTATGGAGAAGCAGCCCGACGCGAGGTTGATGCCGCCCGCGCCGTAGAAGGTAGTGGTCCCGGTCGTGAAGTTCGCGATGCCGCCGACCGAGAACAAGGAACCCGGGCTCGAAGTCGCGATGCCGACGCGACCGGTAGCGTCAACGATGACGCGCGAGAGGCCGTTCGTGATGAACTGCAGCGGATTATTGTCGAGCGTGCCGAGGAGGGTCGAGGTACCGAAGAGGTTGCCGCCCTGCTTGAAGAAGGCGGTGTCGAGGCCGAGCGTCGACGTCGCGACCGAGAGCGCGCCGCCCGAGTTCACGAGGCCGGTTCCGAGGAGCGAGTCGAAGGTATCGCTCCCGAGCGTGAAGTTCGTCGTCCCGAGGTTGGTCGTGGTCGCGTTCACCGCTGATACGGATGTCGCGGTGATCGCATCGATGAAGGCGTTGCGCCAGGTACGTGTCGACGAGCCGAGATCGTACGCGCTCGTCGTGGACGGGATGAGCGACGACGCGATCGAGGAATTGACTGCGAGCGTGTCCGCGCCCGAGGTGCCGAAGGTCGCGTTGCGTCCCACCGCGATATTGCCGGAGAAGACCGAGGTCGCGGTCGTAGAGGTCGCGAGCACGTACGGACCCGCGAGGTACTGCGCCGCCTCGATCCTCGTGCCGGCGATGCCGCCCGCGAACGTGGAGGTCGCCGACGACGAGGTCGCCGTGAAGTACGGCGCCGCGATCGGTCCCGAGAGCGAGAAGCTGCCGTAGTTGAGGTTCGCGACGTTCAGGGTGCCGGTGATGGTCGCATCGCCGTTCACGGTCAGGAGGCCGGTCACGCTCGACGTGCCCGTATCGAACATGCCTCCCGTGAAGGTCGAGTTGGTGATGGTCGCGCCGTCGATAGCGCCGTTCTCGAACGAGCCCCCCGACGAGCTCCCGGAATCGTCGCGGCGGTTGTCGAAACGGTTGTCGATCGAGCGGCGTAGCGCCTCTACCTGCTTCCGGACGTATTCCTCGCTCACGGCGCCGTCCGGCGCGTAGGCCGTCACGTTCGTGACGCTAGTCGTCGTACCTATATAGGTATAGGTATCGCCATAGACCGTGGTGCCCGTTCCGACGCCTGGTTCAAGGACCGTTACGACCGGGAACCGCTCCGAGAACGGGTCGATAATAGTGGCGATAGCGGAGCCGGCCCAATCGAAGAAACCATCGAATACGCCGTAGGTGGCGCGCGCGAGCCCCCTGCCCATGACCGAGAGCCAGTCCGGCGACTCGGGCTCCGGAAGCGCAGCGAGCGCGGTCGCGGCAGGCAGGGCCTCGGTGCGCTCGGTAGCGAGTGCGAGGGCGCCCGCTACGCCGAGCGCCTCGCTCTCGAGGGCACGGGCAAGCGTGCGGACATCCGTCCCCGCGTCCTGCGACGCTCGCGCTACGGAATCGGCTACTGCATGGGACCCGCCGACCCAGGCATAGACCGTAGCGTCATAAGTCTCGGGTGCGGTCGCGATGCCGCGAGCGAGCGTGACGATCACCTCATCGCCGAGCGCGCGGACGCTCTCGACAGCGATGACGGGCAGCGCGCGCGACGCATCCATCCATGCGGTGCCGAACGCGAGCTCCATGCGCGCGAGATCGTACGGCGCGTACGCGACCGCATCGCGGAGCGTCGATGCCTGCGTGAGCGCGCGCGCTCCCATGCGCGCTATCGCCCCCTGGTACGCGTCGCGCGCGGCGTGCGCGAGCGACTGCGGCTCATCGCGAAGCGTGGCGTACGCGGCAGCGACCGCGCCCTTCGGATCGCGCGCAAGCTCCACCGCCTCCGCGGCGAGCATGCGCTCGTCGCCTGTCGAGTGCACGTACGCGAAGCGCGGCCCGGTGAACGGCGCGGCATGCGTTGCCGCGCTCGCGAGCGATGCGCCAAGCTCCGCGAGGTCGACCGTCGAGAAGGCGACCGCTTCCAGGCGAACGCTCTCGCTCCCGGCCACCGCACGCGTAGGAGCGGAAGCCGGCTCGGCTGCGACGAACGCGGTCGCGAGCGCATCGTGCGCGCGCTCGGCAGCGAGCATGCTCGCGCCCGCGACGCGCGCGATGCTGCCCGAGGACGCGACCGCCATACTCAACCCCGCGATGCCGAGCGTCGCGACGAGCGCGAACGTCTGCCGCGCTACCTGACTTGACCTTTTCGGTGCATATGGCGAGACGATAGGCTTACGGAGCGTCAAGCGAACCGGAGCCGTTGCTTCTGCGGGGCGTTCTTCCGTTGCGGTCTTGGACCGAGCCTCCGGCGTGGTCTCTGCCTTCGTCACAGGATTGCTCTTCCGGTACTCCTCCTCGCGCGTGCGTGCGAGCGACTCGGCGAGTTCACGCTTGCGCTCTTCCTGCTCGCGCATGAACAGCTCGACCGATTCCTTCGACACGAGCCACGTGCGTCCGACCTGCGTGCCGGCTATCTTTCCCGAGCGCGCCATGCGCGCGAGATAGTCGGCGTGATACCCCGAAATTTCGGATGCCTCTTTGCTCGAGATAAGATTTTTTTCAAGGAGAGGATCCATGTCGGATGAACGAATTATCTACATTCTATCTATCTTTTCGTATATCCTTTAGCGGATTTTCATTTTCGTTTGTGGATAGCACTTCCGCGCGATACGTTTCTCGCCTGACTCGCATAAACCGGAAAATTCATATGCTCGCGCTGCAAGGAAGTCGGCTCGAGCGCATGAAAAGCATCGCTTCGAGCGATGTGGTTCGTCGCGTATCCTCATCCGAGATTGAATACGCTGAAAGTAGAATGTCTCCCGACGAGCCGTTCTGGACCACGAGACAAATCGCTCGCAACTGACTAATCACCAGCAACGGACGGACGGCACTTGGGCGCGCTTCACTGATGTCCTTCTGCCGACTCGCGAGTAAAGAAGCCATAGCGATTTGCGACCCTGCGATACGAGGGAAAGGGCACGGAATCAATGCAATTTGAGCGTTTTACTGCCTTATACGCGATGAACGCATATGCAAATGCACGATAAAATTTAAGAACGCGGCCGCGTTCTTAATGGGCCTGGAACTAGAATGGGCGCACATAGAGCAGAAATGAAATCGCCTCGCTTGCGCGAGGCGATTCGGTCAATAGTGCTATCTCTTCTATTCGAGACGAGACGAGAAATCTTTTGATTTATTGCTTTATTACGGTGCTCTCGCCTTGGAAATAGTTAATTATCGTCTCGGCTAGGCCAGCTCGCTCGTTCGTAGCAACGAATGTATCGAGCGCGCCGATGCCGACTATCGTGAACACGACGATGATGCCTGCTATCGAGAGCATCGCCGCCTGCGCGATGAGGTTCTTACCACCACCCGTGGTCGTCGCAATCTTCGCACGCTTCTGACGGCCCGTAGGGCGTCGTGACGCGATAGGGGCGGCATCGTACGTCATGCCGACCACGACCGGCTCCGGTTCGCTCTCTATGGGGCGTGGGAGCGGCGCTATATCGTGCGCGCCCGGTATCTGGCGGATCTGCCGCTCCGGAAGCGGCTCCGGGATGCGTTCTATCGCGATCGCCTCCCCTTCTTCCTCGTCTTCGACCGTACCGAACGCTGCAGATCCTTCGTCAACGTTTTCAGCATGGACCGGACGCGTAACCGGCTCATCCGAAATCGCTTCGTAATCACTAGCGATGTCGGAAGATTTGTCGCCTATCTCTTCGGATAGCTCGTCTGCTCCGGTCTCGAGCGTTGCCACTGGCGAGCGGTCCGCCGCGAACCACTCCTTCCATGCCTCCTGCATGTCGGATACGAGTTGCGCAGTCTCTGCCTTCGGCGCAGGCACGCGTGGCTGTATAGGCGGCAGCATGGATGCTTCTTCGGTGCGGTACTGGGGCGCGCTCCAGGAATCCGTGACCGAGGATTCGGACGTTTCAGGCGCAGATTCGGGCGCTGCAGCGGCCTCCTCCTTGCCGAACCGGTGCTCGCGGATGGATTCCTCGAGCACATACCAGTTGCGACCCACGAGCTTGGCGTCCACGCGCCCTTCCCGGCACAGCTGCCCGACATAATCCTTTGCGTAGCCGGTAATCTTCGCTGCCTGCTTAGACGAGATGTACGTCTTGCCTGAAATAGTGAGTTCATCCATACAGATAGTATAGGCATTTCTTGTCTGGTTTTGAATAGCTTATGAACAGGAAGTAAGCAGAGGGCAGTAAGCGGTATGCAGTCAGAAAAGCCGTCCTCTGGACGGCTTTTCATCTGCCTACTACCTACTGCCTACTTCTCCGAAAGCTCTTCTTCGAGCAGCTGACGGATGACGCCCGGATTGCCCGCCCCCTTCGTTGCCCTCATACCCTGCCCCACAAGGTACTGGATGACCGCGACCTTGCCCGCACGGTACTCGGCCGCGACGCTCTCATTGGCGGCAATGACCTCCTGGACGGCCGTGCGGAGCGACTCGGCATCGCTGACCTGGAGGAAGCCTGCTTCCTTCGCGAGCGTCTCGGGGTCGGTGCCTGTGCCGTCGAGCATGAGGATGAGGACTTCCTTCGCGCCGCGCGACGAGAGCTCGTTCCTGCCGATCATGCGCATCAACGACGCGAACGATTCGGGAGCGATGAGCGCATAGTCCTCCGCGATGCCCTTCTTCGTGAACCAGCCGGCGACATCCGAGACGAGATAGTTCCCGGCGGTCGGTACGAGGCCGGCATCGTCGGCGAGGTTCGCGAGGACCGCATCGAAGAACGCAGCGCGCTCGTTCGTCCCAGCGAGGTACTCCACGTCGCCCTGCTTCAGGCCGAGCGCGGCATAGCGGTCACGGCGCTCCCAGGGGAGCTCGGGCATGCCCGCCCTGATAGCGTCGGGTGCGAGCCACGGGATCTCCGAGAGCATGAGCTTCGGGATATCGGGCTCCGGGAAGTAGCGGTAGTCCGCGCTCCCCTCCTTCGCCCGCTGCGAGAAGGTCTCGCCGTTATCCTCGTTCCAGCCGCGGGTCTCTTGGACGACCGTTCCGCCGCCATCGAGAACGCGCGCCTGGCGCTCTATCTCGAACGCGATGGCGCGCTCGACCGCACGGAACGAGTTGAGGTTCTTCACCTCAACCTTCGTGCCGAACGTATCGTCCTTGGATATCGAGATGTTCGCTTCGACGCGCATCTCCCCCTTCTCGAGATTCGCGTGCGATGCGGCGAGAGTGCGGAGCAGGAGCTGCAGCTCACGCGCGAACCTGCCGGCGGTCTCGGCGTCATGGATGACCGGTTCGGTAACGAGCTCCATGAGCGGGACGCCGGCGCGATTGAAGTCGACGAGGCTGCCCGTGGCGGCATGCGAGGAGCGTGCCGTGTCCTCCTCGAGGTGCACGCGGGTTATCAGGATGCCCGCGAGCGTACCTCCCGCGATGAACGGATACTCGTACTGGCTGATCTGGTAACCCTTCGGAATGTCCGGGTAGAAGTACGACTTGCGGTCGAATTCCGTGAAGTCGGCGAGCTTCCCGCCGATGGCGGTTCCGACGCGCGCGATATGCCTGACCGCTTCCTCGTTCACGCTCGGGAGCGTACCCGGGTGCGCGAGGCAGATCGGGCAGATGTTCACATTCGGTTCGCGTTCGTCCGGGTCGTTCCGGCAATCGCAGAACATCTTGGTCCGGGTCGAGAGCTCGGCGTGAACCTCGAGACCGATGGTGGGGCGATATTCCATTGAGCCCAGTATGCAGTAGGTAGTAGGTAGTAGGCAACCAGAGGGAGCTAGTATGCAGTAGGTAGTAGGCAGTAAGCAGACAGGAGAGGCCGCCCGGAGGGCGGCCTCATGCTACCTGCTACCTACTTCTCCGCGAGTTCCTTAGCGAGCCTATCCGAGAACGCTTTCAACAGGTCATCGTCGATGACCGAGAGCGGGATGACCTCCTTCCCTATCGCCTTGGCGAGGCTCGAAACCGCCCCGGCCTGCTCTTCAGGCGGCAGCATATCTATCTTCGAGAGGACGACGAGCTCTCGTTTCTCGGTAAGGCCCGAGCCTGCGGCCTCGAGCTCGGCCCGTATGGCCCTATAGCTTTTTTCAAGGTCCTCTTGCTCTGCCGAGACGAGATGTACAAGGAATCCGGTGCGTTCTACGTGCCGCAGGAACTTCGAACCGAGACCTCGGCCATCCGAGGCACCCTCGATGAGGCCCGGGATATCGGCAAGGAGGTAGCCATAAAAATCGCCGAGATGCGGGTCGAGCGTAGTGAACGGATATGCCGCGACGCGCGAGCGGGACTTCGTGAGAGCGTTCAGGAGCGAGGACTTGCCGGCGTTCGGGAAGCCGACGAAGCCGGCATCCGCGATGAGCTTTAGTGTGATATGGAGCGTACCCTCCTGCCCTTTCCGTCCGGGGGTGGATTCGAAGGGATTCCGGTTCACCGAGCTCTTGAAGTGGGCGTTGCCGAAGCCGCCTGCCCCGCCCTTGAACACGACGAGCCGCTGGCCGTCCTCGAGCAGCTCGAAGGTCTCCCCCGTCTCCTCCACCGTCGCGACGGTACCGACCGGCACCTTGATGACGGCCGGTTCGCCGTCCTTCCCGTGCCTATCGTTGCCCGCGCCCGCGCCGCCATCCTGCGCGCGGAAGCTCTTCGTGAAGCGGTAACTCGCGAGCATGGAGAGGTCGCGCACGCCCTCGAGCACGACATCACCGCCGCGCCCGCCGTCGCCGCCGGCAGGCCCCGCCTTCTCGAGACCCTTCAGGTGGAGCCAGCGCACGACGCCGTTGCCGCCGGTTCCGGCGGTCGCTTTTGCGTTCATCTCGTCTACGAATGCCATTACATGACCCTACCATATACAGGTTGGAGCTGCTCGATATTGCGTCACCAGATAGAATGCGAGAGTATAAGCAACATGGAATTCACCGAAGAAGAAGGTCGTATTCGAGACGAGGCATTGGCATATGTAAAAGCGAATGCAGATGCTTTAGTAGAGGAATTCATATTGAGCAAGCGTCCTCTGCCTCTTGCCTTCACAAGTATCTTCATGGCGGGCTCTCCTGGAGCCGGAAAGACTGAATTCTCAAAGAGATACATCCCCCTCTTCCCCGATCTCCAGAATGCAGAAATCGCCGAAGCCCTCCGCATAGCGCGGATTGATCCCGCATCCTTCGAGTCTCTCTTGGTTCGTATAGATGTCGATGAGATACGTACATTCTTGCCCCAGTACAACACCGGTGACGCCGCTTCAAATGTCCGAGCAAATGCGCATGTTGTGCAAAAAGCTGCCAATTGCGGACTCGATATCCTGCGAGACTACTGTTTCGACCATGACATATCTTTTTTGCATGACGGAACGTTCGGTAACTACAGCACTATGCGAGCTATTGTGAAGCGTTCAATCGAGACGGAACGCCAGGTTCACATATATTACCTGTATATTGATCCAATGGCGGCATGGTCGTTCACGAAAGCTCGAGAGTTCCTCGAAGGAAGGAATATTCTGAAGGACAAATTCATTGAACAATACGCACATTCAAAGGAGAACGTCGACCGTATCAAGGGTGAGTTCGGAAACGCTATCCAAGTCCACTGCATACTCAAGAATGCGAGTAATCAGATAATAGACACTGCTTTCAATGAGCCGAGTGTTTCTGGTTTCCTCGAGACGAAACAACGTGATGGTCTCGTGAGTATGTATACTGAACTCGAGTTGAATGACCTGCTCGTATAAGGTATCCTCTACATATGAAGTTTTCACTCCCGCCTTCCGGTCTCCAGAAAAGGAAAACAGCCGCAAAAAAGGCGGTGCTGAAGACCGTGTTCAATTCTCGCGACCACAAGCGAGCGGTGACACGTGCTGCACAGGAATCAGCGGCAGATCAACGCAGGCTCATGACTCGATATCATGAAGCGACGAAGAAATAACGCTTGTCACTGAGAAGACACAGAAAATCCCCTCACATGAGGGGATTTTCCATATGCTATGGAAGTTACCTACTTACTCTCCACGATGGTCCAGCCTTCAGCGATGAAAGGTTCGGCTTTCTTGTACTTCAACGTCTGGCGCTCGTCGCCATGCTGTATGGTGACCTCGTCGTTGCGGCCGTAGACGCGGCCGCGGACTATGGGAGCGGCGGCGGTCCCGTCCGTAGCGCTGCTGTTCTCGAGCACGACGCGACGGGTCTTCTCCTCCTCGGCGCGGATGCGCGCGTCATCGGCGGGCATGATGCGCGGGAGCGCCTCGGCAACCGCATGCGCGATGCCGTCCTCGAGCGCGCGGAAGCGCGCGAGGCCCTCGCGGCGGTACTCGATGAGCGGGTCGCGCTGGCCGTACGCGCGCAGCGACACGGAACGGCGCAGGTAGTCCATCGTCTCGAGATGCTCGAGCCAGAAGCTATCGGTGACCTGCAGCAGCAAGCGGCGCATGAGCGGGAAGAACGCTTCGTCGCCGAGCTCGCGGCGCTTGGCGTCGTACGCCTCTACTGCCCCATCGATGCCGCCCGCGAGCGAGCGGATACGGGCATCGACGTCCTCGTTGCTTCCCGTAAGGGCGATGCGGCGCGCGTCATATACCGCGAGGCGCTGGGTGTTCAGGACATCGTCGTACGCGAGCACCTGCTTGCGGGAATCGAAGTTGAAGCCCTCGATGCGCTTCTGGGCGGTCTCCAGCGAGCGCGAGATCATGCCGCTCTCTATCGGCTCGTCCTCCGGTATCTTGAACGTGCCCATCACGCTCTTGATGGTGTCGGAGGCGAAGACGCGCATGAGCCTATCCTCGAGGGAGATATAGAAGCGGGTCTCGCCCGGGTCGCCCTGGCGGCCGGAACGGCCGCGCAGCTGGTTGTCGATGCGGCGCGCCTCATGGCGCTCGGTACCGACGACCGCGAGGCCGCCGAGGCTGCGTATCTCCTCGCGCGCCTCGGGCGTCGCTACCGCGCCGCCGAGCTTGATGTCCACGCCGCGGCCGGCGAGGTTCGTCGCGACCGTGACCCTGCCCTTCTCGCCCGCGGCGGCGATGATCTCGCCCTCGCGTTCATGGTTCTTCGCGTTCAGCACCTCGTGCGGGATGCCGGCTGCCGCGAGCGCCCGGCTGACGACCTCGTTGTCCTCGATGGAAACGGTGCCGACCAGCACCGGCTGCCCCTTCTCGTGGATGGCCTTCACGTTGCGCGCGAGCGCGGCGTACTTGCCGGCCGCGGTCTGGAAGATGAGGTCGTCGTAGTCCTTGCGCTTGATCGGCTTGTTCGTCGGGACGACGACGACCTCGAGCTTGTAGACGGTATAGAACTCCTCCTCCGAGGAGAGGCCGGTACCGGTCATGCCGGCAAGGCCTTCGTACATGCGGAAGTAGTTCTGGAACGTCACCGATGCGTAGGTGCGCGACTCGTTCTGTATCTTCACGCCCTCCTTCGCCTCGACGGCCTGGTGGAGGCCTTCGGACCAGCGGCGGCCAGGCTGGAGGCGGCCGGTGAACTCGTCGACGATAAGGATCTCATCGCCCTTCACGACGTACTCCTTGTCCTTATGGAAGAGCGCCTTCGCACGGACCGCGGTATCGAGGTGGTGCGCATAGCGCATGCCGCCCTCCGTGTAGAGATTTTCGATACCGAGCGCCTGCTCGGCCTTCTCGATGCCCGCCTCGGTTATCTGCACCGCGCGCTGCTTCTCATCGACGGTGTAGTCCTCATCGAGGGCGAACGACTCCACGATGGCGGCGAACCGCTCGTAGAAGCCTTCGGGATTCGCGGCCGGACCCGAGATGATGAGCGGCGTGCGCGCCTCGTCGATGAGGATGGAGTCGATCTCATCGATGATGGCGTAGTGGTGCCCGCGCTGGTTGATCTGCGCCGGGTCGTAGGCGGTGTTGTCGCGCAGGTAGTCGAAGCCGAGCTCATTGTTCGTCGCGTAGGTGATGTCGGCGGCGTAGGCCTCCTTCTTCGGGACCGGGCGGAGAAAATCGTAGAAGACCTTGAACGAGCCCTGCTCGTCGCGCTCCGCATCCTCCTCGGCATTCACATGGGTAGCGTCGTATACATAGGTACCGGACGAGGTGACGATGCCGACCGTGAGCCCGAGATAGGCGTACACCTGCCCCATCCACGCGCCGTCGCGGCGCGCGAGATAGTCGTTCACCGTCACGACATGCACGCCCTTCCCAGCGAGCGCGCGCAGCGTGACCGCGAGCGTCGCGACGAGCGTCTTGCCTTCTCCCGTGCGCATCTCGGCGATGCGGCCCTTGGCGAGCGCGAGGCCGCCCATGAGCTGCACATCGTAGTGGCGCTCGTTCAGCGTCCGGCGAGCGGCTTCCCGTACGAGCGCGAACACCTCGGCGACGTCGCTATCCGCTTCGGGCCTACCCTCCGTCCGGTCCTTGACCGCGGCAAGACGGGCGGCGAGCGCTTCCTGGGCGAGGGGCTCGAGCTCGGCCTCGAGCGCCGCCGCGCGCGCGACGACCGGCTGGGCCTCCTTCAGGAAGCGGGCGGACTCGTTGCGCGCGAAGATCTTGGTCAGGAATGTAGCCATATTCGAGCACTATACTCCTTCTTCCTTCCTATATAAAGGAAGAAGGCCTCCCCGAGGGGAGGCCTTCTTCCGAGAGGACTACTTCTTGCGCTTGGTTGCCTTGCGCTTGGTCGTCTTCTTCGCTGCCTTCTTGACGGTCTTCTTCGCCGCCTTCTTTACCGTCTTCTTGGCTGCCTTCTTCGCTGGCTTCCTCTTCGGAGCTGCCTTGCGCTTAGCGGCCTTCTTTACGGTCTTCTTCTTTGCTGCCATATGTTTGTCTCAAAATTCGCTATGACTGGTATCGTCGACCCACCAAGAAAATATTTTCGGAGAAAATCTCTTCTCGATGCGCTCTGTGATTATTATTACGCCTCTTAAAACTTTTTTCGTGTGCAAAGTGCGTGTGTGTGGATAACTAAAAAACTTTTCGCACGAAAAGTTTTGAAGAACCAAGAACCAAATTCCAAGTTCCAAAAGAATTCTCCATGCTCGTCATCTCAGTCCGGTTTCAGAACTCGTCCCTCTCTATATTTTTGGTTCTTGGTTCTTACAGACTTCTGACTTCCCGCTCGATAGAGATCCCCGTCGCGCTCATCACCCGCGTATGCACTTCGTTCGCGAGCATGTCGATGTCGAACGCGGTCGCTCCTTCCTCCGCGACGAGCACGAGCGGCTGCGCTTCGAAGAGCCGCGCATTGCCGAAGCGATAGCCTTTCAGGCCGAGCACCTGGTCGAGGATATACGCGAGCGCGACCTTCACCTCCTCGCCCGCCGGATAGCCGGGCAGCTCCGGATAGCGTTCGAGCAGCTCCTCGTACTGCGTGCGCGGGATAGCCGGATTCTTGAAGAACGAGCCGGCGGTGCCGGTGATGCGGATATCCGGGAACTTCCTCGCGCGTATGGCGCGCACCGCGGCGCCCACGTCTTCCGGCGTCCCGAGCGGGACGCCATCCTCCTTCGCGCGCTCTAAGTCGCCGTACGCAAGCCGCGCCGCGCCGCGCGGATCAAGGCGGAACGCGACGCCCGTGATGATGAGATTCCGCTCCCTCTTGAACCGGCTCTCCCGGTACGCGAAGGCGCATTCCTCGTTCGAGTACGCATGCGCCTCGCCCGTATCCATATCGAACGCTTCCACGCGCACGATCGTCTGCCGCACCTCCGCGCCGTACGCGCCGATGTTCTGTATGGGAGCCGCGCCGACGGTTCCCGGAATGCCGGCGAGATTCTCGATGCCCCAGAGCGTGCCGCGTGCCGCTTCGCGCACGAGCGCGTCCCATGATTCGCCGGCGGCATAGGTAGCCGTGACGCTCCCGTCCGCCTGCTCCTCGTACCGCTTCCCGCGAAGCGCGATGCGTACGACCGCGCCCGCGTACCCGCTATCGGAGGCGAGCATATTGCTCCCGTCGCCGAGCACGACGAACGGAAGTCCGCGCGCGCGTATGAACGCGCGCGCGGACTCGAGGTCATCCATCGATTCGCATCCCAGCACGTACCGCGCCGGACCGCCGACCTTGAAGGTCGTGAGCGCAGCGAACGGCACCTGCTCCTCTATCGTCATTATTCCGCTGCAGCGTCCAGGCTCTCGAGGAACGCTTTCCCCTGCGCCGCGGTAGCCGGATACGCCGCCATCGCCGCATTCGCCTCGGCGCGCGCGTCGCTCGCGCGACCGGCGAGCGCGTACGCGGTCGCGAGGCGATAGCGCGCATCCGCCGACCCGTTCGTCTCGATGATCGCCGCCCGCAATACCTCTATGAGGTCGCTGTAGCGCTTCGTCTCGTAATAAGCGCGCACGAGCGCCGGACTGTTCACGCTCGTCGTGCCGAACGTCCCGGCAAGGAGCGCCTTCCCGGCCTCGATGTCGCCGGCATAGATATCGCCCGCCGCCGCGGACGCGGCAAGCGCATCGAACGACGGATCGAGCTCGTAGGCGGCATGGAACAGATCGCGCGCCTCGTCGGTCCGCTTGAGCTCGACGAGGATGCCGGCTTCCTCGAGCATGAACGCCTGGCGCTGGGGCGAGAGGCGCCGCGCTTCCTGTATCGCTCCGTACGCCTGCTCGTAATCTCCTGCCGCGCGCAGCAGCGTGGACTTCTGCACGTAGAGCCGTGCATCCCCAGGCGCACGCGCTATCTCCTTGTCGATCTCGCCGAGCGCGAGGTTCGCGAATTCGGCCTTCAACGCAGGCGCGGCCTGCGACTGCTGCAGGACCTGCGTCGTGAAGCCGACGAGCTGCTCGCGTATCTCCTGCGTCGCGTAGGAGCCGTCGGCGAGCGCGGCGCGGAAGTATTCCAGGTTCTGCGCCGGCCCCTGCGCTGCTGGCGAGATCGCCTGGACCAAGTGGCCAGCGGCGCTCATGTTCGGGATATTGACCGCCCATACGAGCGCGGCCGCCGCGACGAGCGCGACCGGCGCGAGCGTGGCGTTCGCGGTATCTCCCGCGACCGTCGGGAGCGCCTCCATCTTCCTGATCGGGCGTGCGGACGCGGCGTGCGCCATCGCGAGCACGGCCGCGAGCGGCACGTACGAGAAGAGGTTATCGAATACGAAGAGCGCCTGGAACGCGTATGCCGCAAGCGCGCCGATGAGGAATATCCGCTCCGGCCGGCCGATGTTCGGCGAACGGAAGAGCGCGAGGGTCGCGGCAAGCAAGAGGCCGAGGTACAGGATGATTCCCGGGATGCCGCCGGCAACGAGCCAGTCGACGTATACGCTGTGCGCCCGGTCGAACCACGGCTCCTGCGCGTAGAGGCCCGGACGGTAGTACTCGTTGAAGATATAGTTGTAGCCCTCCTGGCCGTACCCGAGCACGGGGCGCTCGGCGAGGCCCTCGAGCGCCATGCTCCAGAGCGTCATGCGGGTCGCGCCCTCCGCGAGCGATATGGAAGCGATGCGCGAGAAAATCGGGCTCTCCTGTATGAACGACGCGTTCCTGACGAGCCAGAAGCCGCCGATGAGCACGACAAGCCCGAGGACGGCGCCGGCAGCGATTCCCTTCGCGCGCTTCCCCGAGCCGATGAGCCAGAGGAGCGCGCAGAGCAGCGCCGCGCCCGCGAGACCGAGGATAGCGCCGCGCGTCGCGGTGTTGAGGAGCACGATGACCTGCAGTACCGCGAGCCCGCCGAGGAGGTACCGGACCCAGCCCTTCGACTCGAACGCCAGCCAGCAGGTCACCGCGATGGCGAAGAGCAGGTACACCGCGAGGTAGGTCGCGTTGCCGAAGTTCGCATCCACGCGCACGCCGCCCTGGTGGATGTCCGCGCCGCCCGCGAGCTGTATGAACGAATAGCCGACCACGAGCGCCGAGACGCCGATGAACGTCAGCCACCACTTCTTCCACAGCTTGTCGGCCGTGAGGACGGAGCCCGCGACGAGGAAGAACAGGAACAGGTGGATGAGGGTCACCCAGCCGTCCATGCGCTCGAAATTGCTCCAGAGCGCCTTATGCGCATTGACCGCGAACAGGTCGGCGATGAGCATCCATGCCGTGAAGGCGCCGAACAGCACAAGCGTCCACGAGAACCGCGGCCGATACTTCGCATCGAGGAGCGCAAGCGCGAGCCAGGCGACCGCGGCTATCTCGACCAGGATGCGGAACCAGAATCCCTTCCCCGTAATGAATGGGAAGAACATGCCGTTCGCTACGTATAAAGGAAGGAACGGGATGATGAAGAGCGCTGCGAGAACGATGTATTTGGTAACTTTTTCCATGATGCTGCTAGTATATAGTACTGACGCTCCTACTCCATGCATCGTCTAAAACAAGTCCTATATAGCCTCCTGCGCCACACGGAACGCTATACCAAGACCGATATGGTCTACCTCACGTCCGTCGGTTTCTGGTCGAATGCGCAATCGGCCATTACCGCATTCGGATCCTTCCTCTTATATATAGTATTCGCTCACTTCCTTGCGCCGGAAACCTACGGAACGTATCAGTACTTGCTCTCCGTTTTCTCCATACTGACCGCAGTCACGCTCACGGGAATGAATACCGCGGTCACGCGCGCGGTTGCGCGCGGCGCGGAAGGAGTATTTGCGGAATCCATACGCCTTCAGCTTCGGTACGGGATAATCGCGGCCATAGCGGGCCTGGGCGTCAGTGGATACTACTACAGCCAAGGAAACCTCCTGCTTGCGCTCGGCGGCGTCATCATTGGTTTCGGAGCGCCTCTCGTGTACGCATTCAATACGTATAGCGCCTTCCTTACCGGTAAGAAAGATTTCCGACGGAACAGCATTTACACGACAAGCGCAACCCTCATCTATTACGGAGCCCTCGCCGCGGTCGGCGTGTACAGCGATTCGGTCCTCCTGCTGCTTTTCGTCAACCTCTTCTCGCAAGCGGTGCTCTACGCCTATCTATGCTGGAGGACATTCCGCATCTACCGACCGAACGGAACGGTCGACAAGGAGTCCATCCGGTACGGCTTCCATCTGAGCGCGATGAGCGTCTTCAGCTCGGTCGCCGCGCAGATCGATAACGTGCTTACGTTCCATTTCCTCGGCCCGGTCGCGCTCGCCGTATACAGCTTCGCGACCGCCATACCCGACCGACTTGGCAGCATGTGCTTCCGGTTCCTCGGTACCGCCGCGCTGCCGCGCTTTTCCGAGCGCGAACCGGAGACCGTACGTGCCACTCTCCTGCGCAAAGCGGTCCTCGGCATGGCAGCGGCCGGTATCGGAGTGGTCGTGTACTGGTTCCTGGCCTCGTGGTTCTTCGCCACCTTCTTCCCCGCGTATATGAACGCGGTTCCCTATTCCGTGGCGTATGCCGTCACTGCCATATTCAGTACCGGCGCCATCCTTCCATCGACCGCGCTCGCCGCGGCGCAGAAGACGCGCGCGCTCTATATACACAGCTTCTGCACTTCAACGTTGCAAATCATCGCCCCATTGCTCGGCGTGATCTCCTTCGGGCTTTGGGGAATCGTATTCGGCAAGATATTCTCCAGCTTCTCGAGTATGCTCATCTCGGGCATACTTGCCCACCTCTTCCTCCGCTCGTCCGTCGTGCCTGACCAGCGCCATTAACGCTTCCGCGAAGGTGGTGCAATCGTATCGCTGGCGAACGGTCGTATTCCCCCTAAGGCCCAATCGCATGCGGTACGATTCATCGGACCACAGTCGGATGAGGCATGCCGCTGCCGCTTCAGGATCCTGCGGCAACGCGGCATAATCGCGTCCCTCCGCCAGGTATTCCGTTATCCAGGACCGCTGCGTGGCTATTACCGGTGCACCTGATGCGAGCGCTTCGAGGATGACGGTCTGGCCGGAGCAATCCGAACCTACGTCATCCAGGGTCGCGCGAAGCGGAATGACGACCATGCGTGCCTTCGCATACGCATCCCGGATCTCGCTAATCGGAACATCGTACGACACGGATACGTTTTCCGGGAGAATTCGTCCGGACGGAATGATGCGTCGAGAGGTTATGATGCGGATCGGAAACGGCAGCAGGGGCGCGATGGAAAGCAAGAAATCGAAATCGCGCGCAGCATCCTGGCCGATGCTCACGATATAGCCTTCGCGTGCTCCTTCCTGGTATGGGAAGAAAGCGGTGTCAACGCCGAACGGAATAGTCCGCATCTTCGCTTCAGGCACGCCGAGCCGCTTCAGATCCTCTGCCTGGAATCGCGCTAGGCATACGATCCGGCTGCATGCCTGAAGGTATCGCTTGAGCACGAACGTGCGGAACGGGTGCGACGCGGAGCGCCGTATGAG
>DATAJW010000002.1:0-30829 GCA_036261925.1 Minisyncoccota bacterium | reverse complement strand
TGCTCCGGAAAAAATGTATGTGAGGAACAAGGAAAGATTCGAAATCTTGAAGATTGGGAAAATATGGTTGAGTTTTGGCATTCAATCCGAAATAACCTCTTTCACGGATCAAAGAATCCTCAGGACGAGCGTGATCAGTTGCTTATCGGGAATGGGTACAAGACTTTGAATCCTTTGGTGGAGCTATTTCTGGCAAGACCAATTGAAAATCAGTAAAAAGTGTCACTTTTGTCACTTTTTGAAGCGCACGAGACGCGTCGTTTTGATAAGCTAAAAGGAAGACAAACGGGCTAAGCAGGGCTTGGCCGACCACGGTTCTAACACGAGACGGCCAGCAAAGTCGCGCGAGGGTGTCGCGTTCCGGTATCGTCCGGGACGACGGTCAGGGTACCTAGTCCGACTTCTTAGCGCGCTTGCCGAGCACGCCGCGCACGGACGGGCTGATCTCCTTGTCCTTCCGGTGGATACAGCCGATCCAGCAGCACGGGCGGCGCTTGCCTTCCTTCAGCTCGTCAACGAGCCGTTCGAGGTGTTCGTCGCGCGTTTCCTGCTTCTTCACGGAGACGGTCCAGCATATCCATTCGTTGCGGGCGAGCGGGGTCAGCGTCTCCCATGCATCGAGGGCCTTCCGGTCCGCAAAGAGCGCTGCGCGCATATCCGCGGGGAGTCGATGCGCCGTGCCGCCAGGAATCGTTCGGTCAGTCATGCAAGCATTCTACCGCACCCCGCATCGGTCGGGCCGGGCAGCCTCATTTAGGCTTCATGCGCGGATGGTCTATACTGCGGATATCTATGGAAAAATACCTGACCCCGTTCTTCGTCGCCGTCGCCGTAGCTGCCGTCGCGCTCGTCGCGATAGGCAGCGCGTATTATGTCTTCCGCTATACCGGTCCGACCGAGGATTGGGGCGCGTACGAGAGCGGCATCTTCTCGTTCTCCTATCCGTCCGGGTTCATGCACCAGGAATACAGCGCGGGCGCGGTCGCTATCGGCAAGGACACTGACGATGCCTTCGCGCCGCAGGTTGAAGTGACCCGCTACCGCAGCGACATCGACCGGCCGCTCCCGCCGAGCTACGACGAGTTCGTTCTCCGGCAGCTGACCGCGCTCTGCGGCACGGATTCCGGGAACGAGCGCGTGAGCTGCAGCAATCTTGTCGCGGAGCCATACACGTCGGCACACGGGTACGTGGGCGAGAAGCTCTCGCTCACCGTGACGCGGACGAATCTCTCAAGCGGCACGACGAGTGCGACTAGCTTCGCGCCGCTCTATGTCTTCCGGACGCGCTACCTTGCGACGCCGCCCGAGCCAGTGCAGTACGAGGGTATCTTCGTCTATCCGACGTTCGCATCCGCGCTCGAGGGCGATATCGCGACCGACGCCCTCGACAAGGTGCTCGAGACGCTGGTCATCCCGAGGCTCGACCAGGCTGCGACAGGACCGGCGGGCGCCGAATAACGCGCTATAATGCACCTATGCTACTTTCACTCTTCGTCGGGTTCGTGCTCGGGGCGGCCGCGCTCCTCTTCGCGCTCCAGAATACCGAAGCCGTCGCGCTGACGTTCCTCGGCTGGCAGTTCGAGAGCTCGCTCGCGCTCCTGGTGCTCGTCGCGGTCGCGGTCGGCATGCTCATCAGCATCCTCGCGTCGCTCCCTTCGGCGCTCGGCGCGAGCTTCCGCATCATGGGCCTCAAGAAGGAGAACCAGAAGCTCGCCCAGGAAGTCGAGACGCATCGCCAGGCCGCCGCGGAGGCCGCGGCGGAATCGGTGACGGTCGTCGACCTTCGGAACGACTAGCCGCTCACGCACATGGGAGCGAAGAGCCGCCCCGTACGGGGCGGCTCTTCGCTCGGACCGGATACCGATGGGCGCTACACGTCCTTGCCGTTGTAATGGGAGGGAGAGAGCGTATCGGTGTCGACGCCGTCGAGGCAGCGGACGTTCACCATCATGCCCGGATACGTGATGCCCTCGGAAAAGGCCTGCACGCCGCATACGGAGCAGAACGGATGCCGGATGGCTTTCTTGTTGAAGAAATAATCGGTCAGGACCTCTTCGCCCTGTTCGAGCGTGAACTTCTCCTTCGGGGTCGCCGATAGGATGAAGCCCTTCTTGCCGCAGTGCGAGCAATTGCACACGACCGTCTGTTCGAGATCGAGCTCTACGGTGAAGCGCACGGCGCCGCAGTGGCAGCCTCCGGTATAGGTTCTCATACCCGCCAGTATAGCTCGATTCCCCGGCGTGATGCATCTATACTGGTCCTGTACCCGTAGGATCTAACCACTTCCATGAAAACGCCTCATATCATCCTCGTGCTCATCGCCATCGCCATCGTTGCAGCCCTCGCCTGGTACTTCGTCCTCGCCGCGCCGACCGATAGCCAGCCAGACGCAGGAGAAAGTCCCGCGTCTGCCGCAGGCCCGTTCACCGGCACGCTCACGGAGCTCGCGGATCGCGGTGGCGAATATCGCTGCACGCTTACGAGCGAGACGAACGGCGTGGCGACCGACGGCGTCGTCTACGTCGCGGGCGAGCGCGTGCGCGGCGACTTCACGTCGACCGTGCCGCAGTTCGGCGAGATAGAATCGCATATGCTCGCGGACGGGACGATGGTGCATACCTGGAGCTCGATGACGGATACCGGCTTCTCGATGCCGCAGACGGAAGCGGAGGCGACGGACGAGGTCGCCGTGAGCGGCCAGAGCATCGACGTCAATCAGTCGTATTCGTACGATTGCGCGCCCTGGGCAACCGATGAGCGCATGTTCGCGCTCCCGGACGGCATCACCTTCCGGACGATCTAGCGCGGCGCTCAAGCAGCCGCATCCGGCGCACTCCGTTGGCCTGGAACGCCGAGGTCGCCCAGACTATACTCGAGACATGTCCGCATTCACCGAAGCCGTCTACGCCGCGGCACGGCGCATCCCGAAGGGAAAGGTCGCCACGTACGGCCAGCTCGCGCGCATCGCGGGGAACGCGAACGCGGCACGCGCCGTCGGCATGGCTATGCGCACCAATCCCGACATCCCTGCGACGCCCTGCCATCGCGTCGTCGCGTCCGACGGCGCCCTTACCGGCTACAGCGCCGGGCAGGGCGTCTCCACGAAACGGAAGATGCTCCTCGACGAGGGCGTCACCTTCAAGGGCGGGAAGGTAGACCTGAAGGCATCGCAGTGGAGCGCATAAGCCGCGCTTGCGCGCAGGAGCGTGCCGCGTATACTCGCGGGAGAACGGAAGGAGACGTGCATGCTTTCCCCGCGAGATAGGGCACGCTACATCAGCGAAACGGTCGGGAGGATACCCTTGCTGGCCGAGACTCATTTCACGCTACTGACCCAGGTCATGGAGGACGAGTTCGATCTAAGAATGACCGCTCGGCGCAGGGATACCGGGCTCGCTACCATAGAGGCGGGCTTGAGCGGAATATACGCTTCCCTGGGCCTGCAGAGGTCGCCGCTCTCGGGAGAAGAGAAGCTCGATATAGCCGCCTGCGCCTACCGACTGCACCAGCGGGATTTCCAGGGCGAACGATACTTCAAGAAGGGATACAGTCAGGCGAAAGCCTGACTGTTATTTTTACGCGAGCTCGAGCGCGGCGAGAAGCTTCTCGAGCTCCGCGCCCTCTATCGGGCGATAGCCCCCCGCCTTCAGCGTTCCGAGCGAGACGTTCATGATGCTGACGCGCTTCAGGTCGGCGACCTCGTTGAACAGGGCGGCGACCATGCGGCGCACTTGGTGCGTCTTGCCTTCGGTGAGCGTGATGCGGAACTTGCTCTCGCCGAGGAGAGCGACCTTCGCGGGGGCGGTGACGTAGCCCTCGATATTCACGCCTGCCTCCGCTTTCTCCTTGAAGCTCGCGCGGAGCGGCTTCTTCGTCGTCACTTCATAGGTCTTTTCGTGCGCATGCGCCGGATTGAGGAGACGGTCGGTGATGCGGCCGTCGTTCGTGACGATGATGAGGCCGCGCGATGCCTTATCGAGCCTGCCGACCGGGAAGAGCTTCAGGCGCTTCAGGTCCGCGGGGAGCGAACCGACGACGTCATCGGTGCCGGTACCCTCCGCATGGGTATCCATGCCTACCGGCTTATTGAATGCGAGGTACGCGTACGCGCGCGGCTTGCGGAAGCGGACATCCACGATATCGGACTCGGCGACCTTATCGCCGATCTTCGCGCGCTTGCCGTTCAGGAAGACCTTGCTCTCCTTGATGAGCTCGTCCGCGCCGCGCCGGGTGGAATGGCCCTTCCAGGCGAGGTACTGGTTGATGCGCATCGGGAAGGCGGGCGCGACGAGCTCCGGCGCTTTCTTCGGCACCTTCTTCGCGCTCGGTCGTTTCGGCTTCATTAGGGTTACCCTAGCGCACTTCAGCCTTTCCACAACCGAGCGCCAAGGTCCAACCTTGCAGGCCTTACAAGGTTGGACCTTGGCGATGGTGCGGCTGATATACTTTGCGCATGGAAAACGAACGACCGAAGGTGGGCGTGGGCGCTCTCATCGTGCGGGACGGAAAGGTGCTGCTCGGCGAGCGGCTCAAGAGCCATGGCGCAGGCACGTGGTCGATACCGGGCGGCCATCTCGAATTCGGCGAGACCTTCGAGGAGACCGCGTTGCGCGAAGCGAAAGAGGAGATCGGCCTTACGGACATCGAGGTGAAGGGATTCATCTGCGCAGTGAACGACCGCGTCTACGAGAAGCATTTCGTGACTATCGGCATGCTGCTTGAATGGAAGTCGGGCGAAGCGTATCCCGCAGAACCCGAGAAATCCGCGAACTGGACCTGGTTCTCTCCCGATGAGCTGCCGGAGAATATCTTCCTGCCGAGCAAGCACGTGCTCGAGCACTGGCGTGCCGGAAAGCCGTACGGCGTATCGGTATGACCATCGAGCCCGGCGTCTACTATCACTTCAAGGACCCCAAGAAACGCTACGAGGTGCTCGGCACGGCATTCCACACCGAGACCGAGGAGCTCATGGTCGTGTATAAGCCGCTCTATGAGGGCGCGCTCCATCCGCTTTTCGCGCGTCCGCTCGTCATGTTCCTCGAGAGAGTAGAGAAGCCTGAACTCGGGTATGCGGGGCCGCGATTCATCCGCATCGGGGATGCGTAGCGGTATGCACAGTCCGTTCATGCTGCATTCACCCCGCAAGAGGCTACGATGTCACTACAGATGGACGACTTTCTGAAAATGGATATCTTCTTCGCGGTGACGACGGTCTCGATCGTCGTGCTGACCGTGCTCGTCTCGCTGGTCCTGGTACGCCTCCTCGCCATACTCCGGCACGTGGAGCGCGTGTCGGAACTGGTCGAAGCCGAGGGGGCGCAGCTCCGGGAGGATATCGCGCAGGTACGCGAGGGCGTCCGTCGCGAGGGCATGCGCATCGGCCAGCTCATCGGCTTCCTCGGGGGAGCGGTGAAGCCGCGGCGCCGTGCCCGCAAGACTACTAATACCGATTAACCATGGCTACCAAGAAAACCACGAAGAAGAGCGCAGGAGGCTCCAGCAAGAAGAAGGGGCTGACGAATGTCGAGAAGGCGGAGATAGGGGCAGGGGTTCTTGCCGCAGCCGTAGCGGCGGGCGCTGCCGGCTACTATTTCTACGGCAGCGACAAGGCGAGCAAGCACCGCAAGGCGGCAAGCGCCTGGGCGAAGGGCCTCAAGAAGGACGTGCTCAAGCGCGCCAAGGACCTGAATAAGATCGATGCGAAAGCGGTCGGTACGATCGTCGACGAAGCGGTGGCCGCCTACCAGGGCGTCCGCGGCGTGACCGCCGAGGACCTCAAGGCTGCGGCTAAGGAGCTCAAGAAGAACTGGCAGGCGATAAAGGGCGAGACGGGCGTAGCATCCTCGACCGCGAGGAAGACCACGAAGAAGACGGTCACCGCCGCGAAGAAGGGCGTGAAGAAGGTCGCACGTGCCGCCAAGAAGGCGGCGAAGGGCGCGAAGCGGTAGAAATCCGTATATACTGACGTGGAGCCTTCATGGACACCCGTTCATGAAGGCTTCATACGTTCCGTGCGAAGGTGCATGCATAGCAGAACCGCTTATGTACAGCCTCCTTTCGCATCCGACGACGACGACCGCCAGAGCGGCCCGTAAGGACCGCTTCCCCGGTACGTCATTTCCTATGGACCACGACGAGACCCAGGCCTATTTCCTCGAAACCTACGACGCGTACGCGAACGATATTTTCCGTTTCTGCCTCATGAAGGTATCAAGCCGCGAGCAGGCCGAAGACATCACGCAGGAAGTGTTCGCGCGCTTCTGGCAGACGCTGCGCGACGGCACGGAGCTGCGCAATCCCCGCGCGCTCCTCTACACCGTCGCGCGCAACCTGGTCATCGACTGGTACCGGAAGAAGAAGGAGAGCTCGCTCGACGTACTCCAGGAGCAGGGAGTCGATTTCACGAACGAGGACTACCGCCGCATCACCGAGAACGCCGAGATGCAGGAAGTCCTCGCGGCGATCGCGCGGCTCGACGAGCCGTCCCGGGACGCCCTCACGCTCCGCTTCGTCGATGGCCTGTCGCCGCGCGACATAGCCGCCATAACCGGCGAGAGCGCGAACGCCATCTCTGTGCGCATCAACCGTGCGATAAAGAAAGTACAAGACCTCATACACGTGCAATGACCCACGACGCAGAGAAAGCACTCCGAGCGCTCCGTTCGCTCGGGATTTCAGATACCGAATTCTCGCGCATCCGCGCGAGCCTCGTCGCGTACTCGGACCTGCACGCCGTCCCAGCGCGAGCGAGCGCCCTGCCTGCCCAAAGCCTTTTCATGCGCATCATATCGAGCCAGCGCAGCGTCTACGCGTTCGGCCTCATGCTCCTGGTCGTCGCGGGCGGCAGCGGCATCTCCTTCGCCGCGGAGCGCACCATCCCGGGCGATGCCCTCTACCCGATAAAGGTCGGCGTCAACGAGACGGTCGCCGCAACCTTCGCCGCTGACGGCGAGGCCAAGGCGGTGCATAGCGCCAAGCTCGCCGAGCGGCGCGCCGACGAGGCGATACAGCTGGCTGACAGCGGACGGCTCGATGCCGGGACCGCTGTCTATCTTTCCGAGCAGTTCGCCCTGCATGCCGCGCGCGCGGACGCGGAGGCGGATGAGCTTGAAGCCGCGGGCGACATCAGCGCGTCGCTCAAGGCGCGCGCCGAGCTCGCGACGCGCATCGCGCGCAAGGCCGCTGCGTTCGAATCGGCGGTCCTCGCTACGGCGGATATCGACAGCGCCGGCGTGTCCGGCGACGAGGCCATCGATACGGCCATCGCTAGCACCGCGCTCGCCGATACGCTCGAGATCGGAGAGGAGGCCGCCACGCTCGCGAGCGAGCATGCGCAGGCGGCGCTTCTTCCCGGCATTGCCGCGGTCGTGGACGGGGAGCTCGACCTCACGGGCGTGAAGAACGCGAAGCAGGGCGCGCAGGCCGTGATGATGGCCGCGACCAGCTCCTCGCTCGAGAATCGGACGCTCGAGGTGAAAGCGATCAACTACGGCGGCGGCACGCAGAGGGTGGATATCGAGGCGGCGTCGGACGGGTCCTCCTGGTCGCGCACCATCGAGAATTCGGGCCAGCCCCTGTTCCTGCGGGTCGGTCTCTAGCCGCGGCTTATGCTAGGATTCCTAGCATGTTCTGGGCAGATCGCATCGCGAAGGAGATAGAGACGACGAAGGCGGGTACCACCGGTACGCGCCCGCTCCTCATACGCGACGAGAAGACGCTCTCCGGCCGCGTGCATATCGGCTCCATGCGCGGCGTCGCCATACACGGCCTGGTGGGCGAGGTGCTCGACGAGTACGGCATAGAGAATGAATATCGATACGAGCTGAACGATTTCGACCCGTTCGATAGCATCCCAGGCTACCTCGACGAGCGGACCTTCGTGGAACACCTTGGAAAGCCGCTCTACACGGTCCCTTCGCCAGAACCTGGTTTCGCGAATTATGCCGAGTACTTCGGCGCCGAGTTCGCCGCCGTGCATGAGAAGGCGGGCTTCCGTCCATCGTACTATCGGACGTACGCTGACCTGTATGCCGCAGGGAAAATGGATGCGCTCATACATACGGCCCTTGAGCGCGCGTCTGACGTGCGCCGCATCCTCAAGGAGGTCTCCGGTTCGGTGAAGGACGAGTCCTGGCTTCCGGTCTCTGTCGTATGCGAGCGCTGCGGCAAGATGATGACGACGCGCGCGTTCGACTTCGACGGAGCGACGGTAGCGTATGCGTGCGACAAAGGACCGGACGATACCGTCCCATGCGGGAATCAAGGTCGAATCAGTCCGTTCGGTGGCGCAGCGAAGCTCTTCTGGAAGGTCGACTGGGCGGCGAAGTGGGTCGCGCTCGGCGTCGATATCGAGGGCGGCGGCAAGGACCACTCCACCAAGGGCGGCTCGCGCGATGTCGCGAACCATATCGCCCGCGCGGTGTTCGGCTACGAGCCGCCCTACGATATCCCGTACGAGTTCTTCCTCGTCGGGGGAAAGAAGATGTCCTCATCGAAGGGGCGCGGTTCCTCGGCGAAGGACATGGCCGAGCTCTTCCCGCCGAACGTCTTGCGTCTCGTATTGATAGGAAAGGACATCAATCAGCAGATCGATATCGATCCGGAAGGGGATTCGGTGCCGCGTACGTACGACTGGTACGACGATCTCGCCGAGAAGGTGCGTGCGGGCATCGCCGATGACTTCACGCGCCTGTACGCGCTCGCGCAGCTTCCCGAGGAACGCGCGGAGGATGCGGCGCCCTGGCAGCTCCGCTTTTCCCAGGTCGCGTTCATGGTGCAGATGCCGCACCTCTCGCTCGAGGAGGAGGCGGCGCGCGTGAAGGGCGAGGCGCTCACCGCGGACGAGCTCCGGCTCCTTTCCGAGCGTGCCGCGTACGCCCGGTTCTGGCTCGCGACGTATGCGGCGGATGCGTATAAGTACGAGCTGCAGGATGCCCTGCCGGATATCGCGCTTTCGACGGAGCAGAAGATGGCGCTCTCGAGGCTCGCCGATTTCTTCGACGAGGCTCGGTCGGGCGAAGCGGTGCAAGCGCGCCTGCATGAGTTGAAGGCGGAATGCTCTATCGCGCCGAAGGACCTCTTTACGGCGCTGTACCGCGTCTTCCTGAATCGCGATTCGGGACCGAAGGCCGGCTGGTTCCTCTCGGTGCTGCCGCGCGCGTTCGCCCAGGAGCGCCTCCGCGCCGCTGCAGCTTCATAGAAACCTGCCTAGTTACCCGTTATACTGCCTCATCATGTATACCCATTCCCACCGCTTCCTCATCATCGCGCTCATCGTCATCTCGGGTCTCGTGCTCGCATGGTTCATGGTGCGTCAGGAAGGCACGCCCGCGCCGGTAGCCGAGGTACCTGCGACAACGACGCCGAGCGCGCTCTCCGGCCGTTCCATATATACGAACGGCGAGTACGGGTTCACCGTCACGTACCCAGAGGCTGCGCGGCTCGAGGAGGCGTTCTCGCCTGAATACCACATCTCGGATGCGTGGCGCGTGAATGCGCTGCCTGACGGCACGGGCACGCCTATCGCGGCTGTTATCGCGTACTCGACCGAGAGCGACCACTCCTACCCGCGCCATTTCAACGCGCAGGTGCGCATCGGCGCGAGCACCGACCCGGACGAGCTCGCTCGCTGCCTCGAGGCTGCGAGCGAGCAGGGCGAGACGCCACTTCCCGATGCGAATCTCAACGGTACGGCATGGAAAGCGTTCGAGTTCGGGGATGCCGGCATGATGCAGTACGTCCGGGGCGTGAGCTACCGCACCGTGCATGAGGGCGCCTGCGTCGCCGTCGAGAAGATGCAGATCGGCTCGAGCTATCGCGACGACCCGGCGAGCGAGGACGATATCGCGGACGAGGTGCTCCAGGCGCGCTACAAGAGCCTCGATTCCATCGTCGAGAGCGTTACATTCGCCCGTCCATAAGCGCATGGCGACGACGGAACGGTCAGGGCTGTTCATACGCAACGTCGTATTCGGCATCGAGGATAGCCTCGTCTCCACCGTCGGTCTTCTGTCGGGAATCGCCGCGGTCGGCGTGCCGCACGCCATCGTCCTGATGACCGGTTTCGTGCTCATCTTCGTGGAAGGCGTCTCCATGGCCATCGGCAGCTTCCTGTCGGAGGAGTCGGCGCAGGAATACGAACGGGGCGCATCCGCGGCGAGCGGCCGCTCGTTCCTCGGCGCGCTCGTCATGCTCGTCTCCTACGTTATCGCCGGCCTGGTTCCCGTCGCGCCGTACCTGTTCGCTGCGGGCCTGCATGCGCTGTACTGGTCCATCGGCCTCTCGCTCGCCGTCCTCGCGCTCCTCGGCTACGCGCAGGCGCGCTTCTCCGGTCTCCCGGCGTTCTCACGCGCGCTCCGCATGTGCCTCCTCGGCGGCTTCGCTATCGTCGTGGGCGTTGCGGTAGGCAGCGTTTTCGGCATCGCGTAATGCACCGTCCCTCCGTATCTTTTTGCCGGGGACGGGGTACAGTGAAGGCATTATCCGTATAGCCCTGACCGTACTCGTATGATTATCATCCATTGGATAGTCTCCGCGCTCGCCATCGGCGTCGCCGCGTACCTGATTCCTGGCGCCGAGGTCACCCTCGTGGGCGCGCTCGTGCTCGCCGTCGTGCTCGGCCTCATCAATGCGTTCCTGAAGCCCCTCATCGGTCTCCTGACGCTCCCGATAAACATCGTGACGCTCGGCCTGTTCTCGCTCGTCGTGAATGCGCTCCTCGTGATGCTCGCTGCTGTCGTCGTTCCTGGATTCTCCGTGAACGGCTTCTGGGCGGCGTTCTTCTTCGCGATACTGCTCGCGCTCATCAATGCGCTGTTCAGCGTCATGGGGAAGAAGGACTAAATGCGGTCATTCATTTCTCAACCCTCTAAATTCCTACGGGTCAGGAATGAATGCCCGCGTTTGCGGGAAGGAGGGGGTAGCGGAGACGCCGTTCATTCCAACCCGTTAAGGTAATCCAGGGTTGAGAATGGACGGTGTCGCAGCTCGAGAACCTGAAAAGGGACAGCGGCGGGAGCCGCTGTCCCTTTTTGCCCTTCCTGTGGGCTCCGCTTCGGGCGTTATGCCTTATACTTTGCGTAATGGAGGGCCCCCGACAACCCATCGCCTCGCCCGAGGAAGAGCTGCGCTATTTGCGCGAGCAGATCGCCGCGAAGGAAGCGGAGCTCGCGCAGCGGAGCGCGGAGAATCCGCGCGCGGAAGCCGCGCACGAGCGTATCCTGCACCATCGTGCGAGCGCGCCGGAAGCCGTGCTCGCTCCTTCGTACCAGCTGCAGCATGAGGAAGCCGCGGCGCTCGCGCTCGACCTCGATCCGAAGGCGAGCGATGAGACCATGGACGAGCTGCGCGGTCTCATGGAGACGAAAGGCGTCAGGAACGCCTTCAGCGTGCTCGAGAAGCTGAATAGGCCCGAGCTCGAGGACGATTTCCACCGCTTCCTCGTGCAGTACCTTGTCGCCGGGCAGCAGGTGACGGGCATGGCCGAGAACCAGCCGGAGTGGAAGGCGCTCCACATGACGCTCTACGAAGTGGCGCTGCCGGAGCTGGTCGCTGACGACAAGAGTGGCGTGCGGCCGCTCAAGGAGCTGCTTTCGTCCATGGAGCAGTTCTATGCCGGCATGCTCTCCTTGGAACATGCGCACAAGGGCGAGCCGCCGTACTTCTCGCTCGAGCTCGCTGTCCCGGTCGACTCCGGCCACCTCATGTTCTATGCCGCGGTTCCCAATACCCGCCGCGACCTCTTCGAGAAGCAGCTGCTCGCCATCTTCCCGAACGCAGTGGTGACCGCGCAACCGAACGACTACAACGTGTTCGCCGAGGGCGGCACGGCGTACGGCTCGTTCCTTACGCTCGCGGATAAGGCCATCCTGCCGCTCAAGGATTCCGGCGATTTCGATTACGACCCGCTGAACGCGGTGCTGAACGCGTTCGCGAAGATAGCGCCCGAGGGCGAAGGCGCATCGCTGCAGGTGCTCCTGCGCCCGGCCGGCAACCGCTATCTCGACTACTACAAGAAGGTGCTCCACGCGCTCCGCGACGGCAAGCCTCGTTCCGAGGCGTTCAATCTTCCCGACAGCTTCGCGGGCGAGTTCGCGCGGGAAGCGGTGAACATCTTCTCGTCGAGCAAGCGCTCGTCCGACGGCGGCCAGCGGGACGACGCGGCTATCGAAGCGGTAGAGAAGAAAATCGCCGCGCCCGTCGTCCAGGCGAACGTACGGCTCGTCGTCTCGTCGCAGGACGGCCGCCGCGCGGCGCAGATACTCGGGGAACTAGAAGCGGCGTTCAACCAGTTCGAGAATACGAAGGGGAATCGCATCGTCTGGAAGCGTTCGCAGAAGGGCGATGCGAAGAAGCTCTTCCGCAACTTCACCTTCCGCCTCCTCTCGCAAGGCTCGCTCATGCCGCTCTCGCTCCGCGAGGTCACTGCGCTCTACCACTTCCCGCCGAAGGGCATCGACACCTCGCCGCACCTGAAGCAGTCCCGTTTCGCCATGGGCGCGGCGCCCGTCTCGCTCCCTCCGGAGGGGCTCATGCTCGGCACCAATACCTTCCGCGGCCAGACGACCGAGGTCAGGCTCGCGCCCGAGGACAGGCTCCGTCACCTCTATGTCGTCGGCCAGACCGGCACCGGTAAGACGTCGTTCATGAAGACCCTCATCGAGCAGGACATCACGGCCGGGAACGGCGTCTGCTTCATCGACCCGCACGGTAACGACATCCTTGACGTGCTCGCCGCTATCCCGCCCGAACGCTACGAGGACGTCATCTACTTCGACCCGGCGAACCTCGAGCGGCCGTTCGGACTCAACCTCCTGGAGTACGACGCCGCGCACCCGGAACAGAAGACCTTCATCGTGAACGAGCTGCTCGCGATATTCCGCCGCTTGTATGGCGACGTGCCGGAGAGCATGGGTCCCGCATTCGAGCAGTACTTCCGCAACGCGACGCTGCTCGTCATGGAGGACCCGTCATCGGGCTCGACGCTCATGGATATCGGCCGCGTGCTCTCGAACGCCGAGTTCCGGGCGCTCAAGCTCTCGCGGAGCATGAATCCCGTCGTGAACCAGTTCTGGAACGAGATAGCGTCGAAGGCGGAAGGCGACGCGTCGCTCGCGAACATCGTGCCGTACATCACGAACAAGTTCGACGACTTTACCGCGAACGATTTCATGCGGCCCATCATCGGCCAGCAGCACTCATCGTTCAATTTCCGCGAGGTCATCGATACCAAGAAGATACTCCTCGTCAACCTCTCGAAGGGCCGGCTCGGCGAGCGGAACGCGAACCTGCTCGGCCTCATCCTCGTCGGCAAGCTGTTCATGGCAGCGCTCTCGCGCGCGGACGACCCGCGCGGCAATTTCCCGCCGTTCTACCTCTACATCGACGAGTTCCAGAACATCACGACCGACTCCATCCCGGGCATACTCTCGGAAGCCCGCAAGTACAAGCTCTCGCTTACCATCGCGCACCAATTCCTCGCGCAGGTGGACGAGAAGATACGCGACGCCGTGTTCGGCAACGTGGGCTCGATGGCCGTATTCCGCGTCGGCGAGGCAGATGGCAAGTTCTTCGAGGGTCAATTCGCACCGACCTTCGCCGCGCGCGATTTCCTCAACATCGAGAACTACAACGCGTACGTGAAGATGCTCGCCGGCGGCGTGCCGCAGAAGCCGTTCAACATCCGCACCATCGCCCCGAATCCGGGCAACCTCGCCCAGGTCGACGACTTGCGGGAGCTGTCGTACCTCACCTACGGCCGCGACCGTGCTACAGTTGAAAGCACTATAAAAGCCCGTTATCTTTCCTGATTCCCATGGCAAAAGAGCAAGGTTTCCCACCGCCAGGCTATGTGCGCTCCGGCAAGAGGACAGAAGAGCGTACCATCGATCATGGCGCGTTCTCGGTTGCCGAGGCCCGCAAAGAGTCCAATGAGATACTGGATACCCTTAAGCGCGATCTGTATGCTTCAGGCATCTCGCCGGCAGAAATAGGAGCGAAATGGGCAGCCATACGCATGAAGCATGACGAGCTTCTGGCGGCGACGCTCGAGTATCGAAATGCGAAGAATGACGAAGAACGCACCGAGCTAGAGAACGCTATACGGAGCCACCTTGCAGAGCTCAAGGGCGGCGATGTCAGGGATAGCGTCGACGAAGCGCGCCAAGACATACTGGTCGCACGCCCAAAGGAGCCGGGTCGACGAAGGAGGCAGGCGAAGGATCCGCTCGACGGTTTCTCGACGACATTCTCGGCAGCAATGAAAGGGGAGTCGGAAGCGTTCCTCGATTCGCTCGACACGGATGAGGCGTCTCTCCGTGCACGCCTTGACGAACTAGAGGATGCTGGAGTCGACGATGCGGCGGAACTATCCGAGATTCGCACGAGATTGAAAGAGATAGATTCGCAGCGCGTTGCCGCAACGGAAGCGACTGCAGCATCTACCGGGAGCGAGCAGGCGAAGCCGCAGAAGCAGGCAGAGGCTGAAGCGGACTCGGGAACGACACCTGCTTCGGACAGCGATTCTCTGCCGAAGGTGACGGCCGAGTCGGTACTGGAGCCGCACAAGGATCTCCTGAAGGAGGCACTTAAGAAGTTCGGTGACGCGAGCACGACACCTGCCGAGCGCGCCAAGCTCAAGGCGGAGTTCGAGCGGCTCTCCAAGTCGGCCGATGAGCAAGCGAAGACGCCAGCCCCAGGTGCGGCAGAAAAGGCCGTGGAGCCCGCGCATGACGCGGCATCGATTTACCAGTCCGGCGGCGACTTCATCCAGGGGGAGATAGCGCGAGAAGCCGCTCGCAAGGCGAAGGAAGCTGACGCGGCACGCCAGCAGGCGATGGCGAGCATGCATGACCCCGCCGAAGCGGCACGCATACTGCAGTCCGGCGAAGGGCATATCGTTCCGGGAGCGGCAGCGCAGCCAGCAGACCCCGAAGCGGAAGCGCGTGCGTACCAGACCGGCGAAGCGGTCGGTCAGTCCGGACCAGCGACGTCAGCGGAGCGGGACGAACTCCTTCTCACGAACCGCGCGGATGGGACAGATAGGGCGAAGGAAGGGTACGTAGAGCCTGAATTCATGAAGAAGCTTCGCCGGCAAGGAAAGCGGCCGCTCGTCTTTGGCGATGCGCCGGCACAGGATTCCGAGGAAGGTACGACCGACGGCGCGAACGACGCGGAGGACGCGATGATGCTCGGTGCCGGAGGCGTGCTTGCCCGCCAGGCCGGAGGAAAGAAGAAGCGCAGCGCGCGCGCAAAGAAGACTGCAGCGAAGAGCGGCGCCAAGACTAAGAAGAAATCGAAGAAAGGTCTCCTGGTCGGCGGCGTTGCTGGCGTCGGAGCGCTTGGCGCCTTGATAGCGTTCCTCGGCTTCGGATCGGATGGCGCGAAGCAGACTTCCACCGAGCTCAAGAAGGGCACCCAGAAGGCCGCCGCCGCACGTACGGTGAAGCAGGCAAGCGTTCCGTCGCCGAAGCTGCCGCAGGGCATGAAGGTTGTGCAGGGCAAGGATGGCGCACCGGCTACGGTCATCATTGAACGCACCGCACAGTCCGGGACCGTTACCGCGATGCCGGAAGTTCCCGCCGCCGATTCGCAATCCGAGACCGAGCGCACGGAATGGACGAAGGCGTTCAATACCTGGATGGCGAAGAACTATCCGCAAGGGTACGACGCCAAGCAGGCGAACAAGGTGCGTATCGAGATGGTGCGGGGTGCCGAGAAGGTGCGCGGCAAGCTCTATCCGATCGACGTGGCGTCGCTTGCGCCAAAAGAGATCCAGAAACGTACAGCGAAGGCGCCGCCGGTTCGCGTGGTCGAGTCGAATACGCCATCGCCATCAGCCACTCGTGAACGGCAGATCGAGGTTCCACAAGCCGCTATGCGACACACTGCGCCTGAAGTTCGCAACGGATTCGAAGTAAGCGAGAGCGAGACGCACCTTTACGCGATTCGTGATGAGGATGAGCCAGGCGGTAAGGCACTTGTAGTGTATGGCGGTGGTGACACTGGGAATCAAGCATTCGTCGATAAGATAAATGCGTACGCCCGGCAGTATCCTAACCGCGCCATCTATTACAATTCCGGAACATCTGTGTACAGCGCAACATTCGACGGGAATTCGGTAACTGCTAATCTAACCCCTCGTGGCGGCACCATGCTCGAAATGCAGCTCGATCCCTCTACTTTTGTAGAAAAACTAGGGTAGCAGGGTTGTGTCCAGCAAGTGATATACTCATAAATGACAGCGCATATACTGTCGCTTAACCTTTAACTTACACGCTATGAACGTCACGGGTACGGGAATCGCGGTCGCGCTCGCAGTCATCATCGCGCTCGCGTTCCTCTTCTTCGGGTCATCGGTACTGATGCCCTTCACCTCCGGGCAACCGGTAGCCCTTGATCAGACAGCAACGACGACTATGGAAGTACCAGCAATGGGCGGCCAAGAGCTCCCGACCACCCTTACCATCACCGACGAGGTCGTCGGTACGGGCGCGGAAGCGACCAACGGCTCGACGGTCAGCGTCAACTACACGGGCATGCTTCCCGACGGCACCGTCTTCGACAGTTCGGTCGGCAAGGCGCCGCTCGAGTTTGAGCTCGGTGCAGGACGCGTCATTGCTGGGTGGGAGCAGGGCATCCTCGGCATGAAGGTCGGCGGCAAGCGCTCGCTCATCATCCCGCCGGATATGGGCTATGGCGCGCAGGACTATGGTCCGATTCCGGGCAATTCGACCCTCCTCTTCGAGGTAGAGCTCATCGACGTCCGTTAAGGGTCGCGAGGCTTAAAGAAAGAGCCCTGCATCGCATAGCGACGCAGGGCTCGGCCTTTTCAGGCGGTTTGAGTTCTTAGTTGTAGCCCGAAGGCGGAACGAACACGTCGTTCTCGTCGCCGATGGGAGCAGCTTCCGGGGGAGCCAGCTGGCCCACCGGACGCTGCTGATACCCCTGCGCGGCAGGCTTCACCCAGGAGGGCGGACCCTTCGAGGTGTTCTTGCTGCGCGTGCCGTACATCGGCACGATCGCGACGCCATTGGCGATGCGACGAACGGCCGGATGCTGGCTGTGGACGCTCGCGCACGAGATCACTGTGCCGATCTTGCCGGTGGAAGCGATCTGCGCACCCTGCACCGCTCCGGAAAGCGTACCAGGGACGGCGGCATAAGGGCCATATTGGCCCTTCACCGCGCCCGTGATGAAGCCGGAACCGAAGTAGGTTCCGACACCGGATGCAATGCCGTTCGCGACGCCGGCCGTGACGATGGTCTCGAGCGCACCCGCGGACGTCCTTTTGTAGTCCTGGTTGCACTTGTTGACCAAGGTGTTCGCGACCTGGTAGTCGCTCGCCGTCAGTACGCCGCCGTCGACGTACGGGTTCTTCGACACCAGGGCGCCGGACATCGGATCGCCGAACCCGTGGTATGGGGCAGGCGCCGAGGCGCAGGCGACGAGCGAGCAAGCAGCAGCAGCGAGGATGGCTCCCCGCAAGACAAACTTGAACATGGGATGGTCCTTCTTTGCTAAGAATTCGATTGATGAGAACAAGCGCCCTCTGCGAAGAGAGTAGCACCTATTGTAAATATTGTCAAGAGGCATTCTGCGGCTTGACACTTGGGTATTCTGACGGCTCCTGCTAGGCTCTACCTATGCGACCCATCTCATTCGCGGCGGAGAAGCGAGCTGGCGCGGCACGCGCCGGCATCCTCCGTACCCCGCACGGCGATATCCGGACCCCGGCCTTCGTGCCGGTCGGCACGAAGGCCGGGGTCAAGGGCATCCTGCCCGAGCAGCTCGCTGCTCTTCGCAGCCAGGTCGTGCTCGCGAACACCTACCACCTCTACCTATCGCCCGGCGAGAAGCTCATCGAGGATGCTGGCGGGCTCGGCCCGTTCATGGGATGGACGGGTCCCACCATGACCGACTCGGGCGGCTTCCAGGTGTTCTCCCTCGGTGCGGCCTTCGGCCGCACCATCACGAAGATCGCCAAGGGCGACGAGAACGCACGGGACCAGGGCGTCGCGGTATACGACGAGGAGGTGCAGAGTCAGCATGGGCAGCTCGCCATCATCGACGAGGAGGGCGTGACTTTCACCTCGCACCTCGACGGCACGCTCCATCGCTTCACTGCGGAGCGCTCGATCGAGATACAGCACGCGCTCGGCGCGGACATGTTCTTCGCCTTCGACGAATGCACCTCGCCGACCGCCGACTACGAGTACCAGAAGGACGCGATGCGCCGCACCCATCGCTGGGCCGAACGCTCTCTGAAGGCGCACCGCCAGAACATCGAAGCGAACCGCAAGCAAGGCATCTTCGGCATCGTGCAGGGCGGCAGGTATGAGGACCTGCGCGAGGAGAGCGCGAAAGAGATCGCGAGCATGGACTTCGATGGGTTCGGCATCGGCGGCTCGTTCAGCAAGGAGGACATGATGGGCGCGCTCCAGGCGGCGGTGAAGCACCTGCCGGAAGGTAAGCCGCGCCATTTTCTCGGGATAGGGGAGCCGGGCGACCTGCTGCTCGGCATACAGGAGGGCATGGACACCTTCGATTGCGTGGCGGCGACCCGCCTCGGCCGCCACGGCACCATCTATACGAGCAATGGCCCAGTCAACCTCAAGCGCGAGGAATTCAAGAGCGACTTCGGCCCGCTCGATGAGCTCGTGATGGTTCCCGGCACCGAATCGTTCACGCGCGCCTATGTCGCGCACCTGCTGCGGTCAGGCGAGATGCTCGGCCAGATCATCGCCTCGATGCATAACCTCGGATTCATCCTCCAGCTCGTCGACGGCGCGCGTGACGCGCTTCTCGAGGACCGCTTCGATGCATATCGCGAGGACTTCACGCGCCGGTACTACGCATAACCTCCCGTTCCGCTCCTCATCAAGGACGGACCTTGATAGGGAGAAATTCATGGGGAAGCGGTTATGGTATCGTCTATAGTCATGGCGAATTTCACCATCCATTCCCCATTCCCGCCGGCGGGCGACCAGCCCGCGGCCATCAAGAAGCTCACCGAAGGCGTAGAGAAGGGCCTGACGCACCAGACGCTGCTCGGCGTCACGGGCTCGGGCAAGACCTATACCATCGCGAACGTCATCGCGAATATCGATAAGCCGACCCTGGTGCTCGCGCACAATAAGACGCTCGCCGCGCAGCTCGCGCAGGAGTACCGCGAGTTCTTTCCCGAGAACGCCGTGCACTACTTCGTCTCCTATTACGACTACTACCAGCCGGAGGCCTACATCGCGCACTCGGATACCTATATAGAGAAAGAAGCGCAGATCAACGCGGAAATCGACCGCCTGCGCCATGCGGCGACCCAGGCGCTCCTGACGCGCAAGGACGTCATCATCGTGGCCTCGGTATCGGCCATCTACGGTCTCGGTTCCCCGGCCGAATACGAGAAGCGCCATGTGAAGCTCGTGAAAGGCCAGGAGGAGAACCGTTCGGCGCTCATCCGCAAGCTCATCGGCATCTACTTCGAGCGCACGAACGCGGACCTCGAGCCAGGAAAGCTCCGGGCGGTCGGTAACGCGATAGAGCTCATGCCGACGAACGAGCGCGCTATCTACCGCATCACGTTCGACGGGGAACTCGTCGCCTCCATCGAATGCCTCGACCCGGTCTCCCGAGCGAAGACCGGCGCGCCCGATTCCCTGTTCGTATTCCCCGCAAAGCACTTCGTCACGAGCGAGGACGAGCGCAACCGCGCCATCGAGGACATCCGGCGCGAGCTCGACGAGCAGCTCGAGAAGCTCAAGCGCGAGGAAAAGCCGCTCGAGGCCGAGCGCCTCAAGCGCCGGACGCTCCACGATCTCGCGCTTATCCGCGAGATCGGCTATTCGACCGGCATCGAGAACTACTCGCGCCATTTCGACGGCCGCGCGCCCGGGGAGCCGGCGCACACCCTCCTCTCGTACTTTCCGCACAAGAAGGACGGCTCCGCGGATTTCCTTACGGTCATCGACGAATCGCACGTCACCGTCTCGCAGATCGGCGGCATGTTCGCGGGCGACCGCTCGCGCAAGGACGTGCTCATCGAGCATGGCTTCCGCCTGCCGTCGGCACGCGACAACCGCCCGCTGAAGTTCGATGAGTTCGCCGAACGTGTCGGGCAGGTCATCTATACGTCCGCGACGCCGGGCAGCTACGAGAAGGAGAAGAGCGTGCCGCCCGAGGGCCAGGTGGTCGAGCAGCTCATCCGTCCGACCGGGCTCATCGACCCGGAGCTCGTCATGCGGCCTATCGTCGAGAGCGGCGACTATAAGGGCCAGGTCGCGGATTTCATACAGGAAGCGGAGATCGTCATCGCGCGCGGCGGCCGCGCGCTCGCGACGACGCTCACGAAGCAGATGGCGGAGGACCTATCGGAGTTCCTCAAGGAGCGCGGCATGAAGGCGGAATACCTGCATTCCGATATCAAGACCATCGAGCGCATCGATATCCTCACTGCCTTCCGCAAGGGCGAGTTCGATGTCCTTGTTGGCGTGAACCTGCTGCGCGAGGGCCTCGACCTGCCGGAGGTAGAGCTGGTCGGCATCCTCGACGCCGATAAGGAAGGCTTCCTCCGTTCGGAGACGTCGCTTATCCAGACCATCGGCCGTGCCGCGCGCAACGTGCTCGGCCGCGTCATCCTCTACGCCGATGTCATGACTGGCTCCCTGACGCGCGCGATGGGGGAGACCGAGCGCCGTCGGAAGATACAGCTCGCGTACAACGAGAAGCACGGCATCACGCCCGTCACCATAAAGAAGGAGATTCGCGACATCGCCGAGAGCATGCGCACCGAGCACCAGAAGACCGTCGCCTCGCTCATCGAGCTCGACGGGCGCCTGTACCAGGAGGACCCGGACGCGTTCATCAAGGACAAGCGCCGCCAGATGGATGATGCGGTGGAGGCGCTCGATTTCGAGACCGCGGCGATACTCCGCGACGAGATATACGCGCTCGAAGGCAAGGCTTCCGGGTCCCTGTCGAGGGACAAGGCATCCGGGTCCCTGTCGAGGGACAAGGCTTCCGGGTCCCTGGCGAGGGGCCGTGAGCCGGTCGCGAAGTCGTCAGGGAAATCCCCGGCGCGCCGCACGCGCGGACGTTAGACCGGTTATCATGAGCGCATGAGCCTGCGCGCATTCATCGCCTCCCTTCTCGTAGGCGTATTCTTCGTGAGCGTCGCTTTCATCGCGGTCGCGCTCGCGTTCCTGAAGATCCAGCTCGCGACCCTCCTGCCGCCCGGCCTCGAGACCGACGCGACGCTGCGCGTCCTCATCATCGGCATCGGCGCCGGCTCGTTCCTGCTGAGCGTCGCGCTGCTCGGCGTCGTGTTCTGGGCGATAGGGAGATACATCGTGCAGCCGCTTCGCGCCATCATCGACGCCATCGAGGAGCTCGATTCGACCGGCACGCGTCGCCCGCTGCCGGACCTCGCGGGCGCACCGAGCGAGATCCGCTCGCTCGGCGTAGTGTTCGACCGGTTCGTGAACCGGGTCGACGAGGACCATGCCCGCGATGCCGAGATGTCGCGCATCAAGTCGGACTTCATATCGACCGCCGCGCACCAGCTCCGCACGCCCCTGACCGGCATCCGTTGGGCCCTCGAAGCGCTCGAGAAGGAGCCGCTCGACGACGGGCAGAAGGCGCTCGTCGCGAGCGCGACCGAGAAGAGCCGGCAGCTCGTGGCTATCGTGGGAACGCTGCTCGACATATCTTCGATAGAATCCGGGAAATACAAGTACGCGTTCGCGCCGGTGGATATCGAGTCGCTCGCCGATGAGATGGCGCGGGATTTCGCCGAGATGGCCAAGCGCGCGGACGTGCAGCTCTATCATGAGCGGTCAGGCACGAAGCTGCCGTACGCACGCGCCGACAAGGAACGCATCAAGTGGGTGCTGAACAACCTCATCGAGAACGCCATACGGTACACGCCGGCCGGGGGTCGGGTCCGCATCAAGACCGCCAGCGGCGCAGGACGCGTCTACGTCTATGTCATCGATACCGGCATCGGCATCGAGCCGCAGGACCGCGCCAACATCTTCGAGCGCTTCTACCGCGCCGGGAACGCCATCGCGAAAGAGAACGCCGGCAACGGCCTCGGCCTCTACATCGCCCGCACCATAGCGACCGACCACGGCGGCGACCTGAACTTCAAGTCGAACGAGGATGGCCCGGGCACGACCTTCACGCTGTCCTTGCCGCTTGCGGCATAGGGGTAGGGTATACTGGCGGTATGACGGATACGAGATTCATCCTGGTCGTCGAGGACGACCCGGTCCTCAAGAACCTGCTCGGGCACACGTTCGCCGGGAAGTACCAGACGCTCTACGCGTCCGATGGGAATGAAGCGCTCGCCCTGTTCGAGCAGAACAAGCCATCGGCGGTCCTCCTCGACCTCATGCTGCCGACCATGGACGGCTTCGCGGTGCTCGAGGCCATACGTGCCCGCACCGACGGGCTCAAGTCGACGCCGGTCATCGTCGTCTCCAACCTCGGCCAGCAGAAGGATATCGAACGCGCGAAATCGCTCGGCGCGAACGACTACCTCATCAAGGCGGAGGTCGCTGTCGAGGAAATAGTCTCGAAGATAGAGGCGGTGCTCGGCAGCGCTCCTGCTGCCGCGCCAGCCTCCCCGATGCCTCCAGCTCTGCCGCCCCAAGCGGCGTAAGGGAATCTTCATCCTCATCGGTTCAGACTCATGGGGTCCCCATTCCTATGGGGATACAAGCGGCAGACCGCGTGAACGGACGACGATAGTCGGAGTGGAAGCGGTCTGGTAAGCTTGGTATGTACCTGCCCCGCCACGGGCAGGGAATTTCATTACCTACACACTACCCATGGCTACCGCAAAGAAAGAGGCGAAGGAAACGCACGCGCAGCACATCGGCGAGGATTGGATCCGCGTGAAGGGCGCGCGTACCCATAACCTCAAGAACCTCTCGACCGAGTTCCCGCGCGGCGCGATGACCGTCATCACCGGCCTCTCGGGCTCCGGCAAATCCTCGCTCGCGTTCGATACCATCTTCGCCGAGGGCCAGCGCCGGTACGTGGAATCCCTCTCCGCGTACGCCCGCCAGTTCCTGAACCAGATGCAGAAGCCGGATGTCGAGGAGATCACCGGCCTTTCGCCTGCCATCTCCATCGACCAGAAGTCGCGCTCGAATAACCCGCGCTCGACGGTAGCGACCGTGACCGAGATCTACGACTACCTGCGCGTGCTCTATGCCCGCGCCGGCCAGCCGTACTGCACCCTGCACGACGTGCCCATCAGCCGTCTCTCGAAGGAGGAGATGATCCGGCTCATCATGAAGCGTGTCGAGGAGCGCGCCCCGAAGACGGGCGCGGACGGGGAAGTGATGGGCGTGCAGCTCGACCGCAGCGCGGTCACTATTTATGCGCCCGTCGTGGTCGGCCGCAAGGGCGAGTACTATCAGCTCCTCTACGACCTGCTCGGCAAGGGCTTCGAGCGCGTGCTCGTCGACGGGAAGGTCCATGCGCTCCGCGAGAAGATCACGCTCGACCGCAACAAGCGGCATGACATCGATGCGGTCGTCGATACCATCTTCGTCTCGGAGTTCGTACGCCAGCAGCAGAGCGCCCGCGAGCGCCTCTCCGAGGCGCTCGAGATCGCGCTCAAGGAGAGTGATGGCCTGGTGAAGATCGGGCATGCCGACGGCACCATGGAGACGCTCTCCGCGAAGTTCATTTGCCCGGACGACGGCATGTCGTTCCCCGAGGTGGAGCCGCGCCTCTTCTCGTTCAACAGCCCGTACGGCGCCTGCCCGCACTGCAACGGCCTCGGTACGAAATCATTGTTCTCCGACGAACCCTGTCCGGTGTGCGAAGGTAAACGGCTTCGCCCGGAGGCCCTCCGCGTCTATCTCAAGGGCAATAACGATACGACCCTCGGCAAGAACATCGTCGACTTCACTAATTTCAGCATCCGCGAGGCGAAGGATTTCATGGACGCGCTCGAGCTCTCCGAGATGAAGGAGGAGATCGCCCGCCCCATCATCCGTGAGATCACCGGGCGTCTCGACTTCATGCTCAATGTCGGCCTCGACTACCTCACGCTCAATCGTTCCGCCGCGACGCTCTCGGGCGGCGAGGCGCAGCGCATCCGTCTCGCGTCCCAGCTCGGCACCGGCCTCGTGGGCGCGCTCTATGTCCTCGACGAGCCGACCATCGGGCTTCATCAGCGCGATAACGACCGGCTCATAGAGACGCTCCTCACGCTCAAGGAGCTCGGTAACACCATCCTCGTGGTGGAGCACGACGAGGACACCATCTACGCGGCCGACTACCTCATCGATATCGGTCCCGGCGCGGGCGTCCATGGCGGCACGGTGGTCGCGTCCGGCTGGCTCGATGAGCTCCTGACGGCGGACGCGAATCCGACCGGCTCGAGCACGCTCGGCTACCTGCGTGGCGAGAAGGAGATAGCGGTGCCTGAAGAGCGCCGAACGAGCGAGAAGGGTTCCATAAAGATACGGGGAGCGAGCCTCCATAACCTGAAGAACCAGAATGTCGACATCCCGCTCGGCAAGCTCGTCTGCATTACCGGCGTCTCGGGCTCGGGCAAATCGACCTTCCTGTACGACATCCTCCACAGGAATGTCGCCGCGAAGTTCGCGAAGCGCGAGTCGGAAGTCGTGAACTGCGCATCGATCACCGGTACCGAATACCTCGGCCGCGTCGTGCTCATCGACCAGTCCGCTATCGGCCGCACGCCGCGCTCGAATCCGGCGACCTACACCGGTGCCTGGACGCACATCCGCGACCTGTTCTCGGCGACCTCGGAAGCCCGCGCGCGCGGCTGGAAGCCGGGACGATTCTCGTTCAATGTCGCGGGCGGCCGCTGCGAAGCCTGTCAGGGCAACGGCGTCATCGCGGTGGAAATGCACTTCCTGCCGACCGTGTACGTCACCTGCGACGTCTGCAACGGCACGCGGTACATGAAAGAGACGCTCGAGGTCACCTATCGCGGCAAGAATATCCACGACGTGCTCCAGATGACCATCGAGGAAGCGGAAACGTTCTTCAAGGACATCCCCGCTATCGCCGAGCGCCTCGAGACCCTGAACTCGACCGGCCTCCAGTACCTCACGCTCGGCCAGTCCGCGACGACGCTCTCGGGCGGGGAGGCGCAGCGCGTGAAGATAGCGTCCGAGCTCTACCGCGCGACCACGATGAAGACGCTGTACCTCCTCGACGAGCCGACGGTCGGCCTCCATTACGACGACGTGCAGAAGCTGCTCGATATCCTCCAGGAGCTCGTGCGCCGCGGCAATACCGTCGTCGTCATCGAGCACAACCTCGATATCGTGAAGTCCGCTGACTATCTGGTCGACTTCGGTCCGGAGGGCGGCGTGAACGGCGGGAAGGTCATCGCGAAGGGTACGCCGGAGCAGGTAGCCGATACGGAGAAGTCCTATACGGGCCAGTATCTCGCGAAGCTCCTCAAGAAGTCCAAGAAGAAAGCGAAGAAGTAGCGCGGCATCGAGGGTTCGGCGTGCTAGCATTGAATACTTAGAGTGCTCTGCTATTTGGAAAGGGCTGCACATGGACGACCCATCCCCCGAGACGGCCATCCCGAAAGCCCGGCCGCGCTGGGACCGGGACGGCGGCATGTACCATCTCCAGCGCATCGACGGGAAGGACTGCCTGGTCCGCTGGAAGCCGAGCGTACGGCATATCTGCGGTCCCTTGATGGGCACGACGAAGACGCGCGGCGATAGCTCGCGGTTCGCGCGGTATCCGCACCTGGACGAGCGTCTCGCGCTCTATCAGGAAGGCCTTGAGGTGGTCGAGGTATTCCGCGATCCGGACGACGTATTCGCGCTCGCGCTCTATCGGCGCCAGCTCACGAATCCGGACGAACCGGAGGATCGCGGATACGCTATCGATAGCGCGTTCTTCGCCCTTGCGAAGGAGCTGCTCGGCAGGGGCGGTATCCGCGCCTGGCGGCAGCTCGCCCGGCGCATGCCGCGGCATGCGCCCATACGCGGGTGGTGCCTCGCTCACGCGTGGTCGCTGCGTCCGCAGCGGGCGACCGAGCTCTTGAGCGACGCCGCATAGCTACGAACCCTGGAGCAGGTGCTCCAGGGTTTTCGTTTTCCTCGCCATGCGGCAGACTGAAGGCATGCAGCGCGATGCACTCAAGAAGCTCGATCTCCCCGACTGTCCCGGCGTATACCTGTTCACGCGCGGGAAGGGGAAGCAGAAGCAGGTCCTTTACGTGGGCAAGGCGACCTCCTTGCGCGACCGGGTACGCTCGTACTTCGATGACGATCTCATAGCGACACGCGGTCCGCGGCTCGTCGACATGGTGACGCAGGCCGACAGCGTCGACCATGAGACGACCCCGACCGTGCTCGAGGCGCTCGTGCGCGAGGCCGCGCTCATCCGCCGCTACCTGCCGCTCGCTAACTCCATGGGCAAGGACGACAAGACCTTCCTCTATGCCGTCATCACGGACGAGGAGATTCCGCGCGTGCTCGCGGTCCGCGGCGCGGAAATAGATTTCAAGGGAAAGAAGTCGCTCCTCACCGACCTGAAGTACCGTGCAATCCACGGACCCTTCCCCTCCGGCTACCAGCTGCGCGCAGGCCTCAAGCTCATCCGTCGCGTCTTCCCGTTCTACGACACGCCGAAGCCCGTCGGCGAGGGCAACAAGCACCTGCAGGCCAAGGTCGAGTTCAACCGCCAGATAGGCCAGTACCCACGCGACATGAGCAAATCCGACTATATGCGTTCCATCCGCAACGTCTCGCTCTTCCTCTCGGGACGCGTGAAGACGCTCCGCCTCACGCTCACCCGCGACATGAAGCAGGCTGCGGAGGAGGAGCGGTTCGAGGACGCGAACCTCATCAAGCGGCAGCTGTTCGCGCTCGATCACATCCAGGACGTCTCGCTCATCCGGGAGGACCGCGACGAGCGGGAGACCGGACCGCGCATCGAGGCATACGATACCGCGCACATCTCCGGCACCAACGCTATCGGCGTCATGGTCGTCGTCGAGAACGGCACGGCCCAGAAGAAGGAATACCGTACCTTCCGCATCCGCGGCGAGGGAGGCAAGTCGCTCAATAACGACATCGCCTCGCTGAAGGAGATACTCTCCCGCCGCCTCGGCCACGCCGAGTGGCCGCTTCCGCGCGCCATGGTCGTCGACGGCGGTACGACCCACAAGAAGGCGGCCGAGGAGACCTTGAAAGGGCTCGGCGTCGCGATTCCGGTGGTCGCCGTCGTGAAGGACGAGAAGCATCGCCCGCGCGAAGTCCTCGGCTCCATCCGGGCCGGCATATCCGACGCCGATGCCGTCTACGCCAATAGCGAGGCGCACCGCTTCTCCCTCTCCAATCACCGCAAGGCCCGCTCCCGCGCCCTGCGCAAGTTCCCCTAACCCGCCTTACTTCCGAATACATCGCATGTGCCATTTAAGGACGTAGCCGCGTCCTTAAATGGCACGCATCCGACGCGGATATGCAAATTAATTTACGGCCGTAAATTAATTTGCATAGGGAACGTGAGAGGGCAGCGGTTTGTTATACTTTGGGTATATGCGGGGAACTATCGTAGCAGTGCTGCGCGGCGGGCCGTCGTGCGAGCACGAGGTGTCCCTCAAGACGGGGCATGCGTTCCTCGCGGGCTTGCCCGAGGAGCGCTATACGGTTCGGGATATATATATCGATAGGGACGGCGCGTGGCACGAGCGCGGTCGGCCGACATCGCCGGCGCGCGTCTTGCCGACCTCGGACGCGGTCGTGAACGCGCTCCATGGCGCCTACGGGGAGGACGGGACGCTGCAGAAACTGCTGGAGTCCTATGGCGTGCCGTATACGGGCGCTGATTCGTTCGGTTCGTACCTCGCGCACCATAAGGTGCTCGCGAAGGAGCGCGCGCGGGAGCTTGGATTGCTGACGCCGCGCTATGCGCTCGTCGAGATGGGCTCGGATGTGCCGGCGATCGCGCAGGAGGTGAACCGCACGTTCTGCCAGCCGGTGGTCGTGAAGCCGGTGCGCGCCGGCTCGTCCTACGGCGTGATGGTGCTCCATGGCTTCGAGCCGATACGCAAGGGCATCGAGCTGCTCCTTGCGGAAGACGCGGCCGGCGTGCTCGTGGAGGAATACGTGCGCGGTACGCATGCGTCGGCGGGCGTCATCGAGCAGTTCCGGAACGAGGGACTGTACGGCCTGCCGCCGAGCGAAGTGGTGTTCGCTGGCGGGTCGGCGGGCGTACGTGCGCCCGGGCGCTTCGCGCCCGGCGTACGCGACGACCTGACGCGGCAGGCGCGCGCGATGCACGAGGGCCTCGGGCTGCGGCACTTCTCGGCCTCGGACTTCATCGTCTCGCCGAAGGGCATCTACTACCTGGAGACGGATGCGCTCCCGACGCTCGCGCCCGGCATGCCGTCGGCGCATTCGCTCGAGGCGATGGGCATCGGGCTGCCCGAATTCTCGGAGCATCTCGTCGCGCTCGCGCGCAAGAGCGCATGAGCGACCGCACGCTCGTCATACTCCCGGGCTGGGGCCACGACCGTACCGGGTGGGAAGGGTTCGCCGCGGCGGTGCGTCCCTTGATGCGCGTCGAGATAGTCGAGCTTCCGGGGTTCGGCAAGCAGCCGCTCGTTTCCGGAGACTGGGGCGTGCCGGAGTATGCCGCATGGGTGAAGGCGTACATCGAGGAAGGGAAGCTTACGCAGGTCGTCCTGCTCGGCCATTCGTTCGGCGGACGCATCGCGAGCGTGCTCGCGAGCGAACGGCCGCCGTGGCTTTCGGCGCTCATCCTGTACGGCGCGCCGTGCCTGTACCGCCCCTCGCTCGCCGTGCGCCTGAAGCGGTTCCTGGCGAAGGTCGCGCGCGCGTTCGGCATCCGTCGTTCGGCGACCGCGGACCTGGCGTGGGCAAAAGCGCACGGGCTCGATACGGTGTTCCGGAAGGTCGTGCCGTTCGACCAGACGGAACGTCTGCCGGAAATCGCGGTCCCGACGCTCCTTCTCTGGGGCGAGCGGGACGAAGATGCGCCCGTCAGGCTCGCGCGCGAGATGGAGGCGCTCATCCCGGGAAGCGAGCTCACGGTGCTTCCCAAAGCCGGGCATTCGGTGCATCTTGAGAATGCCGCATTATTCTATGGAACCGTTACGCGCTTCATCCAGGCTCATCCGTAGCCTGTTCCCGTTCGGGGACTTCCTCTATATCCTCCAGCGCGAGGAGTACGACGGCATGCGCTATCTGGGCTGGATGCCGCGATTCTTCTTCCGCCGCAATTTTCTCAAGTACGAGCGCACGGTCTACACTAAGCGCGCGAAGGCGGTGCTCGCGGGCGCCGACCTCCTCTTCGCGCTCTGGCTCGGCCTGACGTACCTCGTCGCTCGCCAGAGCCTTGAGCTCTCGGTGCTCGGCATCGCTGCAGGCATGCTCCTCATCCCGGCATGGGTGCTTCTCGCGCATGGGGTATCCGCGCCGTTCTTTGAAATCGCAAAGCGGAGGCTCTGGACGAAGGCTTCAGCGAAGGTGAAGGGGCAGACAGGCATGCGCATCGTTGCCATCGCGGGAAGTTACGGCAAAACGACGACGCGCGCGTTTATCTACGAGATGGTGCGCCACTCGTACCGCACGCAGGTCATGGAAGGGAATATCAATACGACGACCGGCGTCGCAGCCTGGCTCCTGAAGCATCTCTCCGCATCGACGGAACTGCTCATCATCGAGACCGATGCCTATGCGCCGGGCGAGATACGCGACACGATGCGCATCACGCCGCCGGATGTCGCGGTCATCACGAACGTGGGAGACCAGCATATGGAGCGTTTCCGCACGCAGACGCGGCTCGCGCGCACGCTGCGCGAGGCGTTCGAGGGCGCGCGCGCAGGCGCGACGCTCATCACGGATGCGGCGACCGCACGGGCGCTCGAGGTGACGGACGCGACGTTCGCGGGCCGGGCGCTCCGCCTCGTGGACGCTTCGGCCGGTCTCCTGTACCAGGGAGAACAGGTCGCCGTTCCGGCTTCCCTGTCGGCTTCCAATCGCGCGAATCTCGCCTACGCGCTCGCGGTCGCGGATACGCTGAAGATCCCGGCTTCGTTCGTGCGGGACTCGATGGGGGCGCTCGCGCTCCCTGACAGGCGCCAGCAGCCGACGGAGCTCTATGGCTACGAGGCGATAGACGATTCCTATAACATCAGCCTTACTACGGCGCGGGCGGGGCTTGAAGCGGCGCGCGCATACGCCGCCGAGAGGGGGAAGAAGCTCCTCGTCGTTGCGGCGGGCATCCCCGAGCTCGGACCAGCGGATAAGGATGGGAACTGGGCGCTCGGCGAATTGCTGCGCGAACGAGCGGACCACGCCGTCGTACTCGAGACGATGTTCTCCAACGAGATTCGCCGCGGCATCGCGGACGAGTCGAACTATGACCGCTATGCGGACCTCCCGGCATTCTTGGAGGATGCGCACGCGAAATTCCCGCCGGACGAGTGGGTGCTTCTCCTTCAACCCCCGCTTCCTGATATCTATTACTAGCTGCCGGTCACGAACTTCTTCACGACGTCGGTGGAGTAGTCGAGCGCAAGCGAGTCCTTGGCGTCGCGATCGCGCACGCCCTGCTCGATGAGCGTCGCTATCTGCGCCTCGAACGTCTCGCCCGCTGCCTCCCAGAGGTAGAAGGACATGGAGCCGGGAATCGTGTTTATCTCGGTGAGGTAGAGCGTACCCTCGTGGTGCATGAAATCGATGCGCGCCATGCCCTTCATGCGGCAGGCGGTGAACGCAGCCCGTGCAGCCGCCTCTATCTCGTCCTTGAGGCCTGCGGGGATATCCGCCGGGAGCTCGCGGGAGAGCGATGC
>DATAJW010000001.1:0-13840 GCA_036261925.1 Minisyncoccota bacterium | reverse complement strand
CCCTCAAGACCTATCTCTGCATCAAGCAGGACGGCGTCGACCTCTACGGCTTCCCCACCGAGGAGGACCGCCGTTTCTTCGAGCTCCTCGTATCGGTATCGGGCGTGGGACCGAAGACCGCGATGTCCATATTCCGGAAGGCGCCGCGCCAAGCGCTCGAGGGCGCCATCGGCTCGCGCGATCTCACCTACCTGACCCGCGTGCTCGGGCTCGGGAAGAAAGCCGCCGAGAAGCTCATCGTGGAGCTCGCCGAGAAGATGTCGGGCGACGCGGTCCAAGGCGATGCCGACGCGGAAGTATTCGATACGCTCATCGCGCTCGGTTATACCGAACGCGAGGCGCGTCGCACGCTCGCACTGCTTCCGTCGACGCTCATCGGCAAGGACGAGCGCCTCAAGGCCGCGCTCACGTCCGGCATCCGCTAGCATGAACGCGCTCAAGAGGCTCATCGAAGCGCTCCTGCCCCGCGGCCTCTACCGCACGCTCGTGCGCCCGTACCATTTCCTGCTGACTGCCTCCGCCGCGCTCGCGAGCGGCTTCCCTGCGCGGAACATGACGGTCATCGCGGTCACGGGCACCAAAGGCAAGTCCACCGTCACCGAGATGCTTTTCGCCGTGCTGCGGCATGCCGGATTCCCAGCCGCGGTCGCCGGCACGATACGGTTCGCGATAAACGACGAGACCCGCCCGAACCTCTACAAAATGACGCTGCCGGGACGCGGGTTCATCCAGCGCTTCCTGAAGGAAGCGCGCGGCAAGGGCGCGACCCACGCCGTCGTCGAAGTGACCTCCGAATCGACGCTCCAATACCGCCACCTCTTCCTGTATCTCGACGCGCTCGTGTTCACCAATCTCCAGAAGGAGCACATCGAGTCGCACGGCTCCTTCGAGAAGTACGCCGCCGCGAAGCTCCGCATCGGGAAGGCGCTCGCGCGGTCCCCGAAGCGCCCGCGCGCCATCATCGCGAACGCCGACACCGAGCACAGCGCGCCGTTCCTCGCGCTCGCCGTCGAGGAACGCCTGCCCTTCTCGTACGCTGACGCGCATGAAGTATCGCTCGCCGGCGGCTATGCCGCCTTCACCTATAAAGATGTGCGCTTCAGCCTGAAGCTTCCGGGCGGGTTCACGGTCATGAATGCGCTCGCCGTCATCAAGGCTGCCGAGTTCCTCGGCATCCCGCTGCCGGCCGTGAGCGAGGCGCTCGCGAATCTCGAACGCATCCCCGGCCGCACCGAGCGCATCGAGGAGGGCCAGGATTTTCATGCCATCGTCGATTATGCCCATACGCCCGACTCGCTCCAGGCGCTCTACGACGCGTATCCCGAACGGAAGGTCTGCGTGCTCGGCAATACGGGTGGCGGGCGCGACGCCTGGAAGCGCCCCGAGATGGGCCGCATCGCCGACGCGATGTGCGACGCCGTCATCCTGACGGACGAGGACCCGTACGATGAGGATCCCTTGGCCATCGTCGAGGCGATGAAGGCCGGCATGGAACGCGAGCCGCTGGTCATTATGGACCGGCGCGAGGCGATACGGCACGCGCTCTCGCTCGCGCGCCCGGGCGATGCGGTGCTCATCACCGGCAAGGGTACCGATCCCTACATCATGCAGGCGCACGGGACGAAGCTTCCCTGGAGCGATGCACAGGTCGTGCGCGAGGAGCTGAAGAATCGCTAGCCGCTCCTGCTAGTATGTGAGGCATGAGCGACGGACTCTTCTTCCTCGGCGTGCTGTTCTTCTTCTTCCTTCTCTGGTTCGTCTCGGGCGGACCGACCCGTCCCATCTCCTTCGCCGGACCGTACATCACGCCGATCACCGATGTCGGCGACGAGCAGGTCGGCTACGACGACCCTGACGGCATCTTCGAGTTCGTGCGCGGCGGCTCGAGCCCGAGCCCGAGCGCCAGCTCGAACGGATGGAGCTGGAGCGGCTGGGGCGGCGGACAGGACGCTGCGCGCGACCTGCAGAACGCGGAGGACGAGCTGCGCAGGCTCGAGGGTGCCGCCGCGGACGCCAGAGCCTTCGGCGACCCGTCCCCGTACCGCGACCAGGTCGAGATAGTCAGCGTTGCGCCCTCGACCGAGCGCGACCAGGAATACGTCACGGTACAGGCGCGCAGCAGTGCGTCCGGCCCGGTCACGATAAGCGGGTGGCGGGTGAAGAGCGACGCGAGCGGCAAGTACGCGACGATACCGTACGGCTCCGAGTTGCCCCGTTCAGGACTGAATACCACCTCCTCCATCGTCCTCTACCCGGGCGAACGGGCGATACTCTCGACCGGTTCCTCGCCCGTCGGCGTCTCCTTCCGCGAGAACATGTGCACGGGATACTTCGCCGAGCGCGAGGAATTCACGCCGTACCTGGGCGGCAGCTGCCCGACGCCGCTCGACGAATTCGAGCGGTTCTATTCCGGCAACAAGCTCGACGACGACACCTGCTACGCGTTCGTCTCGGGCGCGCGGTCCTGCACCGCCGTCACCGATACGCCGGCCTATCTCACGAGCGCGTGCGAGGACCTCGTGGACGGCTACCTGTACTATGGCGGTTGCGTCGCCGCGCACCGGTACGAGTCGCGCTTCCGCGGCACGACCTGGCGCGTCTATCTCGAGCGCGGCAGCTCACTCTGGAAATCGAGCCGCGAAGCGGTGAAGCTGCTCGACCAGAACGGCAAGACCGTGGATTTGTATACCTATTAGCGGTATAACTGACGCACCGCCTATAGCTCAGTCGGTAGAGCAGCTCCCTTTTAAGGAGACGGTCCCTGGTTCGAGCCCAGGTAGGCGGACATTTTTGTAGTCATAGCCTAAGCGCGAAGCGCTCGAGCGCGGGGCCAAGCGCGAGGTCGCGTCCGCGGGAATCGGAGAGGAGCTCGATGAGCTCGAGCGAGAGGCGCCGCGCCTCCGCCGGCGTCCACGCACGGCTCCCTTTCTGCATGAGGTCGCGCGCCTTCCAATGCAGGAGGCCATGGATCGCTTCCGGCACGTCGCCCTGCCGCTCGGCCTTCTTGAGCTCGAGCCAGAGCGTCGTGCCGTCGCGCGCGCCGAGCGCGTTCACGAGCGCGCTATTGAATCCGCGCGCGGCTCTAGCTGCCGCATCTATCCTGAACGACTTCTCGGCGACCGCTTCCAGCTTCTTCGTCCTCGCCGCGAGGAGCTTCGGCGTGACGAGCGCGACCGGGTTCGCGGACGAGGCGAGCGTATCGAGGCTCGCGAGCACGAGCTCTCCCGCCTCGCTATCGGCGAAGGGGTCGTCGATGAGCACCAAGGTCTTCGCGAAGAAGAGTCCCTGCGACGAGAGCGCATCGTTCAGGGACTGTTCCGTCAGCTCGCCGGCGGATAGCCGGATATAGGCGGCGTCGGGCGCTTTCGCGCGCGCGGCCGCGATCCAGGCGAACGCCTTGGCGCGGACCTTGTTCGAGTCGCTCCCATGGAAGAGGTAGATCACCCCTGCATTGTACTAAAAGATGGAAGGCGCCCTAGGGCGCCTTCGCGAGGTTCAGAATCGGCTGTTCGGGTACGAGGTGTAGGTGACCTTCTCGTTGACGTGACTCATCAGGGACGCCGTTCTGGGCCCATACACGGATACCCAGACCATCGCCGCGACATATATGAGTGCGGCCGCTCCGAGCAGGATCATGCAATCGCCCAGAAGCGACCGCTTTCCCTCTGCAGGTTTCTTGTCGAGCTTGGATTCATTGAGCATCAATGTTCCTCCCTGTGCTCATTTTCGTAACCCGAGAAAAGTATGCTCCCCGTCCGCTAAATCGCAAGCGGCTCCATCGAGCCCCAGTCCTTACCTGCCTTGGCTTCCGCGATGATGGGCACGCCATTCGTCTCGCCCTCGGGGAGCACCGACTCCATGATGCGGCGTATCTCGCTCGCGAGCTCCTTCACCTTCGCGTCCCGCACCTCGTAGACGAGCTCATCATGCACCTGGAGTATGAGGTGCGCGTCGTTGCGCTCGTTATGCGCCATGAGATACCGGTCGATCTCGACCATCGCGCGCTTGATGATGTCCGCCTGCGTTCCCTGGATGGGCGCGTTGATGGCCATGCGCTCCGCCTGCGCGCGTACGTACGGCAGCGGCGACTTCATCTCCGGGAACTGGCGGCGGCGACCGAAGAGCGTCTCGGTGTAGCCATGCTTGCGTGCGTACCCGCGCGTGGACTCGAGGTACTTCGCGAGCGTGTCGAAGGTCGCGAAGTAGTCGTCATAGAACGTATGCGCCTCGCCGACCGTCGTGCCGAGCTGGGCCTTCAGCGCGTTCACGCCCATGCCGTAGAGTATGCCGAAATTGATGATCTTCGCGCGGCGGCGCATCTCCGCGTCCACCTGCTCGGGCGCGACGCCGAACACCGCCGCCGCGACCTCCCGATGCACGTCGCGTCCGCTCTTGAATATGTCGCAGAGCTTCTCATCCTTCGAGAGGATGGCGGCGAGGCGGAGCTCTATCTGGGAATAGTCGAGACCGACGAGCGTGAACCCGTCGCGCGGCACGAACGCGTGGCGTATGGCGCGGCCTTCGGGCGTGCGTATCGGTATGTTCTGGAGCCCCGGATTCTGGCTCGCCATGCGGCCCGTGACCGCGCCGGTCTGCAGGAACTCGGCGTGCAGCCGGCTCTCGCTATCGAGGAGCGGCGGTATCGCTTCTATATAGGTGCCGAGCAGCTTCTGCAGTCCGCGGTACTTCAGCACCTCCTCGACGATGGGGTGGAGGTCGCGTATCTTCTCGAGCTCCGATTCCTTGGTCGAACGCTGGCCGCCGGCGGTCTTTTTCTGGCCCGCGACCTTAAGCTCGAGCTCGTCGAAGAGCACGACGCCGAGCTGCTTGGGGGAGCTGATGTTGAACTCGTGGCCCGCCGCCTCGTATATGGCTTTCTCGATCTTCTCGAGCTCCTTGCGATACGTCACGCGCAGCTTCTCGAGCGCCTCCTGGTCTATGCGGACGCCGCATTCCCCCATGACGCGGACGATATCGATGAGCGGACGCTCTATCTCGTCGTACACCTCCTTGAGCCGCCCGGTCTCCTCAAGCTTCTTGGAAAGCGTGGCGTACGCCTCGTCGAAGGTGCGCGCCTTCGCGTACGCGAGCACGTCGTCCAGGCTCGGATTCGTGAAGTCGGAGCAGAGGAGCCAGAGCATCACCTTCGCTTCGGCGAGACGGTCGGAGGAGACATCCTCCTCGGGCAGTTCGTCGAGCAGCTCGTCGTCCTCGTCGTCACCGACATTCAGGAGCGATGCGAGGCGCGGGCGCAGCGAGCGGAACCCGAACTCATCGAAGAGCGCGAGCAGCTTCGGTCGCTGAATGGCCTCCTTCCACAGGTCCTCCGGAAGCGAGAACGCGATGGGCGCGTCCGTGCGGATGGTGGCAAGGCTCTTCGAGAACAGCGCATCCTCCTCATGCTCGACCAAGAGCTTGACGATGCGCGGCTTGATACCGGCATCGGTGAACGCATCAGTGCCCTTCTTCAGTTTCCTATAGATGTCCTCGATGGAACCGAATGCCTGGATGAGTTCGGTCGCCGTCTTCTCGCCGATACCGGGCACGCCCGGTATGTTATCGGACGGATCGCCGCGCAGGCCCTTGTAGTCGGCGATGAGCGCCGGCGGGAACCCGTAGCGCGCAAGCACCGCCGCCTCGTCATAGAGGATGGTGTCGTTGAGGCCCCTCTTGAGGGTATAGACCTGCACTCTCTTACCCGTGATGAGCTGCATCGTATCCATATCGCCCGAGGCGATGACTATCTCCTTGCCCTCATCGTCCTTGAGCAGCTCGACGATAGTGCCGAGGATATCGTCGGCCTCGAACCCCGCCCGTTCATATATAGGTATCGCGAAGGCCTCGAACACGCGACGCGAGCTCTCGAGCTGCGCTATCAGCGCATCGTCTATCTTCCCGCGCGTCGCCTTATAGCCCTCGAACGCCTCGTGGCGCACGGTCGGCTTCGGGAGGTCGTAGCAGGCGACCATGTAATCGGGCGAAAGCTCGCTCGCGATGCGCAGCAGCATGGACGCGAGACCGTAGAGCGCGCCGGTCGGCTGGCCGTCGGGACCGGTGAATTCCGGGAGCGCGTGGTACGCGCGATGGATGATGGCGTGCGCGTCGAGCAGGACGAGCCTGGTCTTCGCCCCCTTGCCGCGCTTCGATCTAATGCGCGGCATAGGCGATGGTACGGCCTCCGCTCGGGGAGACGGCAAGGGTTATGGCGACGTCGGGAACGGGAAGCGCGTCCGCGACGCGTTCAGGCCACTCGAGCAAGATGAGATTCGCGGGGTCGGCGAGGCGTTCCTTGAAACCAAGTGCGCCGAGCTCGCTTCCCTCCTTGAGCCGGTACGCGTCTATGTGCACGAGGCGTTCGAAGGCGCCACGTTCGAGCGCATATTCCTTCTCGAGCACGAACGTCGGGCTCGTGACCGCTTCGGTGACGCCGAGCGCGCGAGCGGCGCCCTGGCTGAAACTGGTCTTCCCGGCGCCGAGCTCGCCCGAGAGCGTGACGAGCGTGGCCGCCCCATCCTTAGGAGCGAGGCCGAGAGCGAAGCGGGTCGCTTCGGCGGTCAGTTCCTCGAGATTCGCGAGCTCCTTCTCCATTCCCGCCATTGTACCAATATTCCCCACCCGGTGCGGGCAAACGAAAAGCGCCCATCTCACTCCATGAGATGGGCGCCGTGCCGGCTTAGCGATAGCGATAGTAGTTGGTCCGCGATTCGTACCGCACGCCGGTTTCCACTTGGGCGCGGCAGACCTTGGTCGTCATCGAGCCATTGACCGGCACGCAGTACATGCGTGCGCCGTCGGGCAGCTTGAGCGATGCGGCGAGCGCGCCCGGGTCCGCCTCGAGCGGCAGGTAGTAGTCATGCGAGACGCGGACCGGTTCGGACGTGGGCCGGAAGCCCTGATAGCTTCCGGAGCCGTAATTATGCCCGCATGCGGCGAGCGCTAGGGCGGTAAGGCAAAGACCGGCGAACGTACGAATGCGCATGGCGCGACTCCGTGAGGATTGATGGGTTCTGCGTGCAGTATATCACCATTTGTATATAAAGTCAATACTCTCCCTCCCGGAGGCAGGTGCTATCATACGGCGTATATGCCCGCTCATTTCGATACGGATGCCGAGGACGCGAAGCTGAAAGCCGTGCACGCCGCCGAGGAGGAGGATTTCGCCCGCATCCTCTCCGAGAAATACGGCTTCACCTATACCGACCTCTCGGTCATTCCCGTGAACGTGGATGCGCTCCGCGTCATTCCCGAGAACGAGGCGCGCGAAGCCGAGGCCGTCGCGTTCGACAAGAACGGCATGCACCTCTCCCTCGCGATACGCAACCCGCAGAATCCTGCGTATACCAAACTCGAGAAGGCGCTCTCCGAGAAGGGCTTCATCATCGCGAAGTTCCTCATCTCCCGGAAGAGCCTCGACCACGCGCTCGAACGCTACAAGGAGCTCTCGTACGCGACCCAGGACCGCGCCGGCATCTTCGATATCTCGACGGAGGCCCTGGAGACCCTCTCCGCGAAGCTCACCAGCCTGCAGGCGCTCCGCGCCGAGCTGGCCGCATCGCTTGCGGTCGGCAAGGCGGCGAACGTATCGCGGATATTCGAGCAGGTGCTCGCCGCGGCGTTCGCGCTCCACGCTTCCGATATCCATATCGAGCCGGAAGAGACCACCGTGCGCCTGCGCCTGCGCCTGGACGGCCTCCTCACCGACGTATACGAGCTCGACGCGCACGCGCATAAGCTCCTGCTTGCCCGCATCAAGCTCCTGTCGGGACTCAAGATCAACATCACCGACCGGGCGCAGGACGGCCGCTTCAGCGTGGACGTCGCCGGCACCGAGGTCGAGATACGCACCTCGGCGATACCCGGCGCATACGGCGAATCGGTCGTGATGCGCATCCTCGACCCGAATGTCATCGGCATCGGATTCGAGGAGCTCGGCATCGATAGCCGCATCCTCGAGCGCCTGAAGCGGGAGATACGGCGCCCGAACGGCATGCTCCTCACCACCGGACCGACGGGCTCCGGCAAGACGACGACCCTCTACGCCTTCCTCAAGGAGATACACACACCTGAAACGAAGATCATCACCATCGAGGACCCGATCGAGTACCACATTCCCGGCATCGTGCAGACGCAGGTCGAGCCGAACTATTCGTTCTCCGAAGGCCTCCGCTCCATTCTCCGCCAGGACCCGGACGTCATACTCGTCGGCGAGATCCGCGACGGCGAGGTAGCCGAGACGGCAGTGCGCGCGGCGCTCACCGGCCATTTCGTCTTCTCCACGCTTCACACCAATAACGCCGCCGGTACGTTCCCGCGCCTCGTCGACCTCGGCCTCGACCCGAAATCGTTCGCTTCCTCCATCTCCGTGGCGATGGCGCAGCGCCTCGTCCGCCGCCTGAACCCCGATGAACGCAAGCAGGTACCGACGACCGAGAGCGAGAAAGCGCTCATCGAGAAGGTCTTCGCGAAGATAGAGGATAAGTCGCTCCTTCCCGCCTCCTACGATACAACCTGGGTGCCGGACCCTGCGTCCGAAGACTCGACCGGCTACAAGGGTCGCATCGGCCTTTACGAGGCTGTCTTCATGGATGATGCGCTCGGCGAATTCCTGCGCGATAACCCGAGCGAGAACGACATCGCGAAAGAAGCGCGCCGCCAGGGCTACCTCACCATGCTCGAGCAGGGCATCATCGCCGCACTTAATGGAACGACCTCCTTGGAGGAGGTCTTCCGTGTCGTCGATCTCCCGCGCGATTAGTTCTGCTCTTTAGCGAGACTTTCGAGATCCTCGCCTCTTTTCTGTAGAACCCTATGCTGCGCGCCCCTGATCTGTGCCTCGGCGAAATATTCATTGAACGCTTTCTGCACTTCGGGAGAGAATAGCTCTAATGTCGAGCTCGGGCGATACAGCGACCCATAATCAGTAGCGCAGCTCTTATACACGAATGTGGCCAACGCATAGCTCTCACTGGTTTCTCCTCGTCTCTCCAGCGCCTTCTCTATGCTTTCGAGAATCTCGCGCTGCTGCGGGGCAAGGGACTCTCGCCTCATCTTTAATGCTTCGTACTGCCCTTGAAGAGCTGGTGCCTGGTCTTCAAGAAGTTTTTCTCGCTCACGGTACCCTTCCTGCCCTAGTTCACGCATCGAAGCCCGTTGCGCGAGCGTAGCTTCACCGAGCTCATCGTTCGTGAGGTCCGAGCCAGTATCGATCTTCTCCTGCCCGAGATTGGCTCTAACCGCGCCTTCGATAGATATTTGCGCCGCTTCGATCTCTCCTGGATTCAGCTCACGAGCCTGCTCCTGCGGACGCGGACGAGGTTTAAAAGGATTTTCGAAGCCCATAGTGATTTGGCGTGATGCGATTATTGCTGTTCGTAAATCATAGCAGATTCTAGAGTCGGTCAAGAACGCAAAAGGCGCCCCGTAGGGCGCCTTTTGCTTCTGTACGTTCTGCATGCTCCCGCACAGTACCCTCCAGGCACTCCCTCCCGTAAAGGAGGGTGAACGAGTCGCCTGAGGAGACTCCCAGCGCACCACGTACGAGCGTGGTACCAGAAGATCCTTGGGGAAACGCCCGAAAGCCGTCAAGCCTTGCCTAGAGGGTACTATGTAGGATGGTTCCAGGGTTCAACCTTGTAGATACAAGGTTGAACCCTGGAAGGAACCAGAGGGCATAGAAAAAGCCCCGCGAGAAAGGTTCTCACGAGGCCAACCCTCATGTGCTACAATGCTAGCACACCCTGATTTTATGTCAAGTACCTCTGACACGATTCGCGTAAAAGACCAGAGCCTCGACAGCGCGCTCCGGCCCGCTACCTGGGACGACTATGTCGGCCAGGGACACGTAAAAGCGAACGTTTCAGTCGTGCTCGAAGCCGCGAAGAAGCGCGGCGACATGCCTGAGCACCTCCTTTTCTACGGTCCTCCGGGCGTCGGGAAGACCACCCTCGCCCACCTCGTCGCCGCATCGCTCGAGGCGCCCCTGAAGACCACGTCCGGCGTCGCGATAGAGCGCGCTGGCGACCTTGCCGCCATCCTCACCAACCTCGAGCCCGGTACCGTGCTCTTCATCGACGAGATACACCAGCTCTCGCACAAGATAGAGGAGCTCCTCTATCCCGCCCTCGAGAACGGGTCGCTCGATATCGTGCTCGGCAAGGGACCGTCGGCGCGTACTGTCGAGCTCGCGCTCCCGCCGTTCACGCTCGTGGGCGCGACGACCCGCGTCGCGCAGCTCTCTTCCCCGCTCCGCTCGCGCTTCGGCGGCGGCGTCTACCAGCTCGATTTCTATACTGACGACGACCTCCGCAAGATCATCAAGCGTTCCGCGGACGTGCTCTCGCTCTCGACGGATGATGCGGTCATCGACCGCATCGCCGCCCGAAGCCGCGCGACCCCGCGCGTCGCCAACGCGCTCCTGAAACGCGTGCGCGATTACTCGGAAGTCGAGAACAGGCCCATCACGCCGGAAGTCACCGATCTTGCCTGCAAGCTCTTCGGCATCGATGAGCTCGGCCTGACGAAGGACGACCGCCGCTATCTCATGACGCTCCGTGATTCGTTCAAGGGCGGCCCAGCCGGTATCCGCGCGCTCGCTTCCGCGCTCCACGAGGACCCTGATACCGTCGAGAACGTGTACGAGCAGTACCTGCTGCGTCTCGGCTTCGTCGAACGCTCCTCCCGCGGCCGCATCCTTACGCAGAAAGGCAAAGAGTATCTCATATCATAACGATGCGCATCGAGGCGAGAGAAAAGTTCATCTGACGCGGCACGGGCAATCGAGGAGCGGAGACGTACTAGCAGTACGGCGCAGTAACGAGATGGGACCCGTAACAAAGTCAGGTGAAGTTTTAGCCGCCTCCGCACATTTTGCTACAATGCGCCTATGTCAGGACACAGCAAATGGTCGCAGATAAAAAGGCAGAAGGGCGTCACGGATGCCGCGCGCTCGCGTACCTTCTCGCGATTCGCGCGCCTTATCACCATCGAATCGAAGAAGGCTGCCGGTAATGCTTCGTCTCCCAGCCTCGCGTCGGCTATCGAGCGCGCAAAGGCGGCGAACATGCCGAAGGACAACATCGAGCGCGCGGTTGCCAAAGGCACGTCGAAGGACGCCGGCGACCTCGAGCAGGTCGTCTACGAATTCTACGGGCCGGGCGGCACGGCGGTCATCGTCGATGCGCTCACCGACAACAAGAACCGCACGACGCAGGAAGTGAAGCATCTCCTCTCGAAGAATGGTATCGAGCTCGGCGCGCAAGGCTCGGCGCTCTGGGCGTTCACCAAGTCGGGCGGCGGCGTACTTTCGCCGAACGAGCCCTTGATGGACCTTTCCGAAGAGGATGAGGCGAAGCTCGGCGCGCTCCTCGACCTATTCGATGAGCATGAGGACGTGCAGCAGCTCTATACCAACGCGCGCGGATTCGAATCCATGCGCGAGGATAACGGATAATGCGCATACTCGGCATCGACCCCGGCTATGACCGTCTTGGATTGGCGGTCATCGAGGGTGATCCGTCGCGCCCTATCCACCTATGGAGCGATTGCGTCATCCCGCCGAAAGGGAGCAGCGAATCGAGGCTTTCCGCGGTGTTCAGCGCCGTAGCGAGCGCTATCGAGGAACACCGTCCGGACGTGGTCGCGCTCGAGACGCTGTTCTTCAGCACGAACAAGAAGACCGCCATCGGCGTCGCGGAAGCTCGCGGGGCCGTGCTCGCCGCTGCGGGCCAAGCGGAACTGCCGGTGTCGGAGCACGCGCCGGGACAGGTGAAGCTCGCGGTCACCGGATACGGCAATGCGGATAAGAAAGCGATGGAGGCGATGGTGCCGAAACTGCTCTCGCTGCCTCCGAAGAAGCGGCTGGACGACGAGCTCGATGCCATCGCGGTAGCTATCGCCGGCTTGTCCACAGCCGGCCGCAAGTAAGCTTGCAAAGGGACCGGGGCATCTGCAGAATAGAGGTGCTACGCGCCTCATGCGAGCATACTAATGTAATTTCCACTCTATGATGGATGATGAGATCCACGACAACGATGTCCTCGACGTGCCTGAAGAAGACGAAGAGGACGACGTCGAGGGCGATGACGCAGCTGATGAGGCTGAAGAAGAGGAAGACGAGGAATTGATATAAGGAAACGGCCCCGGAAGGGGCCGTTTTCGTGATAGCATAGCCCTCATGGCACGAAAGACTATCCGTGAGCACCTCACGAATCCCCATCTCATACTCCGCATCGCCTTCATCGGCGGCGGCATCCTCCTCCTCATCGGAGGATTCGCCGTGCTCTCGGTCGCGTTCACCCCGATACCGGATCTCAATTCCTTCGACGCGCGCAAGGTCTCGGAATCGACCAAGATATACGACCGCACCGGGAAAACGGTCCTGTACGACCTCAACCATGACATGCGCCGCAACGTCGTCCCGCTCTCCGACATATCGACGAACCTCCAGAAAGCGAGCATCGCCATCGAGGACGACAAGTTCTACGAGCACAGCGGCGTCCGCCTCACCTCCTTCATCCGCGCGCTCATAGCCGACATCCAGACCGGCTCGCTCGCGCAGGGCGGCTCGACCATCACGCAGCAGGTCGTGAAGAACACCATCCTGACCGGCAAGAAGACGCCGATACGCAAGATCCAGGAATGGATACTCGCATGGAAGCTCGAAGGCAAATACACCAAGGACGAGATACTCGAATTCTATCTGAACGTCACGCCGTATGGCGGCACGCTCTATGGCGCCGAAGCGGCGTCGCGTGCGTTCTTCGGAAAGTCCGCGAGCGAGCTTTCCATCGCCGAAGCGGCGTACCTCGCCGCCCTTCCGCAGGCGCCGACCTATTACTCGCCGTATGGGAACAACCGCGAAGCGCTCGACGCGCGCAAGAACCTCGTGCTCGATCGCATGAAGCTCCTCGGCTACATCACCGACGATGAGTACGACGAGGCGCGGCGGGAAAGCATCACGTTCAGCCGGCAGCAGAACGGTTCCATCATCGCGCCGCATTTCGTCTTCTACGTCGAGCAGTATCTCGAGGAGAAGTACGGGACCGACGTCGTGAACCAGGGCCTTGCCATCATCACGACGCTTGACGCCGACCTCCAGAACGACGCGCAGTCCATCGTGAACCGGTACGCGCTCGAGAACGAGACGCGATTCGACGCCGAGAACGCCGCGCTCGTCGCCATCGACCCCAAGACCGGCCAGATACTCACCATGGTCGGCTCCCGCGACTATTTCGATGCGGAAATAGACGGCAACTACAATATCGCTCTCGCCCCGCGCCAGCCGGGTTCCTCGTTCAAGCCGTTCGTCTATGCCGCGGCGCTGCTCAAGGGCTACACCCCCGAGACGGTGATCTACGACCTGCCGACCCAGTTCTCGACCTCCTGCTCACCGAGCGATACCTTCAATAGCGAGGCGCCGTGCTACGCGCCCGGCAACTACGATGGGAACTTCCGCGGACCGATGACCTTCACGACCGCGCTCGCCCAGTCGATCAACATCCCGGCGGTGAAGACCCTCTACCTCGCTGGTATCGATAACGTCATCAACCTTGCCAGGAAGATGGGTATCTCCACGCTCGGAAGCCCGCGCGACTACGGCCTCTCTTTCGCGCTCGGCGCGGCGGAAGTGCGTCTGCTCGATATCGTGAGTGCGTTCGGCGTATTCGGCAACGACGGTATCCGCAACGCCCCGGTCGCGATACTCTCGGTCACCGACAAGAACGGCAAGGTACTCGAAGAGTACGAGGACCGTCCCGAGATGGCGCTCGATACCGGCGTCGCGCGCCAGATATCCGCCATGCTCTCGAACAACGATGCGCGCGTCCCGGCCTATGCGGTCAAT